>NZ_JAFAGS010000146.1 GCF_019237635.1 Pluralibacter sp.
TGTTATGTGTGACGATCAGCACCGATTTAATCGGCATTCTGCTTTCGTTCCACAGGTCGAGCAGGTCGGTACGCAGCGTTTCCGCAGTGAGCACGTCCAGGGCCGAGAAGGGCTCATCCATCAGCAGAAGCGCGGGATCAACCACCAGCGCGCGGGCAAAACCGACCCGCTGACGCATGCCGCCGGAAAGCTCGCGCGGATAGGCGTTTTCAAAGCCATCAAGCCCGATAAGGTCTATCGCCGCCAGCGCCCGGGTACGGCGTTCAGTGGCGATGACGCCCAGCGCTTCCAGGCCCGCTTCCACATTTTGCAGCACGGTGAGCCAGGGAAACAGCGCGAAGGTCTGAAACACCATGGAAATGCCTTTCGCGGGACCGTTAACCGCAGCGCCCTGAAACTGCACCTCGCCGGAGGTCGGGGCGATAAGCCCGGCCACAATGCGCAGCAGTGTTGACTTCCCCGACCCTGAGCGTCCGAGCAGCCCGACTATTTCGCCTTCGCGCAGCGTCAGGTTGACGTTATCCAGAATCATCCGTTCGTCATGCGCTTTATCAAATCCATGGCATACCCCGCGCACCGCCAGAATTTCAGTATGGGTATCTGACGCGTTGCCTGGTACTGCAGGTTTTTCTTGCATGGGGAACCCTTTGTTAATCAATGCGGAATCTGGATTCTGCATAGGCGTACAGCGGCCGCCACAGCAGACGGTTAAATAAGGTGACGAACAAGGACATGACCGCGACACCCAGAATGATCTTCGGAAAGTCTCCCGCCGCAGTGGTTTTGGCAATATAGGCGCCTATCCCATAGGCGGTGAGCTGGGTATCGCCCCATTGCACAAACTCCGCCACGATGCTGGCGTTCCATGCGCCGCCGGACGCGGTGATAGCGCCAGTGATGTAGTAGGGGAAAATGCCCGGCAGCATGACCTCACGCCACCACTGCCAGCCGCGAATATGAAAATTCGCCGCAGCCTCACGATAGTCATTCGGAATGGCCGACGTTCCGGCAACGACGTTAAACAAGATGTACCACTGCGTACCCAGAACGATCAGCGGAGATAACCAGATATTCGGGTTCAGATTAAAGTGCACGATGGTGATGACAAAAATCGGAAACAGCAGGTTTGCCGGGAACGCCGCCAGGAATTGCGCGATCGGCTGTATTTTCCCCGCCAGCGCAGGGCGCATACCGATCATTACGCCAAGAGGAACCCAGACTAGCGATGAGATCAGAATCAGCACCGTGACGCGCAGCAGCGTGGCAAAACCCAGCAGAAATACGTGACCGACCTCGCTTAGCGATACACCGGTGCTGACATAGCCAATCACGCGCCAGGTGACGTACAGCGCCAGCAAGATGACCAGCGTTCCCCAGATAATATCAACAACCCGCGAGAGGCGACGGGCCGACCGCGGGCTGGCTGCGCCCCAGTGCGGCAGGGGAATGTGCAACGGAATACGCGCCATTCCCGACAGCAGGATGCCGAACGGCGACAGCAGACGGTGAATCAGACGGGTACGGCGTATCAGGTTCAGCACCCATGAGGTGGGCGCGCTGCCTGAGCGGGTATTTTCCATGCGAAACTTGTCGGCCCAGGCCACCAGCGGGCGGAACAACAGCTGATCGTAGGCCAGAATCACCAGCGTCATTGTCAGCAATACCCAGCCGATCGCATGCATATTTTTGCTTAAAATCGCCTGGGCGAGATACGCGCCGATACCGGGAAGCGTGAAGGTATTATTTCCCACGGTAATGGCTTCGGACGCCACAATGAAAAACCAGCCGCCGGACATCGACATCATCATATTCCAGATGAGTCCCGGTATGGCGAAGGGGACATCAAGCTTCCAGAAGCGCTGCCACGGCGTCAGGTGAAAACCGCGCGACACTTCGACCAGATCGCGCGGAACCGTGCGCAGCGACTGATAAAAGCTGAAGGTCATGTTCCACGCCTGGCTGGTAAAGATGGCGAAGATAGCGGCCAGTTCGACGCCCAATACGCGTCCCGGGAACAGGGCGATAAAGAACGTGACGGTGAAAGAGATATAGCCCAGAACCGGCACGGATTGCAGGATATCGAGAATGGGGATCAGGATTTTTTCCGCCCGACGGCTTCTGGCCGCCAGCGTGCCATAAACCAGCGTAAACAGCAGTGCGGCGAGCATCGCCACCAGCATACGCAGCGTCGTGCGTAGGGCGTATTCCGGCAGGTTAGCGGGATCCAGAGAGATGGTCTGTGTTTTCAGACTCACGATGGGCATCATGGTCTGGTTAAAACCGGTCACCATCATGGCAATCAGGCAAATAATCAGCGGGAAAGCAACGATATCCCAGCGATTGGGTTTCAGATGCCGGTAAGCGGTGTTCACCGCAAAATGCAGATTCATAAAACGTCCCTTTGATAACAAAAGGCAGGCTGATTGCAGATACGCAGATTATTACTCAGCATAATTAAACGCCGTGTATCTTTCATCAACGACGCGAGGCATTTTTTATTTACGCAGGACGTTCTTCAGAACGTCGCGATTTTTTGTGAGCAAAGGTGCATTTTTTGATCGTTATACTTGTATGGTAGTAGCTCAGTTGCGTAAATTTCCTGCATCAACGATGAGATGTAAGGATGAGAAATGAAAATTGTTGGCGCTGAAGTCTTTGTGACCTGCCCTGGGCGTAACTTTGTGACGCTGAAAATCACCACCGAGGACGGTATTACCGGGCTTGGGGATGCCACGCTGAACGGTCGTGAGCTGTCGGTGGCGTCCTACCTGAAAGATCACCTGTGTCCGCAGCTTATTGGCCGCGATGCGCAGCGTATAGAAGATATCTGGCAGTTTTTCTACAAAGGCGCGTACTGGCGCCGAGGCCCGGTGACCATGTCGGCGATTTCTGCGGTGGACATGGCGCTGTGGGATATCAAAGCCAAAGCCGCCAATATGCCGCTGTACCAACTGTTAGGCGGCGCATCGCGCGATGGCGTCATGGTGTACTGCCATACCACAGGGCACACGCTTGACGATGTGCTTGAAGATTACGCCCGGCACAAGGAGATGGGGTTTAAAGCCATTCGCGTGCAGTGTGGCGTGCCGGGGATGAAAACCACCTACGGCATGGCCAAAGGCAAAGGGCAGGCTTATGAACCGGCTACCAAGGGGCAGTGGCCGGAAGAGCAGCTGTGGTCAACCGAGAAATACCTCGACTTCACGCCGAAGCTGTTTGAGGCGGTGCGCAATAAGTTCGGTTTCCACGAGCATTTGTTGCACGACATGCACCACCGGCTGACGCCTATTGAGGCGGCGCGTTTTGGCAAAAGTATCGAAGATTACCGCTTGTTCTGGATGGAGGACCCAACGCCTGCGGAGAACCAGGAATGTTTCCGCTTGATTCGCCAGCATACGGTTACGCCGATTGCGGTAGGCGAAGTGTTCAACAGTATCTGGGACTGCAAACAGCTGATAGAAGAGCAACTGATCGACTATATCCGCACCACCATCACTCACGCGGGGGGAATCAGCGGAATGCGGCGTATTGCAGACTTCGCCTCTCTCTACCAGGTACGTACCGGCTCGCATGGTCCGTCCGATCTTTCGCCGGTCTGTATGGCGGCGGCGCTGCACTTTGACCTGTGGGTGCCGAACTTCGGCGTGCAGGAGTACATGGGATATTCCGAACAAATGCTTGAGGTCTTCCCACACAGCTGGACCTTCGATAACGGCTATATGCATCCGGGTGATAAACCGGGGCTGGGTATCGAATTTGATGAAAAACTGGCGGCGAAATATCCGTATGACCCGGCATATTTGCCTGTAGCCCGTCTTGAGGACGGCACGCTGTGGAACTGGTGAGGAACCGTAAAATGAAAAGCATCGTCATTCGACAACCCAATGAACTGGTCATTGAAGAGCGTGAAATCCCGGCCCCGGGGACTGGCGAGGTGCGGGTGCGCATTACGCTTGCCGGGATTTGCGGTTCTGACAGCCATATTTATCGCGGACACAATCCGTTTGCTAAATACCCGCGCGTGATTGGTCACGAATTCTTCGGCGTGATCGATGCCGTCGGCGACGGCGTTACCGATAAATCACCGGGCCAGCGGGTCTGCGTCGACCCGGTGATCAGCTGCGGCCACTGCTACCCCTGCTCGGTCGGCAAACCGAACGTCTGTACGTCGCTGGAGGTGCTTGGCGTACATCGCGATGGTGGGTTTAGTGAGTATGCTGTGGTTCCGGCGGGCAACGCGTGGGTCGTCCCCGCGTCGATTGCCGATGAGCATGCCGTGATGGTTGAACCGTTTACTATTGCGGCGAACGTTACCGGGCAGGTCAACCCGCGCGAAGACGATATCGCCCTTATCTATGGCGCCGGTCCAATGGGGCTGACGACATTGCAGGCGCTGAAGGGCGTCTACCGTGTGAAGCAGGTGATTGTCGTTGATCGCATTGATGAGCGGTTGGCGCTGGCGGAACGAAACGGCGCTGACTGGGTGATTAATAACAGCGAACAGTCGCTTGCCGGGCAGTTGGAAGCCAAAGGCATTAAACCGACGCTGATTGTCGATGCAGCCTGTCACCCGACAATCCTCGCTGAGGCGATTGCCATTGCATCGCCCGCCGGGCGAATTGTGCTGATGGGGTTTTCAACGGAACCGTCGCAGGTGGTGCAACAGGCCATCACCGGCAAAGAGCTTTCTCTTTACTCCTCGCGGCTTAATGCGCGGAAATTTCCCGTGGTGATCGACTGGATGGAGAAAAAACTGATCAACCCCGACATGTTGATCACCCATCATTTTGAATACCAACAGGTCAAAGAGGCCATTGAGGTATTTGAAAAAGACCAGAAACGCTGCTGTAAGGTGCTACTGACCTTCACAGAATAATAATGAGATAGCCGTTTTACCTCTTACCTTCAGAGAATAAAGATGATGACACAACATAAATCTGAACGAACTACCAAAGACCTTATCCGTGCCGCGGTGTCGGGCTGGTTAGGGACCGCGCTGGAATTTATGGATTTCCAGCTCTACTCGTTGGGCGCTGCGCTGGTTTTCCATGAGATATTTTTCCCGGAACAGTCGGCGGCGATGGCGCTTATTTTAGCGATGGGCACCTATGGCGCCGGCTATATCGCGCGCATTATCGGCGCTTTTATCTTCGGCAAAATGGGCGACCGTGTCGGACGTAAAAAAGTGCTGTTTATTACGATCACCATGATGGGCATTTGTACGACGCTTATCGGGGTATTACCCACCTATGCGCAAATCGGTATTTTTGCGCCGGTGCTGCTGGTGACGCTGCGTATTGTTCAGGGACTGGGCGCTGGAGCGGAGATTTCCGGCGCGGGGACGATGCTTGCGGAGTACGCGCCGAAAGGTAAGCGCGGGATCATCTCTTCGCTGGTGGCGATGGGCACCAACTGCGGCACGCTAAGCGCTACGGCCATCTGGGCGGTCATGTTCTTCGCCCTCGATCGCGAGGCGCTGCTGGACTGGGGCTGGCGCGTACCGTTCCTGGCAAGCGTCGTGGTGATGATCTTCGCTATCTGGTTGCGTCTGAACCTGAAGGAAAGCCCGGTCTTCGAAAAGGTCAACGAAGAAGAGGGCGCTGTTGCGCGGCCAGCTGCGGCTGATGACAGTTCGCTTGGCGCCATGTTTCGCAGCAAATCCTTCTGGCTTGCCACCGGGTTGCGTTTCGGTCAGGCCGGTAACTCCGGGCTCATTCAGACATTTTTAGCCGGATATCTGGTGCAGACGCTGCTGTTTGATAAAGGCATTCCCACCGATGCGCTGATGATAAGCTCGGTTATCGGGTTCCTGACCATCCCGCTGCTGGGCTGGTTGTCGGATAAATACGGACGTCGGCTGCCGTATATCCTGCTGAATATTTCGGCCATTATTCTTGCGTACCCGATGCTGGCTATCATCGTCGATAAGAGCTATAGCGCGGGAACCATCATGACCAGCATTATTGTGATTCACAACGTTGCGGTGCTGGGACTGTTCGCGCTGGAAAACATCACCATGGCGGAGATCTTCGGCTCCCGCAACCGCTTTACCCGCATGGCTATCGCCAAAGAGGCGGGCGGCTTGGTGGCGGTGGGTTTCGGCCCGGTACTGGCCGGTATTTTCTGCAACATGACCGGTTCGTGGTGGCCGATCGTCGCTATGGTCATCTGCTACTCGTTGATCGGCCTGTTTTCCGCCGTACTGATGCCTGAAGTGCGCGACCGCGACCTTAGCCTGCCGCAGGATGCCGCCGAACCGGTGCCGACAACCGCGCACCCGCGCGTCGGACAGTACAACTAACGCTTCTCGCCCGGTTGTGTGATAACGGCAATGTTGTCACACAACTTTCAATTCGTGTCATACCACTTACCGTTTCATTAACATAAATCAAAGTCTGGGGATGAATGCGAGTTATTCTAGTATGGCAATGAGCTATCTCTACAGTGAGTCATAACATGCAAAATATGCTCTTAACAGCCAACGCCTCTGTGCCTGGCTATGACCGTAGTACGCTGGTACCGCGTATTGTTCATCTTGGCTTTGGCGCTTTCCATCGCGCGCATCAGGCGGTGTATGCCGATATTCTTGCGCAGGAATACGGGAGCGACTGGGGCTATACCGAAGTGAATCTGATTGGCGGCGAGCAGCAGATTGCCGATCTGAAACGTCAGGACAACCTGTATACCGTGGCGGAAATGTCCGCTGACGCCTGGAAGGCGCGTGTGGTGGGCGTCGTCACCGAAGCACTGCATGCCCAGGTCGACGGCCTGGAAACCGTACTGGCGAAAATGTGTGAACCGCAGGTCGCTATCGTCTCATTGACCATCACCGAAAAAGGCTACTGCCACTCTCCGGCGACCGGACAACTGATGCTCGATCACCCCTTAATCGCCGCCGATTTACAGCACCCGCACCAGCCGACGTCCGCGCCGGGCGTGGTGGTCGAAGCGCTGGCCCGCCGCAAAGCCGCCGGGCTACCGGCATTCAGCGTAATGTCCTGCGACAACATGCCGGAAAACGGCCATGTGATGGGCAATGTGGTGCGCGCCTATGCCCGCGCCGTGGACAGCGACCTGGCGCTGTGGATCGAGAAGAACGTCACCTTCCCGTCAACGATGGTTGACCGCATTGTGCCTGCTGTGACGCCGGAAACACTGGATAAAATTGAGCAGATAACCGGCGTTCGCGACCCGGCAGGCGTCGCCTGCGAGCCGTTCCGCCAGTGGGTTATCGAGGATAACTTCGTGGCAGGTCGCCCGGCATGGGAAAACGCCGGGGCGGAACTGGTGGCTGACGTGGTGCCGTTTGAGGAGATGAAGCTGCGGATGCTTAACGGCAGCCACTCCTTCCTGGCCTACCTCGGCTATCTGGCGGGTTATCAACATATCAACGACTGCATGGAGGACGACAACTATCGCCGTACCGCCTATGCGCTGATGTTAAAAGAGCAGGCGCCGACGCTGAAAGTGAAGGGCGTCGATCTGGCCCGCTATGCCGACCTGCTGATTGCCCGTTACAGTAACCCGGCGCTGCGTCATCGCACCTGGCAAATTGCGATGGACGGTAGTCAGAAACTGCCGCAGCGGATGCTGGATTCCGTTCGCTGGCATCTGGCGCGCAACAGCGCATTCTCGCTGCTGGCACTTGGTGTGGCGGGCTGGATGCGCTATGTCGGTGGTGTGGATGAGCAGGGCAATGCCATTGAAGTTTGTGACCCGCTGCTGAGTACCGTTCAGGCAGCAGTACGGAACAGCGCTGAAGGCGAAGCGCGCGTGAAGGCGTTGCTCGGCATCGACGCTATTTTCGGCAACGAACTGCCGCTGGAAACGCGGTTTGTCGGGCAGGTGACGGCAGCGTACCTCTCGCTGCTGGAATACGGCGCGAAAGCGACCGTCGCGAAATACGCGCAGATGCTGTAATGAGAGAGGCCGTCCTTCGGGGCGGCTTATTCCAGGCATAATCGTGTATATCGCACAAACCTCATCCCCAACGCGGGGTGAGGTTCTGCTTATTCTTCGCTAAACCAGTCGCTGTTTTCCTGGCGAATTAACAGCACTGACTCGCTGATTTCCTGCAAATGCTGCGTCATCGCGGCATCCACTCCGGCAACATCACGCTGCGCCAGCGCGCTGAAAATGTCCTGATGCTGGTGTAGCAGCATGTCCGGCGAAGAGATGTGATCGAGGCTCATATAGCGCACGCGG
>NZ_JAFAGS010000122.1 GCF_019237635.1 Pluralibacter sp.
AGCGCCGATAAGCGGGCCGGTTACGTTGCCGATATCGCGAAACGACTGGTTGTAACTGAACACGCGGCCCGCTATCTGATTCGTGGCGTTATACACCAGTAGCGTCTGCACGGCGGGGAGCAGGGCGCCATCGGCGGCACCCAGCAGAAAACGCAGCAGGCCAAGCTGCCAGGGCGTCTGAACGAAGGACATCGGGATGAGCAGCAGCACCGATACGATAAGCGCCGTAATCAGGATCTTTTCCGGCCCGATGCGGTCGCCGAGTTTCCCCAGGCGCGGGGCGCTTATCAGCGCGGCGACGCCGGGGACGGAGGCGATCATGCCGCTGATAAAGGCGATATCTGTGACATTCCCCGCCAGATCGCGCACGTACAGCGTGAGTATCGGCGCGATAGAGCCGGTCGCGACTTGAATAATCAGCGTGGTGACAAACAGACTCAGTACCAGTTTGGGGCTTTTAAGCGAGGCAATTACCTCTCTGGCGCGCAGCATCTCTTTTTTCGCCACCGGTTGGAATTGCTCGCGGATAAATAACAGCGTCAACAGAAAGCAGAGGAAGAGTACGCTGGCGGTCATAAAGAACACCGGACGCAGGCCATAGTTATCGGCCAGGAAGCCGCCGACGAGCGGGCCGAGCAGGGCGCCGCTGACCGCGCCGGTCGATAGCGTACCCAATGCCCAACCGCTCTTGTGACGCGGGATTTGGGTCGCGATAAGCGCGTTGGCGTTAGGAATAAAGCCGCCAAGCAGCCCCAACAGCGCCCGCAAAATAAGGAACTGCCAGATGTTCTGCGCCAGCCCCATCAGCACCATGACAATGGCCATACCTAACGCAGAGCGCAGCAGCATAATTTTGCGGCCTTTGCGATCCGCCAGCCCGCCCCAGAAGGGCGATGCGATGGCGGAAAACAAAAACGTAATGCTGAACACCAGCCCTGACCACATATTGAGCGCGCTGTGCCCCGTTACCCCCAGGCTTTCGACGTACAGGGGCAGAAAGGGCATGACCAGGCTGAATGCGGCGCCAGTTAAAAAGCAGCCGATCCAGGTAATCGTGAGATTACGTTTCCAGTTTATGGGCGCATCAGAGGAGAGCATAAGGTTCCGGGCTGTGATTCTGCATAAAAAAACAGGTATTAAGCCTGCTAATTATGCGCCAGCGAAATGGTTACTGCAATGACGCATAGCCCGAAATGTCAAATAGTGAACCTGAGTTTCAAAAAAATGCCCCTCAGGGAAGGGGCCGTAGATTCAGTAGCGGGAAGGGACGCCTTCGGGGGTCGTTTTGAAGCGACGATGTAGCCACATGTATTGTTCCGGCGCCATCAGAATGCATTTTTCAACGATCTTATTCATCCACGCGGCGGTGGCTTCCGCGCTCTCAAGCGGGGGATTATCTTCCGGCGGCAGTACGATCAGGTCGTACCCCTGACCATCAGGTTTGCGGCGCGGCACGAAAGGCACAACATGCGCTTTCGACATTTTTTCCAGCATCCAGGTGCCGGAGGTTGTCGCGGCCTGTTCCACGGCAAAGAAGGGGACAAATACGCTATTGCGCGGGCCGTAGTCGTGGTCCGGGGCATACCAGATAATGTCGCCGCTTTTCAGCGCCCGAATCATCCCTTTCAGGTCTTTTCGGTCGAGCATGGTTTTGTTGGAGCGTAAACGTCCCCAGGTCTGAAGCCAGTCCAGCAGTGGGTTATCGTTGGGGCGGTAGACGCCGATACCGGGGGTCGACATGCCAAAAATCCGCGCGCCCAGCTCCAGCGTGAGAAAATGAACGCCGATAAGCAGGATCCCCTGCTTTTGTTCCAGTAGCGCTTTTACTGGCTCAATCCCCTGCGTTCGCGACCATTGAGCGACCCGACGATTTGACCAGAACCACGCCATACCGGTTTCCATCAGGCCCATGCCGACGGATTCAAAGTTTTTCACCACCATTTCATGACGCTGTGTTTCGCTCATCTGCGGAAAACACAGTTCAAGGTTGCGGTAAGCGATGGTTGCGCGTCGCCTCATCAGACGCAGTGACAGACGCCCAAGCCCGGTACCGAGCCGATAGATAACCGAATAGGGGAGTTGAACAATAAGCCATAATGCGCCAATCCCCAACCACGTCAGCCAGTGACGCGGATGCAACAGGGCGGCAGAAAATTTTGGTAAATGGGTCATCTCATTCCTGTTAATTCAAGTAATTGTTTTTATTGTCGCACTTTTTTTTCGTCAGCCCAAATGCACCCACGAAAAGTGACTGAATTCGCAGCAAATGTTGATTTTACCTGTTTTGGATGAGTGAAATGTAGCGCAAAAAGTGTGGATGTAAATATGCAACACTTGCTATATCATGCCGCCCGTTTACCCCACTCAGTGAAGATTGCAGGAATCAGACACCATGCCAGTGTTGCATAACCGAATCTCGAATGAGCAATTGAAAGCGCAACTGATGGCTGAAAGCGAGCCGCGCACGACTATCTCATTCTATAAGTATTTCACCATCGTTGACCCGAAGGCCACCCGCGACGCGCTGTACCAGGGGTTTTCCCCGCTCTCGGTGTTTGGCCGCGTATACCTCGCCCATGAGGGTATTAACGCGCAAATCAGCGTGCCGCAAAGCCTTGTTGGGGCATTTCGCGAGTTTCTCTACGGCTTTGATCCTGCGCTGAACAATCTGCGCCTTAATATTGCGCTGGATGATGACGGGAAATCCTTCTGGGTACTGCGCATGAAGGTCCGTGACCGGATTGTCGCGGACGGTATCGACGATCCGACCTTTGATGCCAGCAACGTTGGCGAATATCTCAAAGCGGCGGACGTAAACGCGATGCTGGACGACCCGGATGCGGTATTTATCGATATGCGTAACCACTACGAGTACGAAGTGGGGCATTTTGAAAATGCGCTGGAGATCCCCGCAGATACATTTCGCGATCAGTTGCCGAAAGCCGTCGAGATGATGGAAGCGCACAAAGACAAGAAAATTGTCATGTACTGCACCGGCGGTATTCGTTGTGAAAAAGCCAGCGCCTGGATGAAGCATAAAGGCTTTAATAAGGTCTGGCATATTGAGGGCGGTATTATCGAATATGCCCGCCGGGCCCGTGAGCAGGGGCTGCCTGTGCGCTTTATTGGTAAAAACTTTGTGTTTGATGAGCGCATGGGCGAGCGGATCTCTGATGATGTGATTGCCCACTGCCACCAGTGTGGTACGCCGTGCGATACCCATACCAACTGCAAAAATGACGGTTGCCATCTGCTGTTCATCCAGTGCCCGGCTTGTGCCGAAAAGTACCAGGGCTGCTGTAGCGAACTGTGCCAGGAAGAGAGCGCGTTGCCGGAAGAGGAGCAGCGTCGTCGTCGCGCCGGGCGTGAAAATGGCAACAAGATTTTTAATAAATCTCGCGGCCGCCTGAATACCCAGCTTGGGATCCCCGACTCGGAATAAGCGTCGGAGACGTTCAGAGGAAGAAGATGTAGATGAGGTCGATCACCGCCAGCAGGAGCCACAGTGCCAGATACAGCATGAAGTGTTCCCGGATGTTGTTGATCAAATAAAAAAAGATACGTCGCATTGCGTTCTCGTTAATCTGAAACCCGGTCCCTGTCAGGGCGCCGGGTTTTTTATCGTCTTTACTCCTGAAACCGCGTCAGGCTAAACGGGGACAGGTCAAAGGCAGATGCTTTACCGAGGGCGAAATCGACAGCGATTTCGCCCAGCACTGGCGCGAACTTAAAACCGTGGCCGCTGAGCCCGGTAATCACCAGCGTCTGCGGATGCGTCGGCAGGGTATCGATAATAAAATCCTCATCGGGCGAATTATCATACGTGCAGGACGCGCCGTGCAGGCAGCCGCCAATTCCCGGCAGCACGTTGCGCAGGAAGCTAAACGCTTCAGAACCATCCGTTGCTACCGCACCGAACGGTTTGCGCTCCTCAGGGGAGTGGATGAGCTGCCCGCCGTTATGTTTGCCTATTTTGAGCTCGTTATCATCGGCCGGGAAACCATAATAATGGTCGCCGTTGGGCATTTCGCCAGTGAATGCCGGGAAATGGTTCTTGCGGCTGTAGCGACCGTCGGCCTGAAACCACGCAAAGACTTTGCGCACGGGCTGAACCGGCAGGTCTGGCAGCAGTTTTGTCACCCAGGTGCCCGCGCTGACCAACAGTTTCGCGCCGCGATAGTCGCCATCCGCTGTTTCGAGGGTGACACCGTCTGCGTCGTGATGAATGGCGGAAACCGGGCAGTTGAAGAGCTGGGCGCAGCCTGCATCTTTTGCCAGGCGTATCCAGGTTTTAATCGCCAGTTCGCTTTTTAAGACCCCGGAAGCGGGTTCAAACAGTCCCTGATAGTCCTCTGGAACGCAGATCTCCGGCCAGCGTGACATGATGGCTTGCGCATCCAGCGCTTCAATCTCCAGACCAAACTGCGCTGCGCTGTGGGCCACGTTGGCGAGGAAGGGGGAAGCGGCGGGACCGAAATTGATGACGCCGCTGCGTTCGAATATCTCTTCGCCGCTCAGGGCCGCCAGCTCATCCCACAACGTCTGGGCGCGAAGCACCAGCGGCACATACTTTTCGCCTTCACCATAGGCGTGGCGCATCAGGCGGGTATCACCGTGATGGCTGCCGTCGCTATGCGGCGGCATATGTGCGTCCGTCATCAGTACCGACAGTCCGGCGCGCGCGGCATAGTAACCGGCAGCAGCACCGACTGAACCGCTGCCAAGGATAATCAGGTCATATTTCATGGGATCTCTCTGGGCTTCTTCTTTGCTATGCAGAGTAATTAATCCGTCAGGGCGTGACAAGGAACAAATAATAAAGGCACCCGGTGGGTGCCTGTAGGTTGAATATTAAGCATTATTCTTAATGCCTGCGATACTCTTCTTCCTGGTAGTCGCCAGATTCAATTTTGGCGATGCCCGCTTCTAAAATAGAAATAAACTGGCGGGCGACGTCAGTCGTTAACCATAACGTCTGACCTATCTCGGCTTCGTTGTTGCTTGTCTGAGTGGGGTTCTGGTAGTGCAAACGCAGCATCAGCGCATCATAACTATCAACAGTGCTGATGTCCCATCCTACGAGGGGGTGGGTCTGGATGACTTCATTATTCTTTTCCATCATAACCCCTTATATACGTGTTAAAAGACAACGGTTCTCGAGGTTTAATGCATGTTTTAGTGAAGCACGTTAATTATATCAACACTTAAGAACATATTCGAATTTTTAAATGCCTTGCAACATCTTTTTCAAAGAATATTGTCCTTTTGGACAATAAACCAGCAAATCGTTTGTCATTTCTAAACGATGTGGTTAACGGATAAAGAAGTGGTTAAAAATAGTACAGGTGAAATGAAAAAAGCCGGGGCGACCCGGCAAAAAGTAACACAATGAGGGAGCAACATTTAATCCGTGATAAACCAGTCATCAGCGCTTTCCCAGGTTTCCTGGAGGATTTCGCTGATACGGTCTTTATCCTCTTTTGCGCCGCCGATAACCGACAGATTGTTGGCGGACGCGTAGCGTACCGAGACCTGGCCATCCTGTTCCGGGAAGTGGTTGTGAATGCGGCGGGAAAGTTCGTTCGCCAGCGCGTCAATCGCGCCAGCAGGTAACGCTGTGGTCCTGGCAATAGTGACTTCAATACGCATAGTTTGCCCCCTGTTAAATATACTGGATATTTATACAGTTAAATTTGTCGACTGACAACAGGGGGCAACGGTTTTTTTAGCGTTTTACGCTCCAGCGTACGGTTTCACCGGCCAGGAACGGAATCAGCGTGTCGTCGGTCAGCGCGATACTCTCCACCACCTGACTCTCTTTTCGTTCCAGTTCAACCCAGCCGTCGTTGACCGGCAGGTTGTAAAAGCGCGGGCCGTTAAGCGAGCAAAACGCTTCGAAGTGCTCAAGGGCGTTCATTTCCTCAAACACGGTGGCATAGCTGCCGAGCGCGGTCGGGGCGTTAAAGCAGCCGGCGCAGCCGCAGCTGGCTTCTTTACGGTGGCGGGCGTGCGGCGCGGAATCTGTACCGAGGAACGCGCGCTCAAAACCACTGGCCACGAGTTCACGCAGCGCCTGCTGGTGCACATTGCGTTTCAGAATCGGCAGGCAGTAAAGGTGGGGGCGTATGCCGCCGACCAGCATATGGTTGCGGTTGAACATCAGGTGTTGAGGGGTTATGGTGGCCGCAAGACGTTCATTACCGTCGCGGACATACTCAGCCGCATCTTTGGTGGTGATGTGCTCAAACACGACTTTTAGCTCCGGGAGACGCTTACGCATTGGCTCCATGACGCTGTCGATAAAACGCGCTTCCCGGTCGAAAATGTCGATCTCCGGGTGGGTAACTTCGCCGTGCACCAGCAGCGGCATTCCCAGTTTTTCCATGCGCTCAAGCACTGGCATAATGGCGTCAATGCTGGTCACGCCGTGGCTGGAGTTGGTGGTGGCGTTGGCCGGATAGAGCTTAGCGGCGGTAAAGACGCCCTCGCGGAAACCGCGCTCCAGCTCGTCAGGGTTCAGCGTATCGGTCAGGTAACAGGTCATCAGCGGCGTGAAGTCGTGGCCCTGCGGCACGGCGTCAAGAATACGCTGACGGTAGGCAATCGCGGCATCAACCGTTGTGACCGGCGGCACCAGATTCGGCATCACAATCGCCCGACCATACAGCTCACTGGTATAGGGCACGACGGTTTTCAGCATATCGCCATCACGCAGATGGATATGCCAGTCGTCGGGGCGGCGGATTTTCAGTACCTGGGATTGTGCTGTCATTGGAAGGCTCCGGCTGGTTGAGAAAGGCTGTTTTTTGCCGGGCACTAAGGATAAGCGGAAACGTTTTCCTTTGCATCCTTTTCCGTAAAAAAACGGGCGCTTTCGCGCCCGTCATCTCAATTGGTCAGAGGAATAACGATTTCCCCGGGTTTCACTTCGATACCTTTGGCGAATTTCTTCGCCAGCGCTTCGCCTTTGCTGGCGTCTTCGCGCAGAATGTAGGCTGGCTGCTGGTTGAAATAGTTACGCAGCGACTGGTTCAGGTAAGGCAGCAGAGTTTGCACCACCGACTGCATTTTCTCAGGCTGTACTTTCGCGTCAACCACCTCCATCTCCTGCAGGAATATGGCGCCTTTTTCTTTATTGAACACCGGCAGCGCTTTCAGCTTCAGGTCGATAGTGGCTTTCTGGCTGCCGAACAGCGAGTTCATGTCCAGATTCGCCTGGCCTGTCAGCGTGACCTTATTCGGCTCCTCGCGACCAATCGCGCTGGAGAGGTTGGTCAACACAATGTGGGCATCGGCAACGCCCGGCAGGCCAATATCTTTCGCGAAGTTATTGTGCTTTTGCAGCGCCTGGTTGATCTCCTGCTCGCTGATGGAGTACTGGGTAAGCTGGTTGCAACCAACCAGCAGGCTGCTCACCATCAGCGCGGCAGCAAATAAAATCTTGTTCATGGGGTTCCTTAACATGATGCCAGGACCTCATCCTGACATAAAGCAACATGCCCTGTCAGCACATTGCGTGCCAGCAGAATAAACTGAATTTGCCAAACCCGGCGGTTGATGCCGTCGAGTCTGGCGATATTTACCGCAACCTCAGAGGCGAGGCTCCAGCATGCGGGAGGCGGCGCGCTTTTGGCTAAACTGCCACCACAGTGCAAAAAAGGTGAGAACACCGATAATCGCCAGCATCGCCCATGGCAGTTCCGGCTGGCCCATCGCTTTTCCGGCGTCAAACAGCCAGCCGCCGCCTGCGTATCCGAGCGCGCCGCCGAAGGCCAGACCAAGACGGCTAAAGCCCATATAGCTGCCGCGCGCGCGGGCATCGGCCAACTGGGCGCTGAGAGTTTCGCGGGCTGGTTCGGCGATGATGGAGCCGATGTAGAAGGTGCAGATGAGCGTAAACAGCTGCGACAGATTGCTGGTGAGGCCAATCGGCAGCATCGACACGGTCATCACCAGCAAACCGGCCATCAGGCGGTGCTCAAGACGAAAGCGTTTTTCGCTCCAGCGGGCGATAGGGTAAAGCAGGGTGAGCGACAGCGCGGCCTCGATGGCGTACATCCATTTCACCGCCGCCGGAGAGCCCGCGATATCGTTGACCATGATCGGCAGCATCAGCATCACCTGTACCGCCAGCATATAGTAGCCAGTCAGCGTCAGCACGTAGGTGACAAAGCGTTTATCGCGCAGCACCCGCGACAGACCTTCACGCACGGGAATTCTCACCGTAGAGAGTTTCCAGGCGGGCAGGTACCAGGCGTTAAACGCGGCGCAAAGAATGAACAGTATCGCCCCGGCGCTACAGACCAGACGAAAATCGTATTGCAGCAACCAACTGCCGAGCAGGGCGCCAATCACGGCGCCTGCGCTGTCCTGCATCATCAGGATGGAGAAGAAGCGCCCGCGCTGGTGGGGGCGCACAAGTTTTACGACCAGCGCCGCCCGCGGCGGATCAAACAGCGTTCCGCCAAGCCCCGAGAGAAAACAGGAGAGCCAGAGTACCCAGGGGTCATGGGCGACGGCCATCGTGGCAAACCCTCCCGCGCGCATGAGCATGCCGGTCACAATCATCGGTTTGGCGCCGAAGCGGTCAGCTATCGCGCCGCCAAAAATGCCCAAACCTTGTTGAACGAGCTGTCGCAGCCCGAGCGCAATGCCCACCATTAATGCCGCCCAGCCCATCTGATCGACAAAGCGGATTGAGATAAGCGGAAAGACGACAAAAAAGCCGAGCACGACCAGCATGTTATCGACTAAAAGAAAATATTTACCCAGGCTCCTGGCCTGCGATACGCGGGACATTTCCCCTCCAGGGAAATAAAAAGGTGTGAACATTCATTCTACTGCCTGAATGGCGCTTTTCCTGACGGCCGTGCGACAATATTTTTTTATCAAAAGATAACTTTGATAGAGTGTATTTATCGAAAAACAGAACTGACGCAGAAAAACGTATGTTGCTGTTTTCACAGAGCGGTAACGGACAGGTATAGTAGAGATAACCGCGGTCATCGTAGGCTATAGGAGTGGGGAAGATGTTTGGCTATCACAGTAACGTGCCGAAAGTACGCTTGACGACAGACCGTCTGGTGGTGCGCCTGGTTCATGACCGTGACGCGTGGCGCCTTGCGGATTACTACGCCGAAAATAAAGCATTTTTAAAACCGTGGGAGCCGGTGCGCGACGACAGCCACTGCTATCCGTCAGGCTGGCAGGCCAGGCTTTCGATGATCAATGAGTTCCATAAGCAGGGATCGGCGTTTTATTTCGCGCTGCTCGACCTGGATGAGAAAGAGATAATTGGCGTGGCGAATTTCTCAAACGTCGTCAGAGGCTCTTTTCATGCCTGTTACCTTGGCTACTCGCTGGGTGAAAAATGGCAGGGGCAGGGGATGATGTTCGAAGCGCTGACGTCGGCCATTCGCTATATGCAGCGTTCACAGCATATTCATCGAATTATGGCAAACTACATGCCTCATAATCAGCGCAGCGGCGATCTGCTCGCCCGGCTGGGGTTTGAAAAAGAAGGCTATGCCAAAGATTACCTGCTTATTGATGGACAATGGCGGGATCATGTATTGACGGCGCTGACCACCCGCGAGTGGACGGCAGGTCGCTAAGGAGACTCCATGAAATATCAGCTCACTGCGCATGAAGCACGCATCATCGGATGCCTGCTGGAAAAACAGGTGACGACCCCGGAACAGTACCCGCTATCGGTGAATGCCTGCGTCACCGCCTGCAACCAAAAAACCAACCGTGAACCGGTGCTGTCATTAAGCGAGAGCGAGGTTCAGGATGTGCTGGACGAACTGGTCAAACGCCACTATCTGCGCACCGTGAGCGGTTTTGGCAACCGGGTGACCAAATACGAGCAGCGTTTTTGCAATTCCGAGTTCGGCAACCTCAAATTCTCGTCAGCGGAGGTCGCGCTGGTGACGACGCTGCTGCTGCGCGGCGCACAGACGCCGGGCGAGCTTCGTAGCCGCGCCCAGCGCATGCATGAATTCGCCGATATGACCGAGGTGGAAACGACGCTGGAACGTCTTGCCAGCCGTGAAGACGGCCCGTTTGTCGTCCGCCTGGCGCGTGAGCCTGGCAAACGCGAGAGCCGCTATATGCATCTGTTCAGCGGCGAGGATATGGATGCTATTGCGGACTCGACTGACGCGTTGGCCTCCCCGTCAGATTCGCTGACCGCCCGCGTCGAGGCGCTGGAAGACGAGGTCGCCGAACTTAAGCAGCGTCTGGACTCCTTACTTGCGCATCTGGGAGACTGACCATGGCCGCGAAGCTGAAAGTGGGCGTGGTCGGGCTTGGCGGTATTGCGCAAAAAGCCTGGCTGCCGGTGCTTGGCGCCGCCAGCGACTGGACGCTGCAGGCGGCATGGTCCCCGGGAACGGAAAAAGCACAGCGGGTGTGTGAGACCTGGCGCATGCCGCTGGCCAATTCGTTAGTGCATCTGGCTGAGCAGTGCGACGCGGTGTTCGTTCACAGCTCTACGGCGTCCCATTTCGCGGTTGTGAGGGAACTGCTGAATGCCGGGGTTCACGTTTGCGTGGACAAACCGCTGGCGGAAAAGCTCAGCGACGCCGTCCGTCTGCTCGAACTGGCGGAAAAGAAAAAGCTGACCCTGATGGTCGGGTTTAACCGCCGTTTTGCGCCGTTATACCGTGAGCTTAAGACGAATCTTGGGGCATGCGCCTCTTTGCGGATGGATAAACACCGTACCGACAGCGTAGGGCCGCAGGATCTGCACTTTACGCTGCTCGACGACTATCTGCACGTGGTCGATACCGCGCTGTGGCTGGCGGGAGACCAGGGCAAACTGAGCGGCGGCACATTGCAAACCACGGAGCACGGCGAAATGCTGTACGCCGAACATCATTTCAGTCTGCCGCAGTTGCAGGTGACGACCAGCATGCACCGCCGCGCGGGAAGTCAGCGTGAATGGGTTCAGGCGGTGACCGACGGCGGGCTTATCGACATCACCGATATGCGCGACTGGCGGGAGGAACGCGGCGCCGGCGTCGTCAGCCGCCCGGTGCCCGGTTGGCAAAGCGTCCTCGAACAGCGTGGGTTCGCTGGTTGTGCGCGTCATTTCATTGAATGCGTGCAAAATCAGACAGTTCCGCAAACCAGCGGCGAACAGGCCATCATCGCGCAGCGGATTGTGGAGAGGCTCTGGCGTGAGGCGATGAGCGAGTAAGAGCCTGTAACATCTGACAGTAGTAATTACCTGCAATCCAGGTAGACTATCGCCACTTTCCTACGCCTGCTCTGCAGGCGTTTTGTTCCAGGGTTGTGGAATTACACTGCAATGAACCTATTAAAATCGCTGGCCGCCGTCAGCTCAATGACGATGTTTTCCCGTGTACTGGGATTTGCGCGTGACGCCATTGTGGCGCGCGTCTTTGGCGCGGGTATGGCGACGGATGCCTTTTTTGTCGCCTTTAAGCTGCCGAACCTGCTGCGCCGTATTTTTGCCGAAGGCGCCTTCTCGCAGGCGTTTGTGCCGATCCTTGCCGAATACAAAAGCAAACAGGGCGATGATGCGACCCGCGTATTTATTTCCTACGTCTCCGGCCTGCTGACGCTGGCGCTGGCGGTCGTGACGGTACTGGGCATGATCGCCGCCCCTTGGGTGATAACCATTACCGCGCCGGGGTTTGCCAATACCGCCGATAAGTTTGCCCTGACATCGCAGCTGCTGCGTATTACGTTTCCTTATATTTTGCTGATCTCTCTGGCCTCGCTGGTGGGGGCGATTCTCAATACCTGGAACCGCTTTTCGGTACCGGCGTTTGCGCCGACATTTCTGAACATCAGCATGATAGGTTTTGCGCTGTTCGCCGCGCCTTACTTTCATCCGCCGGTGCTGGCGCTGGCCTGGGCGGTGACCGTTGGCGGGGTGTTGCAGTTCATTTACCAACTGCCGCACCTGAAAAAAATCGGCATGCTGGTTTTACCGCGCGTGAATTTCAAGGATGCGGGCTCGATGCGGGTCGTAAAGCAGATGGGGCCAGCCATCCTTGGCGTCTCCGTCAGCCAGATCTCCCTCATCATTAATACTATCTTTGCGTCGTTTCTGGTCTCCGGGTCGGTATCGTGGATGTATTACGCCGATCGCCTGATGGAGTTTCCATCCGGCGTGCTGGGCGTGGCGCTCGGGACGATTCTGCTGCCGTCGCTGTCAAAGAGTTTCGCCAGCGGCAACCACGACGAATACTCCCGCCTGATGGACTGGGGCCTGCGCCTGTGCTTCCTGCTCGCGCTGCCGAGCGCGGTGGCGATCGGCATTCTGGCGAAACCGCTGACCGTCGCGCTGTTCCAGTACGGTAAATTTACCGCGTTCGACGCGGCGATGACCCAGCGCGCGCTGGTCGCCTATTCCGTCGGGCTGATGGGGCTTATCGTGGTGAAAGTGCTGGCGCCGGGCTTTTATTCCCGTCAGGACATTAAAACGCCGGTGAAGATTGCCATCGTCACCCTCATCGTGACCCAGTTGATGAACCTGGCGTTTATCGGCCCGCTGAAGCACGCTGGTCTGGCGCTGTCTATCGGTCTTGCGGCCTGTCTCAACGCCAGCCTGCTCTACTGGCAACTGCGCAAGAAGAACATCTTTACCCCGCAGCCAGGCTGGAAAACCTTTTTGCTACGCTTGATCGCCGCCGTGCTGGTGATGTCCGCCGCGCTGCTGGGCATGATGCACATCATGCCGGAATGGTCGCAGGGCACCATGCTGTATCGTATTATGCGCCTGATGGCGGTGGTGGTCGTGGGGATCGTCGCGTACTTCGCAACCTTGCTGGCGCTGGGCTTTAAAGTGAAGGAGTTTGCGCGGCGTACCGCGTAATTGAGGGTGGGGTGGGGGCGATAAAGACGCCCCGCCTGACCGTTAAACGGAGAACTTTTTCCCGCCGCGTGCGACGCTGGAGGTTTGACCGTTGCTGCCGTACAGCCCCGGTTCCTGGTGCGGCTTCAGCACGTCCAGCACCTGCTGGTTACGCGCAATTTGGCCTTCGAGCAACCAGCCGTTGTGTTTATTCAGATCGCGCAGATGCTGCGTTTTTTCCGTAATGTTTTGCCAACGCTCGCTGACGTCATCATTGGCGCAGCGCTGCGCTTCCTGCTCAATACGGCGCTGTTTTTCAAGATAATCCAGTGTCGCCAGCAACGAGCTTTTTTCTTCAGTAATACGTTGCAGCGCGCTTCCGTTTACGCTTCCTGTACAAAGCTGATGTTGCTCGGCATCCATCACCTCTTTCAGCGAGTTGAGGATGACTGTCATTTGATCCAGTATTTCTGACAGACGACTCATTTCTATTATTTACTCTGCAAATAGCTCTGTGTTTCCGCAATCAACGCGTCGGCGATTTTACCGGTATCCATTTTCAGCTCACCGTTGCGAATGGCTGTTTTTAACGCTTCTACGCGCTCTACATTGATATCGCTGGTGCGCGGCTGCATTAGCGCTGACTGCGCTTCGCTCAGCGTGACGCTGGTGCTTTTTGCCGATGCGGATTTGTCCAGCCGCGCTTTCTGGGCCTGCGCTTCGTTTGGTTCGCGCGGTTGAACGGCGTTCACGGGCTTCAAGGGCGATGTACGATCAATGCTCATTATCCAGTCCTCATCGAGGTTTCATGGCGTTGCTGCCTGCCATCATCATATGTTGATTATTTATCGGCAGGCGCCGCAAATTCTTTAAAAAGATTATAGGTTAATCAGAATATTCCCATCAGCATTGACCATTCCGCTGACAACCTGGCCTGACGGCATACGCACACGGGCGTTTTGCGTCACGGCGGCGTTGTTCAGCGCCTGGCCCTGGCTGTTCACGCTAAAACCGTCGCCGCTGGCAATCACCTGTACCCGCTGGCCAGCTTTAACGCGCCATGACTGACGCAGCATCGACAGCTGTACGGGCTGGCCCGGCGCCAGATCGCGCAGACTGACGGCATCCTGGGCCTGAGTCGGATCGAGCATGGTTTTCGGCGGTAGTTGGTCTAAGCGTCCGCGTTTTAAGGTCACGCTTTCGGCTTGCAGCGTTGTCCCGCGGGCAATCGCCTGGGCTGCGACGACATAGTTCCCGGTGGCTTCGACCACCACCTGAAGATAGCGTTTGTCCTTACCGCACTGCGCCAGCACATTGACGTTTCCCCACAAACGGCCAAAACCCGCCACGCTCAGGGCCGGTTGTTCGCACTGCGGCCACAAATTTTCCGCGGTACGGATTTTTACCACCACGTCGTCGCTAAACCCGTTCAGCCGCTGGGCGAAAAGGTCGGTCAGCTGTTGGCTTAAATCCTGCGCCATCGCGACCGGGCTTGAGAGCAGGAACAGGGCCGCAAGAGCGTGTTTGAGGTGTCGCATTGCCGACTCCAGTCTACCAGGAATAGCCGAATTCTACCCGCAGGCGCGAGACATCAACGGAATAAATAGCGACGCATTTTGTGTTTATTCCGGCGATGGCGCGCGCGTAATGCGAATTAAGCTGTCGGCTGACACTTTGCCAACAGCGGAGGAGACATGCTCGATAAACTCGACGCCGCGCTACGTTTTCAACAGGAAGCGTTGAACTTGCGCGCCCAGCGTCAGGAGATTTTGGCCGCGAACATTGCGAACGCGGATACCCCCGGGTATCAGGCGCGCGATATCGACTTTGCCAGTCAACTTAAACACGTCATGGATCGCGGACGTGCGGAAACCAGCGGCGTTTCCCTGGCGCTCACGTCAGAACGTCACATCCCAGCCCAGGCGATTTCCGCCCCTTCCGTTGACCTGCTGTACCGGGTTCCTGACCAGCCCTCGATGGATGGCAACACCGTCGATATGGACCGGGAACGTACTCAGTTTGCGGATAACAGCCTCCAGTACCAGACCGGGCTAACGGTTCTGGGGGGACAAATTAAGGGCATGATGAGTGTCCTGCAACAAGGGAACTAGTAAATGGCTTTGCTGAGCATTTTTGATGTTGCCGGGTCGGCGCTGACCGCACAGTCCAAACGACTGAACGTGGCGGCCAGTAACCTTGCGAACGCTGATAGCGTCACGGGTCCTGACGGACAGCCGTACCGCGCGAAACAGGTGGTGTTTCAGGTGGATGCGCCCATCGGCGCGGCAACCGGCGGCGTAAAAGTGGCCGATGTGGTGGAAAGCCAGGCGCCGGATAAGCTGGTTTACCAGCCCGGCAACCCTCTGGCGGACGCCAAAGGATATGTACGGATGCCTAACGTGGATGTGGTCGGTGAAATGGTTAACACCATGTCCGCTTCCCGCAGCTATCAGGCGAACGTTGAGGTTCTCAACACCGTCAAGAGCATGATGCTCAAAACGCTGACGCTCGGTCAGTAACGGAGGAAGCGATGTCTATAGCCGTTAATGTAAACGATCCGACGAATACCGGCGTCCAGAGCGCCAGCAGCAATTCGCTCACCGGCAGCAACGCCGCCGACCTGCAAAGCAGCTTTCTGACGCTGCTGGTGGCGCAGCTGAAAAACCAGGACCCGACCAACCCGATGCAGAACAACGAACTGACCTCGCAGCTTGCGCAGATCAGCACCGTGAGTGGTATCGAAAAACTCAACACCACGCTGGGCTCTATCTCCGGACAGATCGATAACGGCCAGTCGCTGCAGGCGACGTCGCTGATTGGTCATGGGGTAATGATCCCCGGCACCACCGTTCTGGCGGGCAAAAATACCGACGGGCAGGGCAGTACGACGCCGTTTGGCGTTGAGCTGCAACAGGCGGCGGATAAAGCGACGGCCACCATCACCGACAGCACCGGCAAGGTGGTGCGGACGCTGGATCTGGGCAACCTGAGCGCGGGCGTTCATACCTTCACCTGGGATGGTACCCTGACCGACGGCACCGTGGCGCCGGACGGCGCGTATAACGTCTCGATTGCCGCCAGCAACGGAACGACGCAACTGGTGGCGCAACCGCTGAAATTCGCGCTGGTACAGGGTGTGACCAAAGGCAGCAACGGCAACCTGCTGGATCTCGGCGCCTACGGAACCACCACGCTCGACGACGTTCGTCAGATTATTTAAGCCTCTAACCTTATCAGGAGTTAAGACATGGCGTTTTCTCAAGCGGTCAGCGGTCTGAATGCTGCGGCCACTAACCTCGATGTAATTGGTAACAACATTGCCAACTCCGCGACCTATGGCTTTAAGTCAGGCACCGCGTCCTTTGCCGATATGTTCGCCGGTTCCAAAGTGGGCCTCGGCGTTAAAGTCGCGGGGATCACCCAGGACTTTACCGACGGTACAACCACCAACACCGGCCGCGCGCTGGATGTGGCCATTAGCCAGAACGGTTTCTTCCGCCTGGTGGATACCAATGGCTCTGTCTACTACAGCCGCAACGGTCAGTTCAAACTGGACGAAAACCGCAATCTGGTGAACATGCAGGGCCTGCAGCTGACGGGCTACCCGGCAACCGGTACGCCGCCGACCATCCAGCAGGGGGCGAACCCGGTACCGCTGAGCGTGCCAAACACCCTGATGGCGGCGAAAACCACCACCACCGCGGCGATGCAGATCAACCTCAACTCAACGGATAAAACGCCGAGCGTCACGCCGTTTGATGCGACCAACGCCGACAGCTATAACAAAAAAGGCAGCGTAACGGTATACGACAGTCAGGGTAACGCCCATGACATGAACGTCTACTTTGTGAAGAGCGCGGACAACACCTGGGACGTGTATACCCAGGACAGCAGCACCAACGCCGCTTCGCCGACCACGCCGTCCACGACGCTGACCTTCGACACCAACGGCAACCTGCTGAGCGGCGGCACGGTGAATATCACCACCGGAGCGGTGAATGGCGCCACACCGGCGACCTTTGCCCTGAGTTTTGCCAACTCGATGCAGCAAAACACCGGCGCGAACAACATCGTGGCGACCAACCAGAACGGCTATAAGCCGGGCGATCTGGTGAGCTACCAGATTAATGATGACGGTACTGTAGTGGGTAACTACTCCAACGAACAGACCCAGGTGTTGGGCCAGATAGTATTGGCGAACTTCGCCAACAACGAAGGTCTGCAGTCTGAAGGCGACAACGTCTGGTCGGCGACCCGGTCCTCCGGCGTGGCGCTGCTGGGTACCGCAGGGACCGGCAACTTCGGCAAGCTCACCAACGGCGCGCTGGAAGCTTCGAACGTCGATCTGAGTAAAGAACTGGTGAACATGATTGTCGCCCAGCGTAACTATCAGTCTAACGCCCAGACCATCAAAACCCAGGATCAGATCCTCAACACGCTGGTTAACCTGCGCTAATCGCCTGACGGGACGGATTAATGGATCACGCAATATATACCGCGATGGGCGGGGCCAGCCAGACGCTGGACATGCAGGCGGTAACCGCCAGCAACCTCGCCAATACCTCAACGCCGGGGTTTCGCGCGCAGCTTACCGCGCTGCGCGCCGTGCCGGTGGTGGGGCAATCCGTGCCGACGCGTACGTTGGTTGCGGGCTCAACGCCGGGCGCCGACATGACGCCCGGACAGCTGGATTACACCGCCCGCCCGCTGGACGTCGCGTTACAGCAGGACGGCTGGCTGGCGGTGCAAACGGCCGATGGCTCCGAAGGCTATACCCGTAACGGCAACATCCAGGTGACGCCGACCGGACAACTGACGATTCAGGGCAACCCGGTGATCGGCGAAGCCGGTCCAATAGCGGTACCGGAAGGGTCGGAGGTCACTATCGCGTCCGACGGTACGATTTCGGCGCTCAACCCGGGCGACCCGGCAAACACCATCGCGCCGGTAGGCCGCCTGAAAATGGTGAAAGCGACGAATGCCGAAGTGATCCGCGGCGATGACGGTATGTTCCGTCTGAGCGCTGCCGCACAGGCGACCCGAGGCCCGGTATTGCAGGCCGATCAAAGCGTTCGCTTGCAGTCTGGCGTTCTGGAAGGCAGTAACGTGAAAGCCGTTGCCGCCATGGCGGACATGATATCCAGCGCCCGTCGTTTCGAAATGCAGATGAAGGTGATCAGCAATGTCGACACGAACGAGCAAAAAGCTAACCAGTTGCTGTCTCTGAGCTAATAACAGGAAAACTATGATCAGTTCATTATGGATAGCCAAAACCGGCCTGGACGCGCAGCAAACCAATATGGACGTTATCGCCAACAACCTGGCGAACGTCAGTACTAACGGTTTTAAGCGTCAGAGAGCGGTATTTGAAGACCTGCTGTATCAGACCGTGCGTCAGCCTGGCGCGCAGTCTTCTGAGCAGACGACGCTGCCGTCCGGTCTGCAAATCGGTACCGGCGTGCGTCCGGTTGCCACCGAACGTCTGCACTCCCAGGGCAACCTGTCGCAGACCAACAACAGTAAAGATGTCGCGATCAAAGGCCAGGGCTTCTTCCAGATCCTGCTGCCGGACGGTACTTCCGCGTATACCCGCGACGGTTCTTTCCAGGTGGATCAGAACGGCCAACTGGTGACCGCAGGCGGCTATCAGGTTCAGCCGGCGATTACGATTCCGGCGAATACCCTGAGTATCACTATTGGCCGCGACGGCGTGGTCAGCGTGACCCAGCAGGGGCAAACCAATCCGGTGCAGGTCGGACAGTTAAACCTGACCACCTTTATGAACGATGCCGGTCTGGAAAGCATTGGTGAGAACCTCTACACCGAAACGCAGGCCTCCGGCGCGCCGAATGACACGACGCCGGGTCTGAACGGCGCCGGGCTGCTCTACCAGGGCTACGTTGAGACTTCCAACGTTAACGTTGCCGAAGAGCTGGTTAATATGATCCAGGTGCAGCGAGCGTATGAAATCAACAGTAAGGCGGTCACCACGACCGACCAGATGCTGCAAAAACTGACGCAACTGTAACGGGCTCATCAGGCTTTATGGCGTAACCGGTGCAGGAAACCCTGCACCGGCTCTTTGATTCAGAAGATGAAAGCAATGCAAAAATCCGCAGCGTTCCGATATCCGTTTATTGTCGCACTGGCGTTAGCTCAGGCCGGATGCGCCTGGGTTCCCTCTAAGCCGCTGGTGGAAGGGGTAACGACAGCACAACCCACTCCGGGTCCAATGCCGACGGTCAACGGGTCCATTTACCAGACTGCCCAGCCTATCAACTACGGCTATCAGCCGCTGTTTGAAGACCGACGCCCACGCAATATCGGCGATACGCTAACCATTGTGCTGCAGGAAAACGTCAGCGCTTCCAAGAGCTCGTCGGCGAATGCCAGCCGCGATGGCAAAACGAATTTTGGCTTCAGCACCGTGCCGCACTATCTCGAAGGCCTGTTTGGCAATGCGCGCGCCGATGTGGATGCCTCTGGCGGCAACACCTTTAACGGTAAGGGTGGCGCAAATGCCAGCAACACCTTCAGCGGTACGCTGACGGTCACCGTCGATCAGGTGCTGGTGAACGGTAACCTGCACGTTGTCGGTGAAAAACAGATAGCGATAAACCAGGGGACGGAATTTATCCGTTTCTCTGGCGTTGTTAACCCACGCACCATCAGCGGCAGCAATACCGTACCGTCGACGCAGGTGGCAGACGCGCGTATCGAGTACGTGGGTAACGGCTACATTAACGAAGCGCAGAATATGGGTTGGTTGCAGCGTTTCTTCCTTAACTTATCGCCAATGTAACGAGGTGAGATATGTTTAAAACCCTGGTTGGCATTGCTCTGGTTCTGGTCGCGGGTTTCGCCCAGGCGGATCGTATTCGTGACCTCACCACCGTGCAGGGCGTGCGGGAAAACTCGCTGATTGGCTATGGCCTGGTCGTGGGGCTTGATGGTACGGGCGACCAGACTACCCAGACGCCATTCACCACACAGAGCCTGAACAACATGCTATCGCAGTTGGGGATCACGGTGCCTGCGGGTACCAACATGCAGTTGAAAAACGTGGCGGCGGTGATGGTAACGGCGCAATTGCCCGCGTTTGGGCGCCAGGGACAGACTATCGACGTGGTGGTCTCCTCCATGGGTAACGCCAAAAGTCTGCGCGGCGGTACGCTGCTGATGACCCCGCTTAAAGGGGTGGACAGTCAGGTCTACGCGCTGGCGCAAGGTAACATTTTAGTCGGCGGCGCGGGTGCGTCCGCAGGCGGCAGCAGCGTGCAGGTCAACCAGCTTAACGGTGGACGTATCACCAATGGCGCCACTATCGAACGCGAGCTGCCGAGCCAGTTTGGCGCGGCGAACACCATCAATTTGCAGCTGAATGACGATGACTTCGGTATGGCGCAGCAGATTGCCGACACCATCAACCGTCGCAGCAGCTATGGCAATGCCACTGCGCTGGATGCCCGTACCGTGCAGATCCACACGCCATCAGGCAACAGCGGGCAGGTGCGTTTGCTGGCCGATATCCAGAACCTGGAAGTGAACGTCACGCCGCAGGATGCGAAGGTCATTATTAACTCGCGTACCGGCTCGGTGGTGATGAACCGCGAGGTGACGCTGGATAGCTGCGCTGTGGCGCAGGGTAACCTGTCGGTGACGGTCAACCGTCAGGCGCAGGTCAGCCAGCCGAATACCCCGTTCGCGGGCGGTTCAACAGTGGTGACGCCGCAAACGCAGATCGATCTGCGTCAGAGCGGGGGATCGTTGCAGAGCATTCGCTCCAGCGCCAACCTGAACAACGTGGTGCGGGCGCTCAATACGCTGGGAGCCACGCCGATGGATCTGATGTCGATTCTGCAGTCTATGCAGAGCGCGGGATGCCTGCGCGCCAAACTGGAAATCATCTAAATGCTGGGTGATAGCAAGCTGCTCGGCAGCGCGGCCTGGGATGCCCAGTCGCTGAACGAACTGAAGATGAAAGCGGGGCAGGATCCGCAGGCCAATATCCGGCCTGTGGCTCGCCAGGTTGAAGGCATGTTCGTTCAGATGATGCTCAAGAGTATGCGCGACGCGCTGCCGAAGGACGGCGCGTTAAGCAGTGACCAGACGCGCCTGTTCACCAGTATGTACGATCAGCAGATTGCTCAGCAGATGACGGCAGGCAAAGGGCTTGGCCTTGCCGACATGATGGTAAAACAGATGGCGGCCGCGCAAGAGCAGCCCGCTGAACAATCCGGACAGGTGCCGCTGAAGTTCGACCTGGAAACCGTCACCCGTTACCAGAACACCGCGCTGACCCAAATGGTTCGCAAGGCGATGCCCAAAGCGCCAGCGGCATCCGATGCGGATGTTTCTGGCGACAGCAAAGACTTCCTGGCGCAGTTGTCGCTGCCAGCGAAACTCGCCAGCGAACAGAGCGGTATTCCACATCACCTGATTCTTGCCCAGGCGGCGCTGGAATCCGGGTGGGGACAACGGCAAATTCGCCGTGAAAACGGCGAGCCGAGCTTTAACCTGTTCGGTGTTAAGGCCTCTGCGGACTGGAAAGGGAAGGTGACGGAAATCACCACCACTGAATATGAAAACGGTGAGGCGAAGAAGGTGAAAGCCCGCTTCCGCGTATACAGTTCCTGGCTCGAAGCGCTGTCCGATTATGTCGGCTTGCTAACCCGAAACCCGCGTTATGCGGCGGTCACTGCGGCGGCGACGGCGGAGCAGGGCGCACAGGCGTTGCAAAAGGCCGGCTACGCGACCGACCCGAACTATGCCCGCAAGCTTACCAGCATGATTCAGCAGTTGAAATCCATGGGGGAAAAGGTAAGCAAGACCTACAGCAACGATATTGAAAATCTGTTCTGACAAGTCTCAAGTTTGCCCGGCCGTGACCGATAACTGAGTGCAGGACCCACGTCTCGAAGAATAAAGGAACATCCATGTCCAGTTTGATCAATAGCGCAATGAGCGGGTTAAGCGCAGCTCAGTCGGCGCTGAATACCGTGAGTAACAACATTGCCAGTTATAACGTCAACGGCTATACCCGCCAGACGACGGTGCTCGCCCAATCAAACAGTACGCTGGGCCCGGGTGGCTGGGTTGGCAACGGCGTCACTGTTACCGGCGTTCAGCGCGAATATAACGCGTTCATCACCAACCAGTTGCGCGCGGCGCAAAACCAGAGCAGCGGATTGACGACGCGTTATCAGCAGATGTCCAAGATCGACGATGTGCTGTCTGATACGACCAATTCGCTGTCGGCGACGCTGCAGGATTTCTTCAGCAGTCTGCAAACCCTGGTCAGTAACGCCGAAGATCCGGCGGCGCGTCAGTCCGTACTCGGCAAGGCGAATGGTCTTGTTAACCAGTTTAAGGTGACCGATCAGTACCTGCGAGATCAGGACAAGCAGGTGAACAGCGCGATTGCATCGAGCGTTGACCAAATCAACAATTACGCAAAGCAGATTGCGAGCCTCAACGATAAAATTTCAAAACTGACCGGCGTGGGCGCAGGTGCATCGCCGAATGACCTGCTGGATCAGCGTGATCAACTGGTGAGTCAGCTTAACCAGATTGTCGGCGTTGAGGTCAACGTTCAGGACGGCGGCACCTACAACATCACCATGGCCAATGGCTACTCGTTGGTGCAGGGGAGTACCGCGCATCAACTCGCAGCGGTACCAAGCAGCGCGGACCCTTCCCGTACCACCGTGGCCTATGTTGATAACATGGCTGGCAATATCGAGATCCCGGAAAAACTGCTGACCACAGGTTCGCTCGGCGGGCTGTTGACGTTCCGCTCTCAGGATTTGGACCAGACGCGTAATAGCCTGAACCAGATGGCGCTGGCGTTTGCTGACGCTTTTAACCAGCAACACGCGAAAGGCGTGGATGCCAACGGCGACCCGGGCAGCAAATTCTTCGATATCGGCAGCCCGTCGGTATTAAAAAATACCAAAAATACGGGGACGGCAAATCTTGGCGCCACCATTACGGACAGTTCCAAAGTCCAGGCGACCGACTACAACGTGAGCTGGGATGGCAGCAACTGGCAGGTGACGCGCCTGTCGGATAATACGAGAGTGACGCCGACCGTAGAGGCAGACGGCAGCCTGAGTTTTGACGGCTTAAACGTCAGCGTCTCCGGCGCGGCGAATAAGAATGACAGCTTCACGGTAAAACCGGTGGCGAATACGATAGTGAATATGGGTGTCGCCATCACTGACGAAACGCAGATAGCGATGGGCATCAATGACGGCAACAGTGGCGAAAGCGATAACCGTAACGGCCAGGCGCTGCTCGATCTGCAAAACAGCAAGCTGGTGGGCGGCAATAAAACGGTTAACGATGCCTACGCGTCGCTGGTGAGCGATGTGGGTAATAAGACCTCGACGCTGAAAGTCAGCAGCACGACGCAGGGCAATGTGGTAACGCAACTTACCAAGCAACAGCAGTCTATCTCTGGCGTCAACCTGGACGAAGAGTACGGCAACCTGCAACTGTTCCAGCAATACTATCTGGCTAACGCCCAGGTACTACAAACGGCCAGCTCGCTCTTTGACGCTCTGCTGAATATTCGTTAAGGAGATCTGAACGATGCGTGTTAGCACATTGATGATGTATCAGCAGAACATGAACGGGATCACCAACTCCCAGTCGACATGGCTGCAGTACGGTGAGCAGATGTCCACGGGTAAACGGGTGAATCGCCCGTCCGACGACGCGATTGCGGCTTCTCAGGCGGTGGTGCTGTCGCAGGCGCAGGCGCAAAACGCGCAGTTTGCCTCTGCGCGCAGTTTTGCCACTCAGCGCATCTCCCAGGAAGAGAACGTGCTGACGCAGGTGACGACGGCGATTCAGTCCGCGCAGGAGAAAATCGTTTATGCTGGCGACGGCACCCTGAGCGACGATGACCGCGCGTCTCTGGCGACGGATTTACAAGGTATCCGTGACCAACTGCTGAACCTGGCAAACAGCCAGGACGGTAACGGTCGCTATATGTTTGCCGGTTATAAAACGGATAACGCGCCGTTCGATACCAACGGAAACTATGTTGGTGGAACGACCAATGTTGAGCAGCAAGTCGATAGCGCCCGCACGATGGTTATCGGCCACACCGGCAATAAAATCTTTGATGCCATTACCAGTAATGCCGTTAAAGAGCCGGATGGCTCGGCATCGGAAACCAACGTCTTCGCCATGCTGGACAGCGCGATTACGGCGCTGAAGACGCCGGTGGCGGATGATGATACCGCTAAGGCGGCAGCCGCTGCCGCGATTGATAAAACAAACCGCGGCCTGCGTAACTCGTTGAACAATGTGCTCTCCGTGCGCGCGGAAGTGGGTACGCAGTTGAATGAGCTGGATAAGCTGGATGCGCTTGGCGACGATCGCAAGCTTAGCCAGACGCAGCAGATGAGCAATCTTGTCGATGTAGACTGGAATGCCACCATTTCTAACTACACGATGCAGCAGGCTGCGTTGCAGGCGTCTTATAAGACGTTCAGCGATATGCAAGGAATGTCACTGTTCCAGTTGAATAAATAAGAAGTCTCTTTTCAGAGCGCGCCATGAAACGGGGTGCGTTCGGTATGCCTGCCCTGGAACACCCCCGGGCGGGCATTTTTTTTATCTGTTTTTGTCTTTGAAGGATGAAGGGAAGAGGCGATGAATGAGCGATGTGAGGGGAAACCGGAATAAAAAAACCGCCTTCAGGTGAAGGCGGTTGGTCTTTTCAGTCGGGCTTACTCCGCTGACTGAGGGCGCGTAGGCTCTGCGGTTGCATGGTTGCTGGCGCTATGACCACCGGCAGCGCCTTTACCATCGAACGCGAAGGTCGGGCGTACCCAGTCGCTGTGACGCGGGGCTTCCGGGATATACTCCGGCGCCGGGGCGCGGGTCATCGGGGCAGTCGCATGCGGGCGCGGCAGAATCGCCGTTGGCTGCGCAACAGGTGTTGCGGCAACACTCACTTCCGGTGCGGCAACGGCCGCGTCAGCCATAGCTTCCACCGCCTGCGGTGCAACAACAGGGGCTTCCTCTACGGTTTCGACGACCACTGGCTCAACGTGGGATTCGACAGGCGCTGGCGCCACGTCTTCTTCCACGGCGTCCTCGACGGCAACCGTTTCATCCTCAGTGACCACAGGCTGTGCGTGTTCAACCACGGAGGCTGTTTCTTCCACAACCGGCGCGGCTTCGACGACCTGCGGCTCGACAACCGCGGCTTGCGCTTCGGCGATCGGTTCTGCAGCAACGACCTCGGCGGCAACAGGCGCTACGATCTCAACATGCTGAACGTCTTCCTGCTCGTGGATCTCTTCGGAAACCTGCTCCTGAGTACGGGCAACCGGATAGCTTACCCACACTTTACCGGACGCCATTTCCGGTGACGCGCAGGCAAACTCCAGTGGCATCGGCGACTGGGTTGGATAGCGTTCGTCACGGTAACGACGACGGCGCTGGCCGCTGACGCGCAGGTGGCGCGGAGAACGGCGTGAACGACGCGGCATACCCGCGGTGTCACGCGCTTCGCCGTTGTCATCCTGCTCAACCGGCGTATCGATGACGGCTGGCAAGTCAACTTTCGCCAGTTCGGTACGCGGCGCAGCAGCTTCAGGTTGAGCGGCGGCTACCGCGGTTTCGATGCTGTCGGCGGCGGACTCAAAACGTACTTTCTGCGACAGCTGACGCGGTTTGCGACGGGCTACCGGCTGAGAACGTTCTTCCTGCTCCGCTTCCTGCATCGGCTGCTCTTCGCGCGACAGCGCTTTCACATCCTGCTGGTTCTGACGTTTTTCGTCATTACGGCGGCGGTTGCGCTCACGACGCGGCTGCTGTTCATCACGGGATTTCGCTTTGTCGGCATCTTCCACGACGTTCTGCGGCTGGCGGGCTTCACGCGTTTCGGCGTTCTGCTGCTGTTTCTCGCGACGGTTACGACGGTTTTCTTCGCGCGCTTCCGTATTCTCAGCACGGTTGTCGTTGCGATCGCTGCGTTCATTGCGGTCACGGCGTTCGTTGCGGTCGCGACGGTTGTTCTGACGCGGCTTACGACGATCCTGCTGACGTTCCTGCTTATCTTCTTTCTTCTCTGGCTGTGCTTCAACCGACGCGGCATCGCTGTCGCTGAACATGCGCTTCAGCGCGGAGAAGAAGCGGGATACCAGGCCCGGAGCGGCGACAGTCGCAGCGGCGGCTACCGGCGCGGCTTTTTTCACCGGCGCTTCAACGACGGCGGTCTCAACCTCAGGAGCAGGCGGAGTGTCCGGCATCACGAAGGTGGCCAGTGCTGGCTGCTCAGGGCGTTTACGCTCGGCAGGCTCTTCGTCAGACGGCAGCGCCATCTCTTCTTCGTACAGTTTCGGCAGCAGATAGCTCAGCGTCTGAGTCTCTTCGCCTTTACGCACGCGCAGTACGGAGTAATGCGGGGTTTCCATCTGATCGTTCGGCACGATAATGCAGCGAACGCCGCCCTGACGGGATTCGATAGCGCTTACCGCATCACGTTTTTCGTTCAGCAGGTAAGAGGCGATCGGCACCGGTACGATGGCGTGAACCTCTTTGGTGTTCTCTTTCAGCGCTTCTTCTTCAATCAGACGCAGAATGGAGAGCGACAGCGATTCGTTGTCACGGACGGTGCCGGTGCCGCTGCAGCGAGGGCAGACGTGATGGCTGGACTCACCCAGTGACGGGCTCAGGCGCTGACGCGACATTTCCAGCAGACCGAAGCGGGAGATGTGGCTAATCTGAATGCGCGCGCGATCCTGACGTACGGCTTCGCGCAGGCGGTTTTCCACAGCGCGCTGGTGGCGAACCGGCGTCATATCGATGAAGTCGATAACGATAAGGCCGCCGAGGTCGCGCAGGCGCAGCTGACGGGCAATTTCGTCGGCCGCTTCCAGGTTGGTGTTGAACGCGGTCTCTTCGATATCGCCGCCGCGGGTCGCGCGAGCGGAGTTGATGTCGATAGCGGTCAGCGCTTCGGTGCTGTCGATAACGATGGAGCCGCCGGACGGCAGGCGCACTTCACGCTGGAAGGCGGATTCAATCTGCGACTCAATCTGATAGTGGCTGAACAGCGGGATTTCACCGGTGTAGAGCTTAATTTTGCTGCTGAAATCCGGACGGCCCAGCGCGGCGATGTGCTGGCGAGCCAGCTCAAGCACTTTCGGGTTGTCGATGAGGATTTCGCCGATATCCTGACGCAGATAGTCACGGAATGCGCGCACGATAACGTTGCTTTCCTGATGGATCAGGAACGGCGCCGGGCGGCTTTCTGCGGCTTTCTGAATCGCTTCCCAGTGCTTCAGACGGAAGCTCAGGTCCCATTGCAGGGCTTCAGCGGATTTGCCAACGCCTGCGGTACGCACGATGAGACCCATGCCGTCCGGCAGTTGCAGGCTCGCCAGCGCTTCTTTCAGCTCGGTGCGATCGTCGCCCTCGATCCGGCGTGAAATACCGCCAGCGCGTGGGTTATTCGGCATCAGCACCAGATAGCTGCCCGCCAGGCTGATAAAGGTTGTCAGCGCGGCGCCTTTGTTGCCGCGTTCTTCTTTATCAATCTGGACAATCACTTCCTGGCCTTCGCGCAGGACATCTTTGATGTTCGGACGGCCATGGGAAGAATAATTAGCGGGGAAGTATTCGCGGGCGATTTCTTTGAGGGGAAGGAAGCCATGACGCTCGGCACCGTAATCGACAAATGCGGCTTCAAGGCTGGGTTCTATACGGGTAATTTTGCCTTTGTAGATGTTCGCTTTTTTCTGTTCATGTCCTGGGCTTTCAATGTCCAGATCGTACAGACGCTGCCCATCAACAAGGGCGACACGCAACTCTTCCTGCTGAGTTGCGTTGATTAACATTCTTTTCATCGTAACTTACTCATTATTCTTACATTGACGACTAAGCTGCGGGCAGAGTAATGCCTTGCCGGGGGTAAACCGATGGCCTCGTGACTGTTCACGTCGCCAACCTCACGGTTGTCGCTCGCTTAAGAGGCGCAGAGTGTCGGTTGCCTGGGTTTCAAATGGAAACGCAGCGCAATTAACAGGGGAAAACAGCCTGGGAGCTTATACCTTAGAAGTATGACGGGTATATCACCAGAGAAGATTCCTTTTACCGGTAAGGACTGCAACCCGCAGCCCGCTAACTGTCTGAAAGATCAATACGTCTTACGCCATTGCTGCGTTGATGATCGGACAGACAAAACTGGTAATTCCGTAAATATCCTTGTTCTAACAAGACTCAACACGGAAAACAGCACCATTATTCCATTGCTAACCTTGTTATAGCAAGATGACTTTTACCTTTTATCACCCGGTTACTCACAGTTTTTTCACCAGCCCAGAGAGATTGTTCTAATAACAAGCAAAATGGTCGATGAAGCCATCTGAGAAACCGAATAATGATAAATATAAGCATAGAAAAATGTGTGGCGCTAATGCGCATCGCTATTTAGAATCGCCCACCATGAAAACTGAGACACCGACCGTAAAAATGGTTGCCATTGCTGCCGATGAGGCAGGGCAACGTATTGATAACTTTTTGCGCACGCAGCTAAAAGGCGTGCCGAAGAGTATGATTTACCGCATTCTGCGTAAAGGCGAAGTGCGGGTGAACAAAAAGCGCGTTAAGCCGGAGTACAAGCTTGAGGCGGGCGATGAAGTGCGCATTCCGCCGGTGCGCGTCGCCGAGCGTGAAGAAGACGCAGTGTCGCCGCATCTGCAAAAAGTTGCCGCCCTGAGCGACGTTATCCTTTATGAGGATGACCACATTCTGGTGCTCAACAAACCGTCGGGCACCGCGGTTCATGGCGGCAGCGGGTTGAGTTTCGGCGTCATTGAAGGGCTGCGCGCGCTGCGCCCGGAAGCGCGTTTCCTTGAGCTGGTGCACCGCCTCGACCGCGATACTTCGGGCGTGCTGCTGGTAGCGAAGAAACGTTCTGCGCTGCGTTCCCTGCATGAGCAACTGCGTGATAAAGGCATGCAGAAGGATTATCTGGCGCTGGTGCGCGGGCAGTGGCAGTCGCATACCAAAGTGGTGCAGGCGCCGTTGCTGAAAAACATCCTGCAAAGCGGCGAG
>NZ_JAFAGS010000018.1 GCF_019237635.1 Pluralibacter sp.
TTATCGCCGGAAAAGCTCACCAGGCTCACGCCCGCGGCGATAAGCGCCTGCGGCATCGGTTCTTTCGGCAAGCCGTACTGGCTTAAATCCACCAGCGAGCCGCTGCCCAAATCAGTCACCACCGGGGTGCCTGACGCGTTGCCGATGCTCACCAGCTCCGCCTCATCTACTGTTTTGGTAAACCCTTCGATGCTGTAATTGCTGGTATGCACCTTCATCAGCAGCGCGGTATTGTCGTTCACCGCGTCGCGATAGTCCTGGGTATGCGTGCGGTTCGTGGTGCCCACTTCGCGCAGAGTACAGCCCGCCTGGCGCATCACATCCGGAATACGAAACGCGCCGCCGATTTCCACCAGCTCGCCGCGGGACACCACCACTTCCTGACCCGCCGCCGTCGCCGCCAGCATCAGCAATACCGCCGCCGCGTTGTTATTGACGATACAGGCGTCTTCCGCACCGGTCAGGCGGCAGAGCAACTCCGCCACCGCACGGTCACGGTGACCGCGTCCGGCGTCATCCAGATCGTATTCAAGCGTTACCGGCGAACGCATCGCCTGAACGACGGCGTCCACCGCCGCCTCGGCCTGCAGGGCGCGCCCCAGATTCGTGTGCAGCACCGTGCCGGTCAGGTTATACACCGGACGAAGCGGGCTTTTTTCCGCCAGCGACAGCGCGTCTACCGCCGCCGCCGCCCAGTTTTCGCACCAGCCAGGCAGCGTGCCGTGCTCCCGGATAGCCTCGCGCGCCTCGTCGAGGAGCTTGCGCAGCACGCTCACCACCTGGCTGTGGCCAAAACACGCAATAAGGGAGGAGAACGCCGGATCGCGCAAAAGGCGATCGGTCGCGGGGAGCTGGCTGTACTGCGGATGATGATCGGTTGTCATGAGATGGCCTGTTGTTTGCCCCCTCCCGACGGGAGAGAAGGAATATTCATTCAATACACTGATAATGAACAGGTTATTCTGCAAGTCTAGTGTCACAGGTGACGCGTATCATAATATCAAACATTGAATCCGGCCTCAAAGTTGATGTGCAGATAACATTCAGCAACACAAGAATAGTGTATTGATAGTGATATAAATTATCATGCCGATTCCGAAGCAAAATCCAATATCAGATAAAATACTTACCGTAATGTGTTTTTAGTACATCAATAATCTCTTCATCCGATTTATCTTTTATTTGCTCAAGAAATCTATCCGTTTTAATTTTCCTGTTAAGATTACTTGAAAAACCTTTTTTCAGCAGATTATTTATATCTTTATCCTTCAGGTGATAATTGACTTTTATATGATTTATATTCATTTGCTGCAGTAACATTGAAATTCTGTTGGAAAATGTCATCACCAGATCATAATTTAAATCAGCAAGCTTTTCTCTTTCATGGATATTAATAGAATCACAAATATCAACATCAAGATGAAACTTTAGATTATCAATAAAAAAGTCTACCGTTTCAATTGCGGAATTAGTGACAATAACAACCGATTTTTTGTTGCGCCCAGAAAGTTTGCTTTTATTTATATATTTTCTAAAAATTAACGTCATGGTTGCCAGATGGCCTTCAGAAAATTTTATTGAATATATATTTTCGACGTCGCCACATGCTGAATGAATAATTTCATATAAATTATTATAGTGTTTTTTGGTGTTGGATAAATTATTATCAAATATACTATAGCCACACTTCCTGCGAATAATACACTTCTGAACATAAAGATAGAGTTCATGCAGAAGTGCCTCGCGTTCAACAATGACAGTAATAATTTTACTCTGGACGTAAATATAGAAATTCATTAATGCGCTACGGAGCGTGATGTCCATGAATTTGAGAACCGCGGAGTTTTGATCCAAAGAGGTGACAAAATAATTCATGAATTGCTGTTCTGAGGCGCACTGGTAGAGAAGACTGGGTAATAATGCTACTTGAAAATCACAGACGGGCAGCGGGTAAACTGTGCGTACCCTGGCGATTAACATATACGTATAAAGTAATTTCCTTCCAGGGTATGAAAGCGCCAGGTGGTTATCGTTCACTATCGCATGGTATTCTTCGGTGACGGCAGTGAAGTGTCCAAGCATTTCTATCTGAAAACGAGAAAAAATCAACTGTTCATAGACATCATTAGCCGCACGGCCGATTAAATAATCACGGTTATCTAACTCACAAACGGATGCCAGGATAGTCATAACCATCATGCGCAGAGCGATTTCATTACCGACGATCCGAATCCCTTTGCTGCTTACAATCTCAAGCTGTAACCCCTTGTCAGACAAATATTTTTCCAGCACCTTTAAGTCTTTCTTCTTCGTCGTTAAGCTAATTCTAATTTCTTCATATAACGCGGATACATTCACGGTGGAATAAAGGAAACAATGCACAACAATCAGTTTAATTCTCTCATCGACTGAAGAACGATAGTCCTTTATATGCAGTCGTTGTAAGAAACTGATAAAGCAGGTGTAACTGATATCACAATGAAAACGATCAGATTCGATATATATTTTATCCGATCCCAGATAATAGTTAAGATTTGCTGCGCTACGCTTCAGTGTAATCAAGCTCTTACCGGGAAATGTATCAGAAACGTCAGAGAATGCCAGCACCCCTTTGTCTTGCATATAGCTGAGAAATGCAATGTCTGACTGGTTAATGCTAATAGCCACCTCCACGTTGATACGCGCAAAGAGTCCAACCAAACCCATTTGTTGTCGACCAAAAAGAAATGAATATGTGACTATTATCACAGATTTATTTTTAGTCATAAATACGAGGTAACTTGTTGTCATTTTTTGGCAGCATAAAGTTGCCTTGAGCCCCCTCAATCAAGATTCAATAATACCTAAATATGTTTAGGAGAATGATATATTTACGTTGCGTAATTGTGAGTACTAGATGAATATTGAAAAAATTAAAGATGGAATTCAGCTATTTGGCCGTTCATTGTTATTACCCATCGCGGTAATGGCGCCCATTGGCATGATCATGGGTATATGTGCCGCCTTAAGCCAGTCCTATATGATTTCCAAGTTACCATTTTTAGGTAACGATATCGTAAAAATAACTCTCGAAAGCATGAGAGATATTACCGGAATTGTATTTAATAACATACCGTTGCTCTTTGCGATGGGTGTCGCTTATGGCATGGCGAAAAATGAGAAAGGCATTGCGGTATTCTCATCGGTGCTGGCTTATTTAACCCTTACTATCGTCATGAACGTCTGGCTAAAAGTCAGCGGAACCCTGGCGAAAGGCGACCTGTCTTCTGTAGGGCAAGGGCTGGTGCTTGGTATCCAGACGCTCAAGATCGAAGCGATGGGCGGGATCATCTCAGGTCTGGTCGCAGCAAAAGTTACCGATCGCTTCTACCGCCTGCAACTCCCTCTCGCATTCGCATTTTTCAGCGGTAAGAAGTCTGTCCCGATCATTACGTTCCTCTGCATGCTCCCTGTAGGCCTTATCATTCCCTATATCTGGAGCGTGATTACCAGTGCGCTGACAAGTGTGTCATTTATCATTATGGATGATACCTTTGGCGTTGGCGTTTACTGGTTCCTCCATCGTTCGTTAATTCCCTTTGGCTTACATCATGTTCTGGCATCGATTATCCGCTTTACCGAAGCGGGGGGTACATACCTTATTAACGGTGAAACATATACCGGGATTCTTAACGCGACAAACGAAATTTTATTCAAACTCGGCCCTAATGACCCAAACTGGTCTTTAATGCCAACACTCACCGCCTACCTTGGGGCGGGGCAAATGCTGAATACCCTCTTCCGCGTTCCGGCGATTGGGTTAGCGATGTATCACGCCTCTCATAAAGCGAACCGCCCAATTGCTAAGGGTATGATACTGACCATTGTACTGACAGCATTCCTGGGTAACGTGACCGAGCCGCTTGAGTTTTCATTCCTGTTTATCGCTCCGGCGCTGTTCTTTGTATATACCGTGCTGTGTGGCTTACTGGCGATTCCATTAGCGTTCCTGGATGTCTCTATCGGCTACATCCGAGGTACCATTTTCGATTTTGGTATTTTCGGTCTGCTCTATGAACACACGCACTGGGTACAGCTTGTCGTGTTAGGCGCCGTTAACTTTGTCGTGTTCTATCTCGTATTCCGCTTTGCTATTGAGAGATTCAATATCCAAACGCCGGGTCGCGAGGAAGAGATTAGAAACAATAACCTGTTAAAAGAGAAAAGATATCCTGAAATCGCCACTCTGGTATTAGAAGGTTTAGGTGGTAGCGATAACATTAAAAATATCGATAACTGCGTTACCCGCTTGCGCATAGACTTAAAAGATCAGGGGCGAGTAAAAAATGAGACCCTGAAAGATGCAGGTTCCTCTGGGATCTTCATCCCGAAAAACAACCATATTCATGTCGTGTTCGGCCCTCATGTTGAATTCGTGAAAAACGCGATCGTTGACAAAATCAACGAAAAATAACAGAGATAAGGATATTAATAATGAGTGCACTATACGATTCAAAAACGAAAACCATGAATGACTACGGTATTCGGAGTCTGTTGACTGAGAATGCAAAATATCAAGCATGGTTGGATGTTGAGGCCGCCTTAGCACTGGCGCAGGGCGAAACAGGCGTTATCCCTGACGCTGACGCGAAACTGATTGCTGAGTCTTGCCAACTCAGCAACATCGACATCAATAAAGTAAAAGCGTTACAGGAAGAAATAGGTCATGGCTTTGTCCCATTCATAAAGATGCTGGTAAAAGCCTGCCCTGGTGAAAGTGGGAAATATGTCCATTTTGGTGTGACCACACAAAACATACAACAGAGCGCACAACTTGTTGTTGTCAAAAAGGTCCACGAAAAATTCAAAATCGTCATTAACGACATCCTGCGAAACCTCGCGAAAATAGCGAGTGAAGAAGCGCACACTGTTGTGCCGGGACGTACTCATGGACGCCATGCGATTCCCATCACTTACGGCTACAAAGCGGCCGTCTGGATTGAAGAGTTTTTAACCGCTGTAGAGCGCCTTAACGAGTGTGAGAAGCGCGTTTTTACCATCATGATGGGTGGAGCCGTTGGCGCATTTAACGCCAGCGGCGAAGAAGGACGCTGCGTCCAACGACATGTTGCGCACCGTCTCAATATGAATGAAATGAATATTCCTTCGCGAAATATTGGCACGCATAAAGTGGAATATGTACAGGTGCTTTCTCTACTCGCAAACTGTTGTCATAAGATTGCGGAAGAGGTATATAGCACATCGCTGGAAGAAATAGGCGAAGTGATGGAAGGCTTCAATAAGGGAACGATTGGCAGTAGCACTATGCCTCATAAAGTGAACCCGAAGTTAGCCAAAGGCATTATTGCCAATTCACAAAAGCTTTATTCTTTACCCGCCGTGATGCTGTATTCATGCTGCCGACCTTATGAAGCCGACAGCTCGTCATACATGTTGCTAGAGTCTTCATTACATGAGTCTCTCGAATTAATGACCGAAATTATTTTAAGGACTGAAGAGATAACGCGTACGCTCTATATTAATCGCGAACGAATGAAAAATAACGCTAATCTCAATCATGGGCTGGACAACAGTGAATTAATCATGATGAAACTGGCGCAAAAGGTCGGAAAAGATAAAGCACATGAGATGGTCTACACATTGACGATGGAGTCAATGAGAACGGGCATCCCCTTTATTGAGGTGCTGCTCAGTGATAATGCACTCGCAGGCCTGTTTACCGCCGATGAGTTGAACGTCATGCTGTTACCTGAGAACTATACAGGGCTGGCGGCCACGTTAGCACAGGAGTCCGCCCACAGAGCGAACAAAATACTAGCACCTTCAGCAGGTTAACCTGGCAGTAAAAGCAAAGAAGCAGGCATTTCATGCCTGCTTCTTTGCTTGCAGTCGCGGTGAGTCGTCTGAGCGCTGTATTACGCCTTTGGCGGTTCAGTGCGGGCAAAGCTGTCGCGCTGGAATAAGATATCAGCAAGCTTCACCAGATGCGGGCGCGAGGCGCACCAACCGGGAGAAATGCGGCGAAAGTTAAGATAGCCGATAGCGCACGCCACGGCGATGGTCGCCAGGTTTGTTTCGTTGGCTTTCAACGTACCCCCAGCGACATAACCCTCCAGCGCGTCCAGGCTACGGGTAATTTTCTCCCGCTGACGCAACAGCTCCGTTTCTGACTGCTGCGCCGCCGGTCGCGCCAGTTCGCGGACAATCGTCAGCCCCGCGTCCATAATGCCGTCCGCGAGGGACTCCAGTTGGCGAACCTGCAGGGCGGCTTTCGGTTCGCGCGGCACCATCGTCGGCGCGACATTCAGCAGCTCAATGTACTGAGCAATAATCGGCGAGTCGAACCAGCACTCGCCGTCATCGGTCACCAGCGCTGGCACTTTCCCCAGAGGGTTATAGCGAGCCACGCCGCTCTCCGCGTTATAGGGTAGTTCGTTGATAAACTCGAAGGTGATGCCCTTCTCCAGCAGGAGCACGGAAATCTTGCGTACGAAGGGGCTGGTGTAGCTGCCAATCAGTTTCATTATCAGGTCCTTTTCGCCAACAAAACGCTAAGTATGATGCAACACGGCGAAGTTCGCTGGCCACTTCGCCGTCATTTATGCTGTCGCGCATATTAATGGTCAAGGTACAGATAATGCATCCAGCTTGTCATTCGCAACAGCACTTTACGCATGACGGATAAGTGATGGAAATGGTCGGAATAGACTGCGACCTGCGCATAGATACCATCCGGCAGGTCATCCACCTCGGTATTAGGGTCCAGATCAATCACCGCCAGCACGCCGTCGGTACCAGGTGTCACCGTCAACGACTGCAGCGTCCCCTGCGCCTGGTAAGAACCGCCCGGCACCACCGGCAGTATTTTATCCAGCTTACCGGTAAACACCTGCCCGGGCAGCGCGTTAAACACCGCTTCGGCCTCATCGCCAGGCTTCAGGCGCAACAGCGAGTTTTGCCGGAACTGCGCGACAATCTGCCTTTTTTGCTCCGGAATAAACACCATCACCGGACGTAGCGGCAGTGCGGCGGCGTAAGTGCCGGGACGAATCAGCACCTGGGTCACGTAGCCATCGCTCGGCGCCCGAATCGTCGTCTGGTCGAGGTTATACATGGCTTCCGCAAGCTGAGCGCGCAGGCTGACGATTTGCGACTGCTCGCCGTTCTGCATGCTCTCCAGTTGGCTTTTTATCTGCGACTGGTTTGCCAGAGACGCTTTCACCATCGCATCCTGCGCCAGATAGTTTTGGCGGGCGTTATCAATATCGCTTTGTGAAAACGGGTTCACCTTAGCCCGGCTGCCCTGCAGGTAACGCTGATAGTCCTTATACAGACGATCGCGCTCGGCAGTCACCCGCTCGGTATCGGCAATCGCCTCAGCCAGTTGGCCCTTTAATGCTTCGATGTTATGGATAGCGGTCACCAGATCCGCCTGCAGCCTGTCCACCCGAGCCTGATAGCGCGTCGGCTCGATTTTGAACAGCACATCCCCTTTGTGAATCAGGGTGTTTTGCTTATCCGTGACTTCACTCACGATCCCCGTCACCTGCGGCGTCACCGGAATGGAGATCACCGCTTTTTGTGCGAGAAAGGTATAGGGATGGTTGTAGTTCATAAACAGGATCAAAGCGCCGACCAGAAATACGCCGCCCAGCGCAGCCGTGGGTACCGTCCATTTATTGACGGGGATTTTGAAGATCTTAAATATTGACCACGCCAGCGCGACATAGGTCAGAACAATGAGCAGATCCATGATGATGTACTCACAAGAGGAGGTTATGGATTAAGCTTTCGCTCAAGCGCTTCGATACGCTGCTTCAACTCCGCCAGCGTTTCATCTTGTTGCGTTTGCGGTTCTTGCAACGACGGTGACCTATCTGACTGCGGCGGATGCTGCATTCCCCATCCACGCTCCGGGCGGTAAAGCGTGGCCCATATCCAGAGAAATGGCCAGATGACATGCAGCGTAAACAAACTCACCCACCCTGCGACATGGATAGCGTCGGCGTGAGGGTGGTTACGAGATTTGGCAATTAAATAGGGAATATCATGCAAAATAATGATCCCGTAAAAAATTACCAGGAAAACAAAAATAAGGACGCCCAGCGCAAAATAATTAAGAAACATAGCTGCCTCTTCATACGCCTTAATTTTGGGAAAGCGTTTTGAACGCGCCTTGCTATCGAGGTGCAGTGTAAGCATAAGCCAGCGGAGGTTTTCTCGCCATTGACGCCTCCAGGTCTTTTTCCGTGAAATGTCGCTACGTTTCAACGGCCCTCTGACGCCATGAGCAAACTTGAGCGCGATCACAGTCGACGACGCATGGCGAAAAATAATATGTGATGACAATCACATATCAAAAACAAAAACGCACTCAGTAAATGTGATGAGAGTCACATCAAACTTCGATTTAGTGCATTTTTTGCACTATTGTATTTTTTATACACTGCTATTTTGTGATGCTGATCACTACAAATAAGACATGCCACACCATAATATCGTGATGCAAGTCACATAAAGAGCCGCTAACTGGACAGTTGAACGATTCAGTGCCAGATTTCGCATCATCAACAAGGTCCGGCTACCTCTGCCGCTATATTAACAACAAACCTCGGGCTTTTAGCCTGCGCGACAGCAAACATAAGAAGGGGTGTTTTTATGTCATCCGATATCAAGATCAAAGTGCAGAGCTTTGGTCGATTCCTCAGCAATATGGTGATGCCAAATATCGGCGCGTTCATCGCGTGGGGTATCATCACCGCATTATTTATTCCGACAGGGTGGTTGCCTAACGCAACACTGGCGAAGCTGGTCGGCCCGATGATCACTTATCTGCTGCCGCTGCTTATCGGTTTCACCGGTGGTCGCCTGGTTGGCGGCGATCGCGGCGGCGTCGTGGGGGCAATTACCACCATGGGCGTTATCGTCGGCGCAGATATGCCGATGTTCCTTGGCGCCATGATTGCAGGTCCGCTGGGCGGTTGGGCAATCAAACACTTCGACGCCTGGGTTGACGGTAAGATAAGGTCCGGTTTCGAAATGCTGGTGAATAACTTCTCCGCTGGCATCATCGGTATGATTCTGGCGATTCTGGCGTTTCTCGGCATTGGCCCGGCCGTTGAAGTCCTGTCCAAAATTCTGTCGGCAGGCGTTAACTTCATGGTGGCGCACGACATGCTGCCGTTGGCGTCTATATTTGTTGAACCGGCGAAAATCCTGTTCCTCAACAACGCCATCAACCACGGTATCTTCTCACCGCTGGGTATTCAGCAGTCCCATGAGCTGGGCAAATCCATCTTCTTCCTGATTGAAGCCAACCCGGGTCCGGGTATGGGCGTCCTGCTGGCCTACATGTTCTTTGGTCGCGGTAGCGCCAAACAGTCTGCGGGCGGTGCGGCAATCATCCACTTCCTGGGCGGTATCCACGAGATTTATTTCCCGTACGTGCTGATGAACCCACGCCTGATCCTGGCCGTTATCCTCGGCGGTATGACCGGCGTATTCACGCTGACCATCCTCAACGGCGGTCTGGTTTCTCCGGCCTCTCCGGGCTCCATCCTGGCGGTGCTGGCGATGACCCCGAAAGGCACCTATTTCGCCAACATTTCCGCCATTGTTGCGGCGATGACGGTCTCCTTCATCGTCTCCTCTATCCTGCTGAAAACCAGCAAAGTGAAAGAAGATGACGACATTGAAGCGGCGACCCGTCGTATGCACGATATGAAAGCGGAATCCAAAGGCGCCGCAAGCGCGCTGAGCGCAGGCGATGTCACCAACGATCTGAGCCACGTCCGTAAAATCATCGTCGCTTGCGATGCCGGTATGGGTTCCAGCGCCATGGGGGCGGGCGTGCTGCGTAAGAAAGTCCAGGATGCTGGCCTGACCAACATCTCGGTCACCAACAGCGCGATCAACAGCCTGCCGCCGGACGTTGACCTGGTGATTACCCACCGCGATCTGACCGAGCGTGCGATGCGTCAGGTTCCGCAGGCGCAGCATATTTCGCTGACCAACTTCCTCGACAGCGGTCTGTATACCAACCTGACCGAGCGTCTGGTGGCAGCGCAGCGCCATGTCGATAACGAAGAGAAGGTTCGCGATAGCCTGAAAGACAGCTTCGAAACCGACAACAGCCAGGTGTTTAAGCTGGGTGCGGAAAACATCTTCCTCGGCCGTCATGCCGCCACCAAAGAAGAGGCGATTCGCTTCGCGGGCGAGCAACTGGTCAAAGGCGGTTACGTTGAGCCGGAATATGTCGAGGCGATGCTGGATCGTGAAAAACTGACCCCGACCTACCTGGGTGAGTCCATCGCGGTACCGCACGGCACCATCGAAGCGAAGGACCGTGTGCTGAAAACCGGCGTGGTCTTCTGCCAGTATCCGAACGGTGTACGCTTCGGCGAAGAGGAAGACGACATCGCCCGCCTGGTGATCGGGATTGCCGCGCGCAATAACGAACACATCCACGTGATCACCAGCCTGACCAACGCGCTGGATGACGAATCCGTCATTGAGCGTCTGGCCACCACCACCAGCGTCGATGAAGTGCTGGCGCTGATTGCAGGCACCAAATAACGCAGCCCTCCCTCTCCCCATCGGGAGAGGGTTAGGGTGAGGGAAAAGCCTCACCCCAGCCCTCTCGGGTAAAAACATTGATAAAGGTTAATACTATGAAAGCATTACATTTTGGCGCAGGTAACATCGGTCGTGGCTTCATCGGCAAACTGCTGGCTGACGCGGGGATCGCGCTAACGTTCGCCGATGTGAATCAGGTCGTGCTCGATGCCCTGAATGCCCGTCATAGCTATCAGGTGCATGTGGTCGGTGAAAACGAGCAGGTGGAAACCGTCTCCGGCGTCAACGCCGTGAGCAGCATCGGTGACGATGTCGTTGACCTGATTGCCCAGGTGGACCTGGTGACCACCGCCGTCGGCCCGGTGGTGCTTGAGCGTATCGCCCCAGCTATCGCCAAAGGTCTGGCAAAACGTAAAGCTTCCGGCCTGAGCGCGCCGCTGAACATTATCGCCTGCGAAAACATGGTGCGCGGCACCACTCAGCTTAAAGGCCACGTGATGAACGCGCTGGCGGAAGACGATAAAGCCTGGGTTGAGCAGCACGTCGGCTTCGTCGATTCTGCGGTCGACCGCATCGTTCCGCCGTCCGAATCCGCCACCCACGATCCGCTGGAAGTGACAGTAGAAACCTTCAGCGAGTGGATCGTGGATAAAACCCAGTTCAAAGGCACCCTGCCGACCATTCCGGGAATGGAATTAACTGATAACCTGATGGCATTTGTCGAACGTAAGCTCTTCACGCTGAACACCGGGCATGCTATAACCGCGTACCTCGGAAAATTAGCCGGTCATCAGACTATCCGTGACGCGATTCTCGACGAGAAAATTCGCGCAGTGGTAAAAGGGGCGATGGAAGAGAGCGGCGCAGTGCTTATCAAACGTTATGGCTTTGATGCGCAGAAACATGCCGCCTACATCCAGAAAATCCTTGGCCGTTTTGAGAACCCGTATCTGAAAGACGATGTTGAGCGCGTAGGCCGCCAGCCGCTGCGTAAATTAAGCGCGGGCGATCGCCTGGTAAAACCGCTGCTCGGCACGCTGGAATACGGTCTGCCGCACGCCAACCTGGTGAAAGGGATTGCCGCCGCGATGCACTATCGCAGCGAGCAGGATCCGCAGGCGCTGGAGCTGGCGCAGCTGATTAACGAGAAAGGCCCACAGGCCGCGCTGGCGCAGGTTTCCGGACTGGATGCCAACAGCGAGGTGGTCGCAGAAGCTGTTGCGGCCTATAACACACACGCATGATGCAGGACCCGGTGCTGCTCGTGCAGCAGCACCTGAACAACAGATTGTCAGATATGCAGGCAATAATGGAAGAAACACAGGCCTTTGAAAACCGTGTGCTTGAGCGTCTGAATGCTGGCAAAACCGTACGAAGCTTTCTCATCGTCGCCGTAGAACTCCTCACCGAGGCGGTGAACATGATGGTGCTTCAGGTCTTCCGCAAAGACGACTATGCGGTGAAATACGCCGTGGAACCGTTACTGGACGGTGATGGGCCGCTGGGCGATCTCTCAGTGCGGCTGAAGCTTATCTATGGCCTCGGCGTCATCAGCCGTGCCGAGTATGAAGATGCGGAGCTGCTGATGGCGCTGCGCGAAGAGCTGAACCATGACGGCAACGAGTATGCGTTTACGGACGATGAAATTCTCGGCCCGTTGGGGGAGCTGCACTGCGTCGTGGCTCTGCCGCCGACGCCTGACTTCGACACGAGCGACATCGAACTGTATGCCATGCAGCAACAGCGCTATCAGCAGGTTGTTCGCTCAACGATGGTGTTATCCCTGACCGAGCTGATTTCCCGAATCAGCTTGAAAAAAGCCTTTCAGAAATAGCCGCCTTATTCCTGGTTTTCTTCCGGCCCGCACCCCGGTTTGTACAGCGCACGATAGTAATCCAATCGTTCCAGAAACAGCGCCGCTTTCTCGTCGGGAATTTCCGCAGGGATGCGATTTAAGCGCGGCGATTTTTTCAGGTATTCCATAAATGCCTGACTCGACGCCATAAAATCTACCGCTTTATCGATGATGTGTGGAACGTTCTCGCCCATCTTTGCCATAACGTTACCTCCGTCCAGATAATCGGATTAAGTCTGGTCAAACCCTCGGCAGGCGTTTGAGGAAAATGTGCCTTTTTCGCCAACAACTTTGTAAAAACGAGACAGAGAATACATTTTCAACAATTACTTTTACATTCAACAAGTTAGAAAAATACCCTGCTAATAAAAGCGCGGTGAAATTAATCAGTTTCTTATAATTAACTATCAGTAATCGCGCTCAACGCGCATACTGTACGGTATCGATACTCTTTTACTATAAAAAGCCATTTACCATGAACGAAGTTGAAAAGAACGAAATTAAACGCCTGAGCGATCGTCTTGACGCCATCCGCCACCAGCAGGCGGAACTGTCTCTGGTTGAGTCCGCAGAGAAATACGCCGAACTTGAGAAAGAAAAAACCACCCTTGAAGAAGAGATCGCCCGCCTGCGCGGCGTACGGAGCCAGAAGCTGAGCAAAGAAGCGCAAAAGCTGATGAGTCTGCCGTTCAAGCGCGCCATCACCAAAAAAGAACAAGCCGATATGGGCAAGCTGAAGAAAAGCGTTCGTGGACTGGTGGTGGTTCACCCAATGACCGCGCTGGGCCGCGAAATGGAACTCAAAGAGATGACGGGATTTGCCAAAAGCGAATTCTGACCCTCTGCCATGCCCACCCCTTTCTTGTTCGGGAAAGGGGTGGGTTTAATTTATTCATTATACTGTGGGACGTTCGTTCCATGCGTCTGTATATTGGATATTTCCGTCTTTGTAAAGCCATGTTATTTTAGCGTAGCGAAGTTGTACGTTCTCCATGTGACCTGTACCAGGACAATCTCTGGTATCATGCATTACTGGTGTAATCGATGAATCAAATCTCTAAGCTCTATACTTCCCTCACGATCTTGAACATCTGAACCACCACGAATCGTTGCCCCACCATCGTCTTTTAAAAATAAATGAACTGGTACAGCCATTTTCAATCCCCTTATTATTAGCCTCTTGTGCCATTAGCGATAATATTAATGACAGGTATTATTGCAATCCCGTCCGCGTAAAATAAATCTGAGTTAGTAAAATTGTAAACCTTCCCGGTTACTTTTATGTTTACCGTATTGCCATATGCTGAAGCTGTCACCACAGCACTAGTATTTGTTTCAAGGAAGGGCATGCGTTTTTTGAGTGCCTCTATTACATCTGTCTTTCCATTATCCTTGTCGAGATAAAAGCGATAAATATTCGCAACCGTAGCGTTCCCTTCGTCATATTTTGTAATATATAACCAGACATTATCAGAAAGCTTTTGCTTGCTGACGAAGACATCATCCGATCGCGTATTGAAAATAATATTGATAAATAGCATAACCACTAACCAGCAATAATAAGATCGCTGTAAGCATACAGTGCAATGTTCTAATAACCGATCTTTCGTGCATAATCTATTCCTTGTTTAATCCAAAACTGGTAAATTGGATCATCACCATAAGGTGGGTCCTGATACCAGTGCCCCCATTCAGGCTTACTAGTACCTGCGTGCTCTTGAGCAAAGCCACCGTCCATCTGTAAAATATCTGCTGGTATCCCTGCGGTATAACCGATAGCCCCATAATGGAAGTTACCAAAATTTTCTAACTCTGGGTGATATTGCTTATAATCCCACGGCCCACGATTTTTAACCTTAAAATAGAACCAGGCATAAGTCAAAAGTGTTGCCATATTGCGAGGCATACCATGAGCGCGAGCTATTCGCATGTGATCCAGAACCAATGATATTCCCTGTGAGGGAAGTAAAGGTATAACTGCCATGTTAACCTCGCGGCTTCTATGCGATTTATAGTTATACGCTTTATATACTTAATCATGAAAACCCTTCCCAAAACAATTAAAAATTTGATGGTCCCTACAAAAAATATCCGGATTACATGGAGGTGTAATCCAGCAAGCATTATTGATTAGTTTGATGCATTGATATTCTATATGTTTTTTACAAATCAGATTATTTTTTGTAACTTTTTCATATCGCGTTAACCCTGTCATCCTGTAATGAAATACAAATAACATTTCCTTATTTTAGAATTACAACGCCTTTTCAACGAAATAATCATATTTATCGCAACATCTTTTTCCGATAGTCTTGTTTAAATACTGACTTGCAATATCGCGCCGCTGCTCATCCAGAATTTCTCTGACAAAATCAGAAATATAAACTGTAGTCTCAGCCTCTGTTGTTAAGAATCTCTTAGTGGGAATGATTTTGCTTTGTTCAGAGTTATATCGGCGTTTTACAGATGGCTGAATGTTCCTCTTCGGTGAAAGTGAGGGTCCTCATTCAATCCTGTCGCCGCCAATTGGCCCTACCAATTCTCTTCCGTTCTGTCCCGTAGTTCACAGATATAAAAATCACCGCAACATATGCATTGCCTGATGACAACATATGATTAACCATTTGTTGTCATTACCCCTACAATACAATATTGGCAGGACCACTTTTACATAACGTGTGACGCGAAACCGGGCGCAGACCCGCCGCGCTACCGTTATGCGGTCCTCAGGAGACCTGCATGAATCTCTGGCAACAAAACTATGACCCGGCGGGAAATATCTGGCTGTCCAGCCTGATTGCGGCGCTACCGATCCTGTTCTTCTTCTTCGCCCTGATTAAGCTAAAGCTGAAAGGCTATCTGGCCGCCAGCTATACCGTCACGATTGCGCTGCTGGTCGCGCTGTTTTTCTATAAGATGCCGGTCGATCGCGCCCTGGCCTCCGTCGTGTATGGCTTCTTCTACGGGCTGTGGCCAATCGCCTGGATAATTATCGCCGCCGTTTTTGTCTATAAAATCTCGGTGAAGACCGGCCAGTTCGCCATTATTCGCTCGTCGATTCTCTCTATTACGCCCGACCAGCGTTTGCAGATGCTGATTGTCGGCTTCTCCTTCGGCGCCTTTCTGGAAGGGGCAGCCGGCTTCGGCGCGCCGGTCGCCATCACCGCCGCCTTGCTGGTTGGCCTCGGCTTTAACCCGCTGTATGCGGCGGGGTTGTGCCTTATCGTCAATACCGCGCCAGTCGCCTTTGGCGCGATGGGTATCCCTATCCTCGTGGCGGGCCAGGTGACTGGCCTGGACAGTTTTGAAATCGGCCAGATGGTCGGTCGTCAACTGCCGTTCCTGACCATTATCGTGCTGTTCTGGATCATGGCGATTATGGACGGCTGGCGCGGCGTTAAGGAGACCTGGCCTGCGGTCATGGTCGCTGGCGGCTCCTTTGCCATCGCCCAGTACCTGAGCTCTAACTTTATCGGCCCTGAGCTGCCGGATATCATCTCTTCGCTGGTTTCGCTGGTGTGCCTGACGCTGTTCCTCAAACGTTGGCAGCCGGTACGTATCTTCCGCTTTGCCGATATGGGCGCTTCGCAGGTCGATCAGACGCTGGCGCGCACGGGCTATACCACAGGTCAGGTGATCCGCGCGTGGTCGCCGTTCCTGTTTCTCACCGCGACCGTCACGCTGTGGAGTATTCCGCCGTTTAAAGCGCTGTTCGCCCCAGGCGGCGCGCTGTACGACATGGTGATTAACCTCTCCGTACCGTTCCTCGACAAGATGGTGGCGCGTATGCCGCCGGTGGTGCACGCCGCCACGCCGTATGCGGCGGTGTTTAAGCTCGACTGGTTCTCCGCGACCGGCACAGCCATTCTGTTCGCTGCGATCCTGTCGGTGGTCTGGCTGCGTATGAAGCCAAAAGATGCCGTCATCACTTTTGGGCAAACGCTAAAGGACCTGGCGTTGCCTATCTACTCCATCGGCATGGTGCTGGCGTTTGCCTTTATCTCTAACTACTCGGGCCTGTCGTCAACCCTCGCGCTGGCGCTGGCGCATACCGGTCATGCGTTCACTTTCTTCTCGCCGTTCCTCGGCTGGCTCGGCGTATTCCTGACCGGTTCTGATACCTCGTCAAACGCCCTGTTCGCCGCGCTGCAGGCCACCGCCGCGCAGCAGATTGGCGTGTCGGATGTGCTGATGGTGGCGGCCAACACCACCGGCGGCGTAACCGGCAAAATGATCTCCCCGCAGTCCATCGCTATCGCCTGTGCGGCGGTTGGACTGGTGGGTAAAGAGTCAGATCTGTTCCGCTTTACCGTCAAACACAGCCTGATATTCACCTGCATGGTGGGCGTGATCACCACGCTTCAGGCCTATGTCTTAACCTGGATGATCCCATGATAGTGATGCCCCGGCGCCTTACGGACGATGTTGCAGATCGTGTGCGGGCGCTGATTGAAGAACAACAGCTGGAGGCGGGGATGCGTTTACCCGCCGAACGCCAGCTGGCCGCCCGGCTTGGTGTTTCCCGCAACTCGCTGCGGGAAGCGCTGGCGAAACTGGTGAGCGAAGGGGTGCTGGTGAGCCGCCGCGGCGGCGGCACCTTTGTACGCTGGCAGCACGAGCCGTGGTCGGAACAAAATATTGTGCAACCGTTAAAAAGCCTGCTGGCCGATGACCCTGACTACAGCTTCGATATTCTGGAGGCCCGGCACGCCATTGAGGCCAGCACCGCCTGGCACGCCGCTCTGCGCGCCACCGAGGCGGATAAAGAAAAAATACGCCTGTGCCTTGAGGCCACCCAAAGCGAAGACCCGGACCTCGCCTCTCAGGCCGACGTCCGTTTCCATCTCGCCATCGCCGAAGCGTCGCACAACGTGGTGCTGCTGCAGACCATGCGCGGCTTCTTCGACCTGCTGCAGTCTTCGGTCAAGCAGAGCCGCCAGCGTATGTATCTCATACCGCCGGTCTTTGAACAGCTGACCGAGCAGCACCAGGCCATTCTCAATGCCATTCAGTCCGGCGATGCCGAAGGCGCCCGTCAGGCAATGATGGCGCATCTTGGCTTCGTTCACACCACCATTAAACATTTTGATGAAGAGAGAGCCCGCCAGGCGCGTATCACCCGCCTGCCCGGCGACCCCACCGTGTTTTCCAGGGAGACCAAAGCATGATTATTTCAGCAGCAAGCGACTATCGGGCGGCGGCGCAGCGCATTCTGCCGCCGTTCCTGTTTCATTACATCGACGGCGGCGCCTACGCAGAGCACACTCTGCGGCGTAACGTTGAAGACCTGTCGCAGGTCGCGCTGCGCCAGCGGGTGCTGAAAAATATGTCCGACCTGAGCCTGGAAACAACGCTGTTTAACGAACAGCTCTCCATGCCGGTGGCGTTGGCGCCGGTTGGGCTATGCGGAATGTACGCCCGTCGCGGCGAGGTGCAGGCCGCAGGCGCCGCCGATGAGAAAGGTATCCCTTTCACCCTCTCTACGGTCTCCGTCTGTCCGATTGAAGAGGTGGCGCCGACCCTCAAGCGCCCGATGTGGTTCCAGCTCTACGTGCTGCGCGACCGCGGTTTTATGCGCAACGCGCTGGAGCGCGCGAAGGCGGCAGGCTGCTCCACGCTGGTGTTCACTGTTGATATGCCAACACCCGGCGCCCGCTATCGTGATGCGCACTCCGGGATGAGCGGCCCAAACGCGGCGATGCGCCGTTACTGGCAGGCGGCCACTCACCCACAGTGGGCGTGGGATGTCGGTCTCAACGGCCGTCCGCACGACCTGGGGAACATTTCAACCTATCTGGGCAAGCCAACCGGGCTTGAGGATTACATTGGCTGGCTGGCGAATAACTTCGATCCGTCGATTTCGTGGAAAGACCTGGAGTGGATCCGCGAGTTCTGGGATGGCCCGATGGTGATCAAAGGGATCCTCGACCCGGAGGACGCGCGTGATGCGGTACGCTTTGGCGCAGACGGTATCGTCGTGTCCAACCACGGCGGCCGCCAGCTCGACGGCGTGCTTTCATCCGCCCGCGCGCTCCCGGCCATTGCCGATGCGGTGAAAGGCGATATCGCCATCCTCGCTGACAGCGGCATTCGCAACGGTCTCGACGTAGTACGAATGATTGCCCTTGGCGCCGACAGCGTGCTGTTAGGCCGCGCTTACCTGTACGCCCTCGCCACCCATGGCCGTGAAGGCGTGGCGAATTTACTCAATCTGATTGAGAAAGAGATGAAAGTGGCGATGACCCTGACCGGCGCGAAGTCGATAGCCGACATCAGCCGCGATTCGCTGGTGCAGGCGTTAAACCAACTCGCGACGCGGTAATCGGCAAATTCTGCTATTCTGCCCCCGCAATTAAGGGGGCAGCATGCTTAACATCGTTTTATTCGAACCAGAGATCCCACCCAACACCGGCAACATTATCCGCCTGTGCGCCAACACCGGGTTTCGTCTGCATATCATCGAGCCGATGGGTTTTACGTGGGACGACAAGCGTCTGCGTCGCGCCGGACTGGATTATCACGAATTTACCGCCGTGACGCGCCATCAGGATTACGCCGCTTTCGCCGAGGCGGAGAAACCGCAGCGCCTGTTTGCCCTGACCACCAAAGGCACGCCCGCCCACAGCGCGGTGAGCTATCAGGATGGGGATTATCTGATGTTTGGTCCGGAAACGCGCGGCCTGCCAGCCAGCATTCTTGACACCCTGCCCGCTGAGCAAAAAATTCGTATTCCGATGATGCCGGACAGCCGCAGTATGAACCTGTCTAACGCGGTGTCGGTGGTGGTTTATGAGGCCTGGCGCCAGCTGGGGTATCCTGGCGCCGTACTGAGAAGTTAAATACCGTCGCCGTACTCAAAGGTATGGTGAATGCCGTTAAAGTGCTGATCCATATCCATTGACGGTTTATCGCTGTCAGGCTTGCCGACGATACGCGCCGGGACGCCTGCGGCGGTAGTATGCGGCGGAACGGGCTGCAATACGACTGAGCCCGCGCCAATCTTCGCTCCGCGTCCCACTTCGATGTTGCCGAGAATTTTCGCGCCCGCGCCAATCATCACCCCTTCACGAATTTTCGGGTGGCGATCGCCGCTGGTTTTGCCGGTACCGCCGAGCGTTACCGACTGCAGAATCGACACATCGTTCTCAATCACCGCCGTTTCACCCACCACAATACCGGTAGCATGGTCGAGCATGATGCCGCGGCCAATCTTCGCCGCCGGGTGAATATCGACCTGGAACGTCACCGACACCTGATTTTGCAGGAAAATCGCCAGCGCGCGGCGCCCCTGGTTCCACAGCCAGTGTCCAATACGGTAGGCCTGCAGCGCATGGAAACCTTTCAGATAGAGCAGCGGCGTGGAGTATTTATCCACCGCCGGGTCGCGGGTGCGTACGGCCTGAATGTCGCAGGCGGCGGACGCAATCATCTCCGGGTCTGCGGCATAGGCTTCCTCCACCACTTCACGAATGGCGATCGCCGGCATTATCGAGGAAGCCAGCTTATTGGCCAGCATGTAGCTCAGCGCGCTGCCGAGGTTCTCATGCTTGAGCAGCGTCGCGTGGTAGAAGCTGGCGAGCATCGGCTCGCAGTCTGCCAACGCCCGGGCTTCGGCTTTGATGTTGTTCCAGACAATTTCCAGTTCTTCACACGGCATGGCTTGCTCCAGACGATATTTTACAACCGGCCAGTTCTGCGCTGGCCGGGTTGTTCAGATGACAATGTCCTGCGACTAGTGGTGGCTACGCTCGTCCTTGCGAGCACGACCTAATAAGGTCAATGCTGCCTCGCGCGCGTTTTTTCCGCAATACAATACCTGATAAATTTCCTCGGTTATTGGCATTTCCACCCCGAAACGGTGGGCCAATGCGCGAACTTCCTTGGTATTGCGGTAGCCTTCCACCACCTGGCCAATCTTGTCCTGCGCGCCCTGCACATCCATGCCCTGACCGAGCATCATGCCGAAACGGCGGTTACGCGACTGGTTATCGGTACAAGTGAGCACCAGATCGCCCAACCCTGCCATCCCCATAAAGGTGGCCGGATCGGCGCCCAGCGCCGCGCCAAGACGGGACATTTCAGCCAGGCCGCGGGTAATCAACGCCGTGCGGGCATTGGCGCCAAAGCCGATGCCGTCGGACATCCCGGCGCCAATCGCAATCACGTTTTTCACCGCGCCGCCCAGTTGGACGCCGATAAAATCCGGGTTGCTGTAGACACGAAAGCTCTTGCCGCAGTGCAGCAGCTTTTGCAGGTCGTCGGCGAACTGCGGGTCGGTCGACGCCAGCGAAATCGCTGTCGGCAGACCTGCCGCCAGCTCTTTTGCAAACGTCGGGCCGGAGATAACGGCAAGCGGGATAGCTTCGCCGAGCGCCTCGCGCGCCACATCCTGCAGCAAACGCCCGGTTTCCGCCTCAAGACCTTTGGTCGCCCATACCAGCCGGGCGTCAGGGCGCATCAGCGGTTTAATCTGGCGCAACACATCGCCGAAGACATGGCTTGGCACCACCACGAGAATATCGCGGCTGGCGGCCAGGGCGACGGCAAGGTCGCTTTCCAGGTGCAGCGTGTCAGGAAAGGGAACGTCAGGGAGGAAAGCCGCGTTGCAGCGGTCATGCTGCAACGTCGAGACATGGTGAGGATCGTGGCCCCAGAGCACGACATCGTGCCCGTTTCTCGCCAGTGTGATGGCAAGAGCGGTGCCGTAAGAACCGGCACCGATTACAGTCATTGCAGCGTTACGTGCGTTCATCAGGCATCCTGATGTTGTTCAGCACCTTCGCCAGCCTGCTGCTGCAGATAGTTCATAAACAGCGCATCAAAGTTTACCGGCGCAAGGTTCAGTTGCGGGAAGGTGCCGCGAGAAACCAGGCTGGTGACGCATTCGCGGGCATACGGGAACAGAATGTTCGGGCAGTATGCGCCCAGGCAATGCGCCATCTGAGTACCGTCGATGCCTTCGATGGAGAAAATACCCCCCTGCTGCACTTCACACAGGAATGCGGTTTCTTCGCCCAGAGAAGCGGTAACGGTGACACGCAGCACCACTTCATAAACGCCATCAGCCAACTGGCTGGAAGCGGTATCAAGATCAAGTTTAACTTCTGGCTGCCAATCTTTCTGGAAAACGTGCGGCGCATTCGGCGCTTCGAAAGACACATCCTTGGTGTAAATACGCTGAATCTGGAAAGCCATTTCAGTGCTGTTTTGTTCTGACATTTTTTTATCCTTGAAAACGGGTTAGCGCAGAAGGGGATCAAGTCCACCACGCGCATCAAGTGCATACAAGTCGTCACAGCCGCCAATGTGCTGTGCATCAATAAAAATCTGCGGCACCGTCGTGCGGCCACTACGTTGAATCATCTCTTCGCGTTTTGCCGCGTCGCCGTCGACAGGCAACTCCTGGAAGGTGACGCCTTTGCTGTTCAGCAGCGCTTTCGCGCGATGGCAAAACGGGCAGGTTGCTTTAGTGTAGATCTCAATATTGGCCATGACTTTACCTCTGAAAATTACTTTCCACGCGCCAGTGGCAGGTTTTCGCCGCTCCAGCCTGCAATGCCTTCTTTTAGGACATACACTTGTACGAAGCCCGCTTTGGACAACGCGCTGGCCGGTTCCTGCGCCTGCATACCGGAACCATCAACAACGATGATGGGTTTATCTTTATGTTTTTCAAGCTCACCGACGTTGTTTGCTTTGATTTCGTTGGGCAGCAGGTTAACGGAACCCGCGATATGGCCCTTACGGAAGTCATCGCGCTGACGCAAATCCACCACGATAGCGTCTTCTTTGTTAATAAGACGCGTTGCTTCGCCGCGGGTGATCACTTTTACCTTTGAGGTCAACCCTCTAAAGGTGGTAAACAGTACTGCCGCCAATAACGCAATCCACGCGATACTCAGTATGGGGTGGCGGCCAACAAATTGCATAATTTCTTGCATGGGGGGGTATAACTCCCGACTTAGTGATTAAAACCAGGGAAGGAGTATACCTGTGCGTTGTGGCAAATACAGCCAGCCGCGCGCAAGCTAATCCATTTTCTGCGGTCTGGAGCGAAAAATTTAGAGCAAAAATGGGCAAACTTCGCGCGATGCAGCGCCCTTTTTTGATCTTCTGTGGCTATTTTATCGATTCAGCTGTAGTAAAATTACGCAAATTTTTTATCTCGTGAGCATGAGGTTGTCGCAATGTCGGTTTCTAAAAAACCTATGGTACTGGTGATTCTGGATGGCTACGGCTACCGTGAAGAGCAGCAGGATAACGCGATTTTCAACGCGAAAACGCCGGTTATGGATAACCTGTGGGCAAAACGCCCGCACACCCTGATTGACGCATCCGGCCTTGAAGTGGGTCTGCCGGACCGTCAGATGGGCAACTCCGAAGTCGGTCACGTCAATCTGGGCGCGGGTCGTATCGTGTATCAGGACCTGACTCGCCTGGATGTGGAAATTAAAGAACGCACCTTCTTCAAAAATACCGTGCTGACCGGCGCGGTGGATAAGGCCGTTGCCGCTGGCAAAGCCGTGCACATCATGGGCCTGCTCTCCGCAGGCGGCGTACACAGCCACGAAGACCACATGATGGCGATGGTCGAACTGGCCGCCGAGCACGGTGCGGAAAAAATCTATCTGCACGCCTTCCTGGACGGCCGCGACACGCCGCCGCGCAGCGCGCAATCCTCGCTGCAAAAGTTTGAAGACAAATTCGCGACGCTGGGCAAAGGCCGCGTCGCGTCCATTATCGGCCGTTACTACGCCATGGACCGCGACAACCGTTGGGATCGCGTTGAATGCGCGTATGACCTGCTGACCCAAGCGAAAGGCGAGTTCCAGTTCGCCACCGCCGTTGCCGGTCTTGAAGCCGCCTACGCCCGCGACGAAAACGATGAGTTCGTGAAAGCAACCGTTATCCGCGCGGAAGGCCAGGCGGACGCCGCAATGGAAGATGGCGACGCGCTGATTTTCATGAACTTCCGCGCCGACCGCGCCCGTGAAATCACCCGTGCGTTCGTGAACAAAGACTTCGACGGCTTCGCGCGCAAGAAAGTGGTCAACCTCGACTACATCATGCTGACCGAATACGCCGCCGACATCAAAGCACCGTGCGCTTACCCACCGGCATCGCTGGCGAACACCTTCGGCGAGTGGATGGCCAAACACGATAAAACCCAGCTGCGCATCTCCGAAACGGAAAAATACGCCCACGTGACCTTCTTCTTTAACGGCGGCGTAGAAGAACCGTTTGCCGGTGAAGAGCGTATCCTCATCAATTCACCGAAGGTGGCCACCTACGACCTGCAGCCGGAGATGAGCTCCGCCGAGCTGACGGAAAAACTGGTTGCAGCGATTAAGGGCGGCGAGTTCGACACTATCATCTGTAACTATCCGAACGGCGATATGGTCGGCCATACCGGCGTGATGGACGCGGCGATTAAAGCGGTAGAAGCGCTGGATCACTGCATTGCAGAAGTGACCAAAGCGGTGGAATCCGTTGGCGGCCAGATGCTGATTACCGCCGACCACGGCAACGCAGAGCAGATGCGCGACCCCTCCACCGGCCAGGCGCACACCGCGCACACCAACCTGCCGGTGCCGCTGATTTACGTTGGCGATAAAGCGGTAACTGCGGTCGAAGGCGGCAAGCTTTCCGACATCGCGCCGACCATGCTGACGCTGATGGGTATGGAAATCCCGCAAGAGATGACTGGCAAGCCGCTGTTCATCGTGAAATAATCCCTCCCCATGAGGGGAAAGGCGATTTTTTCAAATACATGGATCGCGACGGCAGTCCGAACCATCTGCTACGCCAGCGCGCTCAGCGCTGGCGTATTGCTGTGCGCCGCATCCGCGCAGGCGGATGACCGCGATCAGCTGAAATCTATTCAGGCCGATATCGCCGCGAAAGAGCGTGCGGTTCGCCAACAGCAGCAGCAGCGCGCCACGCTGCTCGCCCAGCTCAAAGCGCAGGAAGAGGCTATTTCCGCCGCCGCCCGTCAGCTGCGGGAAACCCAGAACAACCTCGCCCAGCTCAATAAGCAGATCGCCGATATGAACGCGTCGATCGCCAAACTGGAAAAGCAAAAAGCGCTACAGGAACGCAACCTCGCAGCGCAGCTTGACGCCGCCTTCCGTCAGGGCGAACACACGGGTATCCAGTTGATTCTCAGCGGCGAAGAGAGCCAGCGCGGTCAGCGCCTGCAAGCCTATTTTGGCTACCTCAACCAGGCGCGCCAGGAAACCATCGCCGGGCTCAGGCAAACGCGTGAAGAGGTCGCCTCACAGAAAGCGCAGCTGGAAGAAAAGCAGAGCCAGCAGCAAACCCTGCTTTACGATCAGCAGGCACAGCAGGCTAAGCTCGAGCAAGCGCGCAACGAGCGTAAGAAAACCCTCTCCGGATTAGAATCCTCCATTCAGGAAGGCCAGCAGCAGTTGGGCGAAATGCGCGCCAACGAATCGCGCCTGCGCAACCGCATCGCCCAGGCGGAAGCGGCGGCCAAAGCGCGCGCCGAGAAAGAGGCGCGCGAAGCCGACGCCGTACGCGATCGCCAGCAGAAAGCGGCCAGCCAGGGTACCACCTACAAACCCACCGAAAACGAACGTTCGCTAATGTCGCGCACCGGCGGACTCGGCGCGCCGCGCGGCCAGGCTTTCTGGCCGGTGCGCGGTCCGACCCTACATCGCTATGGCGAACAATTGCAGGGTGAGCTACGTTGGAAGGGGATGGTCATCGGCGCTGCGGAAGGCACCGAGGTAAAAGCCATCGCCGATGGCCGCGTGATCCTCGCCGACTGGCTACAGGGCTACGGCCTGGTGGTAGTCGTTGAACATGGTAAAGGCGATATGAGCCTTTACGGCTACAACCAGAGCGCCCTGGTCAGCGTCGGTACGCAGGTTCGCGCCGGTCAGCCGATTGCCCTTGTGGGCAGCAGCGGCGGTCAGGGCCGGCCGTCACTCTACTTCGAAATTCGCCGCCAGGGTCAGGCGGTCAATCCACAACCGTGGTTGGGAAGATAAGTTTTGCTTCAATTTCGTTCGTTAGTTCTCTCCCTTACCGCTGCGCTGGCGGTATCGCCGCCGGCCTGGGCCGGTAAACTGGCCATCGTCATCGATGACGTTGGCTATCGTCCGCAGCAGGAGAACCAGGTGCTGGCGCTGCCGGTCAATATCTCTGTGGCGGTACTCCCCAATGCTCCCTATGCCCGAGAAATGGCGACCAAAGCACACAACGGCGGGCGCGAGGTGCTGATCCATATGCCGATGGCGCCGCTCAGCAAACAGCCGCTGGAAAAAGATACCCTGCGTCCTGACATGAGCAGCGATGAGATAGAACGCATCATTCGCGATGCGGTCAGCAAGGTGCCGTATGCCGTGGGGATGAACAACCATATGGGCAGCGCGATGACCTCGAATCTGTTCGGCATGCAGAAGGTGATGCAGGCGCTCAGCCGTTACAACCTCTACTTTCTCGACAGTATGACCATCGGCAACAGCCAGGCGACGCGGGCGGCCGCAGGTACCGGCGTGAAGGTAATTAAGCGCAAGGTCTTCCTCGACGATACGCAGAACGAGGCCGATATCCGCGTCCAGTTCAACCGTGCTATCCAGCTGGCGCGCCGCACCGGCTCCGCCATCGCCATCGGTCACCCGCATCCATCAACAGTGCGCGTGCTGCAGCAGATGGTGTATAACCTGCCGCCGGACATCACCCTGGTGCGCCCAAGCAGCCTGCTGAACGAGCCGCAGGTCGATACCTCCACGCCAAACACCGCGCCGCCGTCGAACGTGCAGCCAACCGCGCCGCGTAATCCTTTCCGCGGCGTGAAGGTATGCAAACCGAAACAGACGCCAGCGCCGGTGTATGCCACCCGCTTCTTTACGGTGCTTGGCGACAGCATCAGCCA
>NZ_JAFAGS010000090.1 GCF_019237635.1 Pluralibacter sp.
CACACGATTCCTCTGTAGTTCAGTCGGTAGAACGGCGGACTGTTAATCCGTATGTCACTGGTTCGAGTCCAGTCAGAGGAGCCAAATTTAGAAAAGCCTGCTTTCGAGCAGGCTTTTTGCTTTTTTGCGCCAGGGTGTTTGCCCCATCGAAACCGCGGACATCATCAATACTGTTTTGTCAGCGTCTTCATTTCAGTCAACAGCCAGTGTTCAAAATCCTTGAGCGCAGGTTCATTTATTCCCGTTTCCACAGGTTTAACTAAACAGAATTTTTTACTTACAGACTCCGATTCTGGCCAGGGCGCGACAAGCTCTCCACGACTCAGTTCTTTGTCAACGTACATGCGCGGCACTAGTGCAACGCCTTGTCCCGCCAATGCGGCAGCGATTGCCATTTCATGAAGATCATACCGAACACCCTGCGCCAGATTATCAAGGCTTACCCCGATTTCCCGGGCATAGTGATACCATGCTTGCGGATTCTGCCGTCGGTGAATACGCGGTAGCGCATTTAGCTGTTCATAGACATTCTTGTCCGTTAACAATGCAGGATGGCATACGGGTACTAATGTCTCCTGAAAGAGAAATTGCATCCGCATACCCACCCATGCGGGATGTTCAAAATGAACAACGGCATCAAAACCACTTCCGGTAAGAATGAAAGGGTCAGTTCTGGCCGCAATATTTAATGTAATGTCCGGGTGCAAAGAGTGAAAAGCACTTAAGCGTGGAATAAGCCATCGGCTGGAAAACGTCGGCAGGACGGCGATATCCAGACTTCTGCTGCCCTCAGGCATTCCTGTTATGTACTGGGTATCCCTTTCGAGTCGTTCGAGCGTTTCGCGAACATGATGGGCATACCTCGCACCGACAGGGTTCAGTTTTACACGACTTCCCGTACGGTCAAACAGTCTACAGTCCAGCAACGCTTCAAGGCGCGCAATCTGGCGGCTGATGGCCCCTTCTGTCAGCGAGAGCTCCTCTGCCGCTCGGGCAAAATTACCGTGCCTCGCGGCGGCATCAAAAGCCTGCAGGGACGTGCTGCTGGGAATTTTTCTGCGCATAAAAACCGCCCTTTTTCTCTGTGCATACGATGACCTTTCAGTGATCTAATATCACTAATCAATGAAATAATATCGATTTATAGCCTAAAGAACAGCATATAGCATGATGAAAAGTCATTAAGCAGGTTCATGGGCTTCCTGCTGTTTAGCACTGTGGAGGTGAGTCGATGTTATATATCGTGGAATGCTCGTATAACGATCCGGGAAGCGAGGAAGCGTGGAATGAATTTTACAGCAAGGAAAAATTGCCAGCACTGGTCTCCGTCACTGGATTCAGTTCTTCGCAGCGATTCCGGGCGGTGAAACCTGGCTGCCCTGTTTATCTCGCAATTCATACCGTTAAGGATGCGGATGTTCTCACCAGCGATGATTATCGACAAAAAGGAGGCGGCCATTTCTCCCACGGGCAGGCATACATCACCGACTGGCACCGTAACCTGTATGCGTGTGAAGGCCCGGCACCGGTCGTATCCTCAGATGAAATACTGGTCGTCAGCGCCCGGCCAATCAGCTTTATCGAGACGGAACTGGGGTGCCAGGCACTGAAAATGCAGGCTGTGGGACTGGATAAATCCCCGGAGCATCGCGTTATATACGTTCTGACGCGTGAAAATGCCGCGTTGCTTGCGGAATTACCAGAGGCATACCTCTACGAAGCCCTTACACCACAGGTCTATGCCCGAAACTAACGCGGAGGTATCGATGAACTATCCACTCTTCACATCCTGTCAGATTGGGGATTTTCTGGTCACTGCCTTGAGTGACGGCACTATGTCAGCCAGCCTGGATTTGCTGTCAGGCATTGAAACCGCCGATGCGGAGGCCATTCAGCAAAATGCCGGGATCGTTGAACCCGACAATATCCATATTAACTGCTATCTCATTCGCGGTCGGGGGCGAACCATTCTGGTTGATACCGGTACGGGGGGGCAGAACAAAGTGGGAGGACAGCTAAAAGCAAACCTAACTGCGGCCGGAGTCAGCCCTGATGATGTGGATACCATCTTATTGACGCACGGTCATCCTGACCATATTGGAGGCCTGCTGGATGCTGAAGGACACCCTGTCTATAAACATGCTGAACTTCATCTTCATGCTCTCGAAGCGGAATACTGGTGGGATGATGAAAAACAAAGAATAGCCAGTGAACGCGGGAAACATAATTTCAGGCTCGCCCGTCGCACATTAGACGCTTATGCGCAGAATGTGCGTTTTTTTACCGGGAATGAAATAACAGAAGGCATTCTTCCGGTGTGGCTACCGGGTCACACGCCAGGTCATACCGGATTCCGCATTGGGTCGGGTGATAATGACTTATTAATATGGGGAGATATCGTCCATTACCCTCATATTCAGTTAGCGCAACCGGCCGTTTCCATTTTATTTGACTGTGATCCCACACAGGCCGAAGAAACGCGGAAAAAAATTCTGAAACTCGTTGTCAGACAAAACCTGCTGATTGCAGGCATGCACTTAGGCCCAATCGGGTTTGCTACCGTCTCCATGGTTGAGGGTGGATACCGTATTGCCTGTTCGCAGAAATGAAGGGGATGTACGATGTCGTTCCAGCGCCCTCACCTATACCGCCAGAAACCCGATGAGAGACACAAAAAAATATACCGTAGCTATTATCTGTAATGCCCTATAGGCCCTTCTGATATGACGCCATTCATGCCGCTCTCTGGCGTTCGCTGCTGCAATAGCCGGGTCAGAAGATTCTTTTTTTTCCCTGATCCTGAATGCATTAATAACCCATATGGCCAGTATCAAAGCCACTGAAGCTTTCTGAAGTATGGCGTTATCCATAAAACATGACTCCGGTTGTTCCTTTATGAGAGCAGAATAACCGAACCGTCGCCCTGTAACCACTGTTAGATGTAAATGCGCGGTGACGGAAAGTCAGCCTACCGCGGGCATCTCTTTAGCGGTAGCTATACGACTGGAAACGACCGCAGAAAGATGGCTCCTTTCTGACCGACTGCTTAGCGAGGAGCGGACGGTCGGTTTTAGAGTAATCTAATCCACATGCCAGAGGATCTCTAAAAGAGAATTGTTCGTTTTATCGGGATACTTACAATACCTGCTACGGTGTACTGGGGTAGAGATAAGTTCCCCTTATTTTTTGTGTACACTAGCTTTCCGGCGGATCTCAATCATCCTGATATACATATCCCGAAATTCCTTATCTTGCTTTATTACCATTTCCTTGGGCAAGGATGCTCGTTCGTCATTCCATTCATCAACGACACCTTGGCACGCCTTATAAGCATCATTAACGATATTCTCAGCAGGAACAGTCGTGTTGATATAGGGAATAACATGCTTGTTTAAGCATACGGCGATTGGTGGGCCATAATCATACTCTTCGGCATGTAGGGTAATAGCAATAAGTAGTACAAACAACGTTAAAAATCTCAATTTCATTTTTCCTGCTAAACGATGTGCCGAGAAATTATTGCGCTCTGTGTAATTATCGACTTTGCACAATAGCTCTATAGTTGCCCAACGAAGTTATTATGATTGTTTACACAAAACCTGACAAGTGAGAGAACTCATGTCTTAATAACAAATTAAAAATCGACTACGGCTGCAGCTCATAGCTGCCCTTCAACCTTACTGGAATGATGTAAGCTTCCACGGACATTAACTTTCTCGCCAGTAAGTCTCTCAACAATCTCAATTGCGTCTGGATCACCATGCCAAGCCATGCAACTTAAACAATCGCCACCACAGTCAAGATTCAGAGTTTCTGGTGTTTTGCTCATCGGTTGGCCGCAGGTCTGGCAATTGTTTACTTTCACTGGAATGACATCCTGTTTAGGTTTTCAGTTCAATGTTGCTTAACATAACATGGTTAAGATCGCTCTTGGACTGCACAAAGCCGACAATCAGAGTAGATTTTTTTCATGGTTGCCCGTGCATATCCCACCGAGCAGAACCCATAACGTCGTAAACATGCTGATCAGTAAATGCTGGAAAATTTGCGCGTTTGGAGGCTTCCGTTAGTGCCCGACAATAATCCTTGTCTCCATGCTTAATGATGAAATTCTGCAAGGTGCCATCCATTTTGAAATCCAGATGCACATTACATCTTTTACCATTCCAGGCGTGGGGCTCGATAAGTGCTGCATCTAGTGCTTTTTTTATGCCTGATGCTTGTTCCCCATAGATGTCTTTATCGGTTACTTTGCCTGAGCGGTTATAAGAACACGAATCAAGGGCACTCTTTTTCTGGCAATCTTTTGGGGTAAGCGGGGTGCAACCAGCAATGGTTGCTACCATTACCACCAGCATCAAGATTTTGGTCATGTCCAGGTCCGTTTATGATTTTCCAAAAAGTACCAATACACACCAATGAATCGGGGCATTATGGCATATAAATCAGAGAGGGGGCTTGTGGGCTCATAATCCCACCAATTTTAGGTGGCTACTGTAAAATAGCGGTAAAGAGTCAGGAAGGGCGCAGTAAGGTTAACGTCCAGACCGTGTGGATGGAAATATCCAGTATACAGATGCAGGAACCAACGGCCTACGGTGAAATAAGCAAACCGAACCCGCAATGACGCCGCCCCAGCCTGATAACTGGGGCGTATTTATTTAGTGCGTGGTCACCCAGCGCGGGGCTTTCAAATCCGCCGCAAACAGCCACACCAGTTCACACAGCAGGCCCGTCAGCGTGCGTTCGACCTCCGGCGGCAGCGACTGCCCGCACAGCAGTTGTGTCAGCGACTGGCAGTAGTCGCACAGAACGTCGGCATCAGGTTCAAAACGCTGTGCCACATCGGGCAGTTCGTTGACGGTAAAGCGGCCAATCAGGTGCGGCGGGATAGGCTCGCCCAGCGTCGGACGAAGCAGGGCAAGACAGGCGCCGATACGGCCCAGCAGCGCCATTTTCTGCGCCGGATCCCGGCATTCAATCAAGGTTTCCGCAAAGCGGTCACAGCAGTCGGCTAAGTCGGTAAAATCCGTTGCGGCGCTGAAGGGGATGGTCAGTAGATCGTTGTTGGGATCGAGGAATGTAGTCATAAGACAACCTCCACTAAGTAGTGCGAAACTACCGCCAGCGGAGAGGCTAATCTCACGGGTGGCGGACCAGGCGGGGTTAGCCTTACCGGCCTTAGTGACACCGGCGCGTCTTGCGACGCCCCCACCCGGCCCACCATTGAGGTGTAGCCGTGCGCACGACACAAAAAAGGCGCAGACGCGCCATTGTGTCGTCACTAAGGTTAACATTCAGGAGGCTAATCCCGACACCTGATTTTGCAGGTGCGGCGTGAGGGTACTGCGGTTGGAAGAAGGGGGCAAGGCCGGATTTGGACTTTTTGTGGGGGAGTTGGCTCTGGTAGTCCGTAAGAGCAAGGAACGGACGTAATCTCACACGGATATAATCAGTTTGTCGGAAGCGCTCTAAAAATAGACAGTTCGAATTACAGGAACACTTAGATTTCAAGTGCAGCACGAATTACGGCTTCCATTTTCTCTGGGGTGGTGAACGGTGCAAAACGCCTGAGCGGTTTGCCGTCGCGTCCGATCAGGAACTTAGTGAAGTTCCACTTGATCCGTCCACCCAGCACGCCGGGCAATTCGTTTTTCAAGTAACGAAACACCGGGTGTGTAGCGGCACCGTTGACCTCCACTTTCTCGAACATCGGGAAGCTCACACCATAGTTGATGTGACAGGTCTGCGCAATTTCGTCGGCGCCACCGGGTTCTTGATGACCGAACTGATTGCAGGGGAAACCAAGCACCACCAGCCCCAGGTCGGCGTACTTCTTGTAGAGCACTTCAAGGCCTGCGTATTGCGGCGTGAAGCCACAATGGCTGGCGGTATTAACCACCAGAACCAGCTTGCCCGCGTAGTCGGCCATAGAGATTATCTGACCATCCAGACTGGTGGCCGTAAGTTGATGAAAAGTGGTCATGTCAGAATCCTCAGAGCAGAATCAGTTTGACGTCGACTTTGCCACTCAGCTCGTTCTGCAGGGGCACACGGCGTGGGTCGTGGTCACTACCGGCAGTTCTTTCATGCCAGCTAAGAGCATAGCTGACAGAACGTCAGGCTCCCATACACGCCTGTAGTTTACCCCGTCAAATCCGCCACTGAACCCCGCTCGATAAGCTCACATGGCAGATGGATACGCCCCTGCCCCCTGTGGCCATCTATCTCATCCAGCAAACAATCCATGGCCCGTTCGCCAATCTGGCGGCTCGGTTTCTTAATGGTTGTTAAGCCTGGATACGAAAATTCGCCAGCGGGGATGCCGTCGAAACCCAGAATGGAAACATCTTCACAGCAGCGCAGACCGGCCTGACGCACGGCCATCATCGCACCCAGCGCCATCAGGTCGTTAGCAGCAAATACCGTCAGATGCTTCTGCGTTGCATTTCGTTGTCGCAGCAAGCGATTCATCGACTGAAAACCGCCGTCCACGGTGTAATCGCCGCTCTCGACAGTCAACTGACCAGGATCGATGTCCTGCCCGATACAATAATCGGTGATGGCGTGTAAAAAGCGGATCCTTGCCAGGCGAGACTTAGGCCCGACGATGACGGAAGGCAGGTCGTGCCCCCGTTTTTGCAGGGAACTCAAACCAAGATGAACGCCCTGCTTAATATCTGAGCCGACGCTCGACACCTCGGGAAATCGCTCAGCGCTGGAGCCAATAAAAACAAAAGGCATACCAAAGAAACCCAGAGAGTCAAAGTTATCGGCAACAGGGTTAATAATAGCGCCGTCAACACGCGCTTGCCTGATGGCCCGCAAATGCGCGGCCTCTTTTTCAGCATCCCAGTCCGAAGAAAAAACTAACAATGAGTAACCCTCTTTGATCGCGCGGTCCTGCGCCCCGCGCGTCACATCGGCCCAGAAGGGGTTCGTAATGTCCGGAATCACGATGGCCAGTAAGCCCGTCCGGCCTGAACGCATCCCCATAGCAAGACGATTTCGCTCATAACCGAGCGTCGCTATCGCTTTTAATACGCGCGCCGAAGCCTCTTCAGAGACCGTTATTTTCCCTTCCAACACGCGGGCTACCGTGCTCTTGGACACTCCCGCATATTTCGCCACATCGACAATCGTCGCTCTTCGTTGCTCTTTCCCCTTCAATGCCGCCTCCTGTCAGATAGCTCAGACCGATATATTTTCATTTTATGGGAACGTTGTCATGGGTAAGTTCATCGCTTTTGTGATCCACGGCACCAACCTTCAATGTGGTTAAAAAAACAACTTGAAAGCCTGATTTCTCAGGAGTAGCGTTGCGCTAAATTTAAACCCGTTTCGTTGATGATCGGCCAAAGCAGGAGTTTTCATCATGTTTTCCACCTTAAAATGTGAACGTTCCCATAACATAAACGAATTCCCCAGCTCTTTTTTTTTACCTCGTTTATGAGAACGTTCCCATGCATTCTCAGAGATGCTGGATTTTCTTTTTCCATAAAATGAGAACGTTCCCACCAACAAAGTAAAATCACCCCAGATACCTGAAAACATAGCGTTAACTGACAAATACAAATGACGAAAGGACTAACAAAAATGACCAACAGTTCCAGTACCGATCCACTCTCTTTACAGGGGCGCATCCGCGCAATGCTGTTTGGCGTTGCTTATGGCGATGCTATCGGAGCAACCGTCGAGAAACTCTCTGCAGCGGAAATTCACGAGCGTTATGGCCGGGTGACCTCCATTGATATGGAATGGCACCGCATGGGGCAAAGCGCCACAGCGCGCAACGGACGCGTTCGCGGGGGCGGTATCATCACCGACGATACGCTCATGACGCTTTGCCTGATGTCCGTTTATAACAATAACAAACGCCATATTGATGCCTGGGATATGGCGAAAGATATGGTAAAAGAAATCGCCTGGACTCCCCGCTGGGTGCCTGAGTTACAGCGTGAAGCGATGCTGATTGAGCGCCTGTTCTATCCGGAAAAATGGATTTTCCAGCGACACCAGCTTTCGTCCTGCGATCCGCGTCAGGGGGGAATTGGTAATATGGTGAACTGCGGCGCCGCGATGTATATCGCCCCTGTCGGTGCCGTGAACGCCTGCGACCCGAAAGCGGCATATGATGAAGCCATCACGTTTGCCTCCGGACACCAGCAAAGTTATGGATTAGAAGCCGCCGGGGTGCTGGCGGCAGCGGTTGCGGCAGCCTTTGTTCCCGAGACCACGCTGGAAACGGTGATTAACGAAGCTATCGCACTGGCGAAAGATGGCACCCGGCAAGCCATTATCGACATCGTGGAGGCCGCGCAGCGCCTGAAAAACGCGGAATACGCCACGATCGTCGAGGAATTCCATACTATCATCGGCAAATATTCTCCGATGGGTGACGATGTTGTCCATTCCATACACAAAGCCGGGCGTGCCACCGACGCCTATTGCCCGTCACGGTTGAATACCATTGAAGAATTACCCATTGCCCTCGGTTTCGCGGTAATTAATGAAGGTGATTTCTACAAAACCATTCAGGACGGTATTAATTCCGGTCGCGATACCGATTCCATCGGTGTGATGGCGGGTGCTATTTTAGGCGCCCTGCATGGTGCGAACATCATCGACCCGGCGATTGCCTGCCAACTCGATCGCGTAAATAAATTCGAGCTTATTACCTCTGCCGATACGTTTACCGAAACGGTTATCGCCATTCACGGTGAAGATTATCGACGGGAAGTAGACAAAATCACTGCGCGCCAGCACCTTATCGGCCATTTCAATTAGACATCAACCTCGGTGGTAAACATTACTGAAATGTAATGTTTACCAGGCATCCCTATAACAGGAGATTAAAGGATGACTATGGCAACCGATCCTAAAAAGATAAATTATAAGAATATTTATACGCTCACATTTGGTATCCCTATCATACTTGCCGCAATATACTTTAGTTTTGGCATCAACGCGTTCTGCCTGTCGGTATCGGTTGTCGTTGTCGCGCTTATTGCTAAAGGCATACTAAATGACGTCTACCCGCAGGCGATCGTGTTAATTGGCGGTATCGCCCTGCTGTTGATCGTCGCGTGCTTACTACCGGGAACCCCTCTGGTAAAAGAGAGCTCCGGTTCACGCTTTATCGATATCTTTGTCTCTATTAAGTCTATCTTCAGTTCAAACATGAGCGGGCTGGGTTTAATCATAATGGTTATCGCTGGGTTTTCTCGCTACATGCAGGAGATCGGCGCCTCACAAAAACTGGTCGAGATCTCAGTAAAACCCCTTGGCGTGTTGAAATCCAAATATATCGTGTTAGGCAGTTGCTTTGTTTTAATCCAGATCCTGGCGATTTTCATCACCAGCCCGTCGGGGTTATCGCTGCTGCTGATGTCCACCTTATACCCCATACTGCGCTCTATCGGTTGCAGCAAAGCCGCCGTTGCCGCCGTCATCGCCAGCATCTGTATCAACTATGGCCCCGCAGAAGTGGGCACGATATTAATCTCGCAGCTCGCCAATCACGATCTGTTCTCGTTGTTTCTGCGCATCCAGTTGCCCATGGTCGCTATTGTTTTCCCGTTCATCGGCTTCCTGCACGTCATTATGCAGAAATACTGGGATAATAAAGAAGGAGGAAAAGCAGGCCAAGATGATGATGACTACGGCGTTAAAACCCAGAATCAGCCATCAAAACCGCTTTACTATGCTTTTTTCCCTGTACTGCCGCTGTTGCTGTTATTCTTCGGTTCAAACCTGATGCAGGATTTTCTACCACCGGCATACCGGGTTAATATCGATATCATTTCAGCCTTATTAATCTCCTTCTTTTTGGCTTTCGCCTGCGAATTTATTCAGCATCGCGATATTAAGAACTCGGCGAATCAAATAAAATTCCTTTTCGAACAGATGGGCACTTCCTTAAGCACCATTGTATCGATTATGCTTTGTGCTCAGGTTCTGGCTGAAGGCCTGATAAAGATTGGCTTCGTTAATATATTGTTCTCATCGTTACCGGCCGGTACCCACACGGAGTTGGTGATAGTCGCCTTTTTCTCCTTCTTCATTTTTGTCAGCATCATGATATTAGGCAGCTCATCAACCTTTAATGCGTT
>NZ_JAFAGS010000165.1 GCF_019237635.1 Pluralibacter sp.
GAGCTGAGATCGCCAAACAGATCGTCAACGCCAGAAGCCTCTTTATCTTCCGCAGCCTTTTTAGCAGCAGCGGCTTTTGCAGCTTTCGCGGCCGCCGCTTTCTCCGCAGCAGCAGCTTTCTTATCCGCTGCGGCTTTGGCTGCTTTCTCAGCAGCGGCCTGATCGGCGGCAGCTTTTTCTGCTGCTGCTTTTTCTGCGGCCTTCTCGGCGGCAGCGGCTTTCTTCGCAGCATCGGCGGCAGCTTTCTTCTCTGCATCCTGCTGCGCTTTCTTCGCGGCTTCCGCCTCGGCTTTCTTCTGTGCGTCCGCAGCGGCTTTCGCAGCGTCAGCTTCGGCTTTCTTCTGTGCCGCCGCTGCCGCTTTTACCGCTTCCGCTTCTGCTTTCTTCTGCGCATCCGCGGCGGCTTTTTTCGCCGCGTCGGCAGCGAGCTTTGCGTCCGCTTCGGCTTTAGCTTTGGCGTCCGCCGCTGCTTTCGCCGCGGCTTGCTCAGCCTGTTTCTGCTGCTCCTGCGCCTGCTTCGCCGCTTCCTGCGCCTGCAGTTTTTCCTGCTCCAGCTGTTTCAGACGCTCCTGCTCGGCGGCCTGCTTCTCACGCATCTCCTCCGCCTGCTGCTGCGCCTGTTTTTCACGCTGTTCCTGCGCGCGTTTCGCGCTGGCTGCCTGCTGCTGTTGGCGATTGTAGTTTTGCACTACGGCGCCAGGGTCGACCATCACCGCATCAATGGACGAACCACCTCCGCCGCCTGCCGACGCATCTATATGCTCATCGAACGAACTCCAAATCAGCAGTGCAATCAAGATGATATGCAGAACGACTGAAATGATGATCGCGCGTTTTAGCTTGTCGTTTTGTTCGGTTGCCTTTGACACTCTCGGTTCCCAAAAACTGTTAGCCTGTTAGCCGGGTCAGATTGGCTGGGTCATTAAACCAACCGATTTAACACCTGCGCTGTGCAACAGGTTCAGCGCTTTAATAATTTCATCGTAAGGCACATCTTTAGCGCCGCCGATTAAGAAGACCGTTTTAGGATTCGCCTGCAGACGACGCTGCGCTTCAGCAACCACCTGCTCCGGCGGCAGCTGCGGCATTTTATCCGGACCAACGTTGACGCTGTACTGACCTACGCCGGAAACTTCTACGATAACCGGTGGATCGTCGTTGGTGCTAACGGCTTGCGATTCGGTTGCATCTGGAAGATTGACTTCCACGCTCTGCGTAATGATCGGTGCCGTCGCCATAAAGATCAGCAGCAGCACCAGCAACACATCCAGCAGCGGAACGATGTTGATTTCGGACTTCAGTTCGCGACGTCCGCGTCCACGTGCTCTGGCCATGGCTTACCCCTTGTTGCTGTCGCTGCTGGTAAACGCCTGACGGTGCAGAATCGCGGTGAACTCTTCCATAAAGTTGTCGTAGTTCAGCTCCAGTTTATTCACGCGCTGGTTCAGGCGGTTGTACGCCATTACCGCCGGAATAGCGGCGAACAGACCGATAGCGGTCGCGATCAACGCTTCTGCGATACCCGGTGCAACCATTTGTAGCGTGGCCTGTTTAACCGCGCCCAGCGCGATAAAAGCGTGCATGATCCCCCAGACGGTGCCGAACAGACCGATATACGGGCTGATAGAGCCGACCGTGCCGAGGAACGGAATATGGGTTTCAAGCGTTTCCAGTTCGCGGTTCATCGAAATGCGCATCGCGCGAGATGCCCCTTCGACAATCGCTTCCGGCGCATGGCTGTTCGCACGATGCAGACGGGCAAACTCTTTGAAACCGCTATAGAAAATTTGCTCAGAGCCATTCAGGCTCTCGCGACGGCCCTGGCTCTCCTGATACAGGCGTGACAGCTCAATACCCGACCAGAACTTGTCTTCAAAGGCTTCTGCTTCACGCGCGGCCGCATTGAGGATGCGCGTTCTCTGGATGATGATGGCCCAGGAAGCGATTGAAAAACCAATCAAAATCAACATGATAAGTTTAACCAGAAGGCTTGCCTTCAGGAACAAATCAAGGATATTCATGTCAGTCACTGCTTAAACTCCGCGACAATAGACTTGGGAAGCGCACGAGGCTTCATTAAGAGTGGATCAACACAGACAATCAGCACTTCAGCTTCATTCAGTACCGTGTTTTCCGCGTTGACGATCCGCTGCGTGAAGACCAGAGAGGTGCCACGCATCGCTGTAATTTCCGTTTGGACTTCGAGCATGTCGTCGAGTCTGGCGGGTGCAAAATACTCCAGCGTCATCTTACGTACCACAAAGGCAACCCGCTCAGCCAGCAAAACTTGCTGACTAAAGTGATGATGGCGCAGCATCTCAGTACGTGCTCTTTCATAGAAAGCGACGTAGCTGGCGTGGTAAACCACACCACCGGCATCGGTGTCTTCGTAATAGACACGAACCGGCCATCGAAACAGCGTTGTATTCACTTTACATCCCGGTAATGCAAAAAAAGATTTAGGACTTTCAAACTTCGCTACTATACGCGCGGGAAAGGTGGTTTGGAATGGGAGAAAGTAAACGGAGCGTAAATTTTTATGGGCTTATGCAAGCCCATAACGGTTAACGGATGTTTCTTATTCAGGCGTAAAAGAAAATCAGTCCGGCAAGCAAAATCAGGTCAGCCAGCAGCGGGCAAAAAATCCCCTGCCAATGGGTAGCCTGAGGACGAAAACCCACGCCGTGGATAACGCCCGCGCAAACCGCCCACATGATCAAGAAGCCGTGCCAGATTTCCAGCGCGCTGGTTTTGGCCGCAAAACGTGATGGGTCCCAGAAAATGCATCCTGCCAGCACTAAGGCCATCAGTAAGGAAAGGGCCCTTAACGGGCCCTTATCCATTACCGCATACAACGTTGCGATAATCTTATTCATCAATGTTCTTCTTGTCCGGCTTTGGACGCTTCAACATGCTCCAGCGCCAGCGCGGTAATGACCCCAAAGGCACAGGCAAGAAGCGTTCCCAAAATCCATGCGAAATACCACATATCTTGCTCCTTACTTAGTACATAGAGTGGGTATTGCTTTCAATGTGTTCTTTGGTGATACGACCGAACATTTTCCAGTAGCACCAGATGGTGTACAACAGAACAATCGGTACGAACACGCAGGCCACATAGGTCATCAGGTTCAGCGTCATCTGGCTGGATGTCGCATCCCACATGGTCAGGCTGGCATTCATCATTGTGCTGGACGGCATCACGAACGGGAACATCGCGATACCCGCAGTCAGGATGATGCAAGCGAGCGTCAGTGAGGAGAACAGGAACGCCCACGCGCCTTTTTCCAGACGAGAGGTCAGCATGGTCAGCAACGGCAGCAGCACGCCCAGAGCCGGAATTGCCCACAGGCTCGGCGCATTGTTGAAGTTCACCATCCAGGCGCCAGCCTGACGCGCGACTTCTTTCGTCAGCGGGTTAGACGGCGCGGCATGGTTGATAGCAGACGTGATCACGTAGCCATCAATACCGTACATCACCCAAACGCCTGCCAACGCGAAGCACACCAGCGTCACCAGCGCGGCAACCTGCGAGGTTGCACGACAGCGCAGGTGCAGTTCGCCCACGGTACGCATCTGCAGATAGGTCGCGCCCTGGGTGACTATCATCGCCACACTCACCACGCCTGCCAGCAGACCAAACGGATTCAGCAGCTGGAAGAAGTTACCGGTGTAGTACAGACGCATGTATTCATCGATGTGGAACGGCACGCCCTGCAGCAGGTTGCCGAACGCCACGCCGATCACCAGCGGCGGAACGAAGCTACCGATGAAGATGCCCCAGTCCCACATGTTGCGCCAGCGGGTGTCTTCAATCTTCGAACGGTAGTCGAAACCGACCGGACGGAAGAACAAAGACGCCAGCACCAGAATCATCGCCACGTAGAAGCCGGAGAAGGCTGCCGCGTAGACCATCGGCCAGGCCGCGAACAGCGCGCCGCCAGCGGTGATGAGCCATACCTGGTTGCCGTCCCAGTGCGGGGCGATGGAGTTAATCATAATTCGACGCTCGGTATCATTACGACCGAGGAAACGGGTGAGCATGCCCACCCCCATGTCGAAGCCGTCGGTGACCGCAAAACCAATCAGCAGAATGCCAACCAGCAGCCACCAGATAAAACGCAATACTTCATAATCGATCATTTGACGACTCCTGTCTTAGCGTGCCGGCTGAGTAGTCGTAGTGGACTGCTCATAGTGGTAACGACCGGTTTTCAGGCTGCTTGGGCCAAGGCGTGCGAACTTAAACATCAGGAACAGTTCAGCCACCAGGAACAGCGTGTACAAGCCGCAGATCAGCACCATCGAGAAGATCAGATCGCCTGCCGTCAACGACGAGTTGGCGACCGCGGTTGGCAAGACTTCACCAATCGCCCACGGCTGACGGCCATATTCCGCCACAAACCAACCGGATTCGATAGCAATCCACGGCAGCGGAATCGCGTACAGCGCGGTGCGCAGCAGCCATTTTTTCTCGCCGATACGGTTACGGATCACCGACCAGAAGGAGGCGGCAATAATCAGCAGCATCAGGATGCCGCAGCCGACCATGATACGGAACGCGAAGTACAGCGGCGCAACGCGTGGAATGGAGTCCTTCGTCGCCTGCTGGATTTGCGCTTCGGTCGCGTCAGAGACGTTCGGGGTATAGCGTTTCAGCAGCAGACCGTAACCCAGGTCTTTCTTCACGTTGTTGAACTGGTCGCGTACCGCCTGGTCGGTTGAACCGGCGCGCAACTGCTCCAGCAAGGCATAGGCCTTCATCCCGTTACGGATTCGCTCTTCGTGCTGCACCATCAGGTCTTTCAGACCAATAACCGGCGTGTCCACGGAGCGCGTGGCGATAATACCCAGCGCGTAAGGGATCTGGATAGCAAAGCGGTTTTTCTGCGCATCCTGATCCGGGATACCGAACAGCGTAAATGCGGCCGGGGCAGGTTGCGTTTCCCACTCGGCTTCAATCGCCGCGAGTTTGGTTTTCTGTACGTCACCCATCTCGTAACCGGATTCATCACCCAGAACGATAACGGAGAGAATCGCCGCCATACCGAAGCTTGCCGCAATCGCAAAGGAGCGTTTCGCAAAGGCGAAATCGCGACCGCGCAGCATGTAGTAAGCGCTGATGCCCAGAATGAACATCGCGCCGCAGACATAACCAGACGCCACGGTGTGAACGAATTTCACCTGTGCTACCGGGTTCAACACCAGCTCGGAGAAGCTCACCATCTCCATACGCATGGTTTCGAAGTTGAAGTCCGAAGCAACTGGGTTCTGCATCCAGCCGTTGGCGACGAGGATCCACAGCGCAGAAAGGTTAGAGCCTAATGCGACGAGCCAGGTTACCGCCATATGCTGGACTTTGCCCAGACGGTCCCAACCGAAGAAGAACAGACCTACAAAGGTGGATTCGAGGAAGAAGGCCATCAGCCCTTCAATGGCCAGCGGCGCACCGAAAATATCGCCCACATAGTGAGAATAGTAAGACCAGTTAGTCCCGAACTGGAACTCCATGGTCAGACCGGTTGCCACACCCAGAGCGAAGTTGATACCAAACAACTTGCCCCAGAACTTGGTCATATCTTTATAAATCTGTTTGCCGGAAAGGACGTAGACCGTTTCCATGATGGCCAGCAGGAACGCCATACCGAGCGTCAGCGGCACAAACAGGAAGTGGTACATCGCGGTCAAGGCAAACTGTAAGCGCGACAGTTCGACTATATCTAACATCATGACTCCTTGCTCATCGCATGAAGACTCCGAGAGTGAACCCCGTTAGAAAGGACTCACACACATGCCCCAATACAAATTTATTTGCTTCCCGCTTCGTTGCTGTACCCCGATAACCGGAAACAGCAATGGGTAAAGGTTACAAATACGTTAATAAAAAACCCAAATTGATCCCTTAAATATATTACGCCGTAAAACCCTTACAATAAACAGGTTTTTATTGAACCAGATTTACGTTTTTCGACGGTGATCAATATATAGCGAAGATGCTACTTTTAGGCCAGTTTGATCGCGAACAATTTAACGTCTTTTGACTCCTTTTTCCAAGCATTAGATATTGATTTAAATCAATTTTACTTAACTCTGTTAATTGTGTATGTGATTGATGATTCATAGTAAAAACAATGTTACAAACATGTTCACACCATGACCGTGATGGTTATCAAATAGGATAAAATTAAACAAACGGGTAATTAGGCAGAGGCGGGATTCACAGGAGAAAAAACCTTCCAGGCGATCTTAGATAATGTTAGTCGCTTCACAGTATTTTGCCATTCGCTTGTGCGCCCCTTATTTTATTACATTCCATTTACTTTATTGCATTCAAAAATCAACATTTGCTCATTGTGTCAGCGGAAAACAAAAATGCCACGCTGGGCGTGGCATCGTGTTATTTGCCTGTAAATTAACCGATTTTAACGCGCCAGGTACGGGATTGCCCGGGCAGGAAGCTCACCACATGGTCAGTAATCGCGCTCCCCTCCCCTGTTGGTCGTTCATCCATTCCCGTTTCCTGGCAGGATACCGGTGCGCAAAACCGCAACCGGGTCTGCGCGGGCTCACAATCGGAGGGGTTAAATAACCGAACAATCAGCGCCTCCTCATCCTCTGCTTTTTTCAGGGCGCTGAGCTGGCAGCCCGTCGCGGGCATGCTGAACAGCGAATAGCACGCAGGCGTGACGATGGCCGAGCGGTTCAGCTTCATCGCATCCCACGGGATCTTGTTATAGCACTGTACCGGCGTCAGCCAGGCACGCGCCTGCTGGGCGACACCCGCCTCAAGCGTTGAGCCGCTAAATGACCACAGGCTAAAGCTGCAACGTAACTCGCCCCGGAGCTGGGCGTCAGGCACCGGCATTTTGATGCCGGAGGGTCTCCCCGGGCGTAGCAGCAGGTCCTCTTTTCCCAACAGACCGACGCCACGCAGCAGCGTAAGCGCAAAAGCGCTGTGTTCCTCGCCGATAATCTCAACCTCCCGGAGGCCCTGGGTAAACAGCGCCAGACCGTGCTGCCCCTGCTGCAGGACGGCATAGTTGAGGAAATTCCATACCGGAACCGGCGCTTCTTTCCACCCCTGGGCCTGCCAATTTTCCATCGCCGGATCGCTTACCGGGCGGGAGAGCGAGCCAAACTGTGTGTCGGTAAGTACCGACTCCGCTTTATAAGGCACCGGGATCCGCACCCGCACGCGGTGATCGTCAGCCGCGTTGCCTATACGCAGCGAAAAATCCACCCGACGGCTGGTACGGTGCAACACCACGGTCGACTCCAGCGTCAGCAAGCCGCTACGTTGCCGCGCGGCCCGCTCGGCAAGGTTGGCCGGAACGGCAAGCTGGCTCTGAATCACCGCCCTGCTCTGCCAGCCCTCATGCACCACCTCGCTGCGGTGCGTACCGCTGGCCGAGGTGAGCAGCCACTCTTCGTGGGAAGGCGAGTAGTCGTACTCGTCGCCATCGTCAGAACTCTCTTCAAATTCCAGCACCCGGTCATAAACCCGTCCGCTCTCTTTATCCGCCATACACAGCGTGCCGTCGTCATTGAGCGTAATGCGCCAGTAGTCGTTTTCCAGCAGCGCGTCGCCAGGCTTTTCGGCCAGTTGCTGAATCCCCTTTTCTCCTGGCAGAATCTGCAGCGTGGTGTAGCCCATCGGCGCCAGCGTCTGGCGCAGTTGAATGTCATACTCCATAAACGGCTCATAGTTGCCGTAGTGGACAATTTGCCGGTCCACCAACCCCGGGTCGATTTCTCGCCGGGCGCGGATGTAATAAGCGACATCGTTCCCCAGGGCATCACGGAGCTGAAACTGATTTCCCCGCAGGCGAATCGTGGTGTTGATAACCTCATCGCGCGTCCAGGGGAGCAGGTTGAACAGCGTCAGCTTATCGCCCTCGCCGGGCGCCATATTGTCGACGATCTTGCGCATATAAAAGCGTATCAGGCTGTCGGCCATCTCTTCCGCCAGCCAGAAGCGGCTCATAATTTCGCGATGCACCTTATCGCTACAGCAGCAGCCAATGCTGTCGTGGGCGTGATTTTTGAGGATCTCTTTCCACATCTTCTCCAGCAGGCCGTGCTGATACTCAAACCCCAGCGTCCAGGCCAGCGTCGCCAGCGGCTCCAGCAAATTGACTATCTTGTTTTCAATACGGGCGTGGGCGATTTTGATATCCATGCGCGTGGAGCCAATCGTGCGGTGGACGCGCATATATTTACCGTCGTTGAACTCGCCCGTCAGCGTCGCCAGAACATCGCGCTGGCGCTCGATATGGTTAAAAACCTCTTCAAAGCGGCTCATCACAAACTCGCGTTGCGGGTAGATTTCCCGCAGCTTCGCCATTACCGCAAAGATATTCTGCTGTAGCGGCATCTGGTCGTGTCCGTTTGGCAGCAGAATTTCTTTTGTCACCGAGGCGTTCTCCAGCACCGTAAAATAGCTGTCGAGCCGTTGACGCAGCCCCGCCTCGTCCTCCGGTAAGTACTTGCCAATCGCGTAGCCCAGCGGCAGCACCTGGGCGACCACTTCACTACCGTCAACGCTGCGCCAGAGAAACTCGGTTTTATCGCTGCCGTGGCGTTCGGAGCACCCGCGCCAGAACATCGCGCGGGTAATGCCAAAACCGTTATAGATATGCGGTAACTGTCCGGACATGCCGAAAGAGTCCGGCAGATAGCCGATTTTCATCGGTTCGCCGAACGCCAGGCAGTCGCGCATGCCGTACATCAGGTTGCGGACTATCGACTCCCCGGCGACGATAGTGGTGTCGGTTTGCGTATACCACGGGCCGATAATCAGCTTACCCGCCGCCACCAGCGCCTTCACGCGCGACCGGTTCTCCGGCTTCACGGCAAAGTAATCCTCGAGGATAGCGGTCTGTCCGTCGAGTACGTAGTACTTATATTCAGCATCCTGCTCCAGCCGGGTCAGGATCTCTTCCATATTGTTGACCAGCAGAATGCGGGACTCTTCGGTGGTGAAGTACCACTCCCGATCCCAGTGCATATGCGGCGTGATGTGAACGCGAGATACAGCTTTCATCTTCGTTTCCTGTTTCTTTATATTGCAGCGTCAGGACATCGCGCTGTCGGTGACATACTTGCCGGTTTTTACGGCGTAGCGCCGCCAGAGGATCAGAATGCACGTCGAGATGAGCGTACCAATCAGCGCCGCCGCGAACCATCCGGCGGCAGCCATCGCCTTGCCCAACCCGCCATCGTGCAGCAGGAACAGCGAAAAGATGCCCGCCCCCGGGGTTGAAAGGCCGATATTCATGGCGCCGACAATGCCGCCGGTAACCATCGAGCCCAGCACGAAAGAGCCGATAACCCGCAGCGGATCTTCAATCGCCATCGGGATTGCGCCTTCGGTGATCCCCGCAAGCCCCAGCAGCCAGGTCGATTTCCCGGTCTCAATTTCAAAAGTTTTAAAGAGATGTGGCGCCAGTATCGTCGATGCCGTGACCGTAAAGGCGGAGACCATTTTGACCGAGGCAAAGATGGCGTACGGGCCGTAAACGCCGTTGGCCATTGCGCCGAGGCAAAACGCGTAGGCGGCTTTGTTGACCGGACCACCGAGATCGAAGGAGCACATAAAACCGATGACCGCACCGAGCAGCAGCGCGTTGGTACCCGATAGCCCGTTGAGCCATGCCGTCAGCCCGTTGTTGATCCACGCCACCGGTTCACCGACGACAAACAGCATCAGGCTGCCTGCCCCCAGCGTACCCAGCACCGGATAGAGGTAATAGGTCAGAAACCCGTTGAAGCGATTGCTCAGGCGAATGTGCGTTTTTACCCAACGCATCAGATAACCGGCGATAAGCCCACCGGCAACGGCGCCAAGGAAACCCGAGCCAATCATGTTGGCGGCAAGACCTGCGGCAAACCCCGGCGCCAGCGCGGGTTTATCCGCCAGCGAATAGGCCGTATAAGCCGCCAGCACTGGCACCATCAGCGTACCGAGCATGCCGCCCCCCAGCTTGCGGTACATCCAGAGCCAGGAGTTTTCGAGATCGAACAGCTGCTGTAATCCCAGCATCTGTGCCAGCAGTACGGCCACCGCCAGTACGGTGCCGCCTGCGACAATCAGCGGTACGGCGAACGATATCCCGCTCAGCAGCGCCTGCTTGAGCTCTGTTTTGACGCTGACTTTCCCCGGCAGGCCCGTCTGGGCTTGTCGGGCTTCACCGGAGGGCGTCAGGACCAGCGCCCTCTGGATAAGCGCCTGCGCGTGACGAATCGGCTCGGCAACCGGAACGCTCAGTGACGGGATACCGGCAAAGCGCTCGCTCTCCTTGATCGCGACCTCTGCCGCAAAAATGCAGGCCCTCGCCGCCATTAGCTGCTCCGGCGTCAGCCGTGATTCGATACCGTTCGCGCCCTGGCGTTCGACATACACGTTAACGCCCAGTTGCTGGCCCGCCTTCTCCAGATATTCCGCCGCCATATAGGTGTGGGCAATGCCTGCCGGGCACGCGGTGACGCAGACCACCACCGGCGCATCGGCGGGTATCTCCGCCACCGATGCCTGTTCCGGCTGCGCTAAGGCGCTCAACAACTGTTGCGCTGACGTCGCGCGACGCACCGCCTCGCGAGTGTCGTCATTCGCCAGGCGCGAGGTTAACGCCGTCAGCAAGTGCATATGCGTCGATCCGGCCTCGGCTTTGGGGATCGCCAGAAGAACGATCGTATCGACCCGCTCCGGGCCATCGACGCCTTGCCAGTCTAGCGGGACGCGGAGCGTCGCAACGGCGAAGGCCGCCTCCCGCACGGCGTCGCTTTTACCGTGGGGAACCGCCAACCCCTCGCCTAATGCCGTAGGACCGTCATTCTCGCGGGCAAAAACGTCGGCAAGGAATTGTTTGCTATCGCTAATTTTGCCGAGCGCCGCCAGACGTCGCGCCAGTTCCTGGATGACCTCTTCACGGCTGGCAAATTGCGCCTGCAGGCAGAGGGCATCCGGATGCGTTAATGCCATTACATTCATCACGATCCTCACTGTGCTCTAAGTAAAACAACCGCTTCAGGTTGTTGAATGGCGAGCATCATGCCAGACCAAACAATACATTTATGTGATCATTTTCTCTTTAAAGCGATATTTGTATCTAATTTGTATTATTTACAGCAAAACAAAAGTGCGCATAATCATCGCGATGAGTCTCAATATTAGTATCACTGAGGAGCGCAAGGACGATGAGCAGTAAACCCATGTACCGGCAAATCGCGGATGCGCTGCGCGAGCAAATCCAGTGCGGCGCGTTAAAAGCCGGTGATGCGCTGCCGACGGAATCAGCGCTTCAGGAACAGTTTGGCGTTAGCCGGGTCACGGTGCGCCAGGCGCTGAAGCAGTTGACAGAGCAGTCCATTATTGAAAGCATTCAGGGCAGCGGCTCGTATGTAAAAGAAGAGCGGGTAAATTACGATATCTACCAGTTGACCAGCTTCTATGAAAAGCTGGCGGATCGTCATGTTGAAACGCACAGCGACGTGCGGGTGTTTGAGGTGATCGCCGCCGATACTGCGCTTGCCGAAAAGCTGCAAATCGCCCCTGGTGATAAAAGCTGGCACGTGAAACGCGTACGCTTCATCAAGCAAAAACCGGTGACGCTGGAAGAAACCTGGATGCCGCTAACACTCTTTCCCGATCTCACCTGGGAAGTGATGGAAAACTCGAAGTATCATTTTATCGAGCAGGTAAAGAAGATGGTTATCGATCGCAGCGAGCAAGAACTCGTCCCGGTGATGCCCTCTGCCGAAGTGGTGGCTGCCCTGGGGATAGAGGCGACAAAACCGATTCTGGAAAAAATATCCCGCGGTTACCTCAGCGATGGCCGGGTATTTGAGTACAGCCGTAATGCCTTCAAGAGCGATGATTACAAATTCACGCTCGTGGCGAAGCGCAGGCACTAAACGGGCAGAACAGCGAGAACCCGGCATGATAACCGGGTCCTCTCACATCTCACTGACTTAAAGCGTAAACGTAACACCTATGCGATAGCGCGATTCGGAGATGTTATCTTCCCCTTCATAATAACCCTGTTGATCCAGATAATCGTATTCAACATACGGGCTAAACCATTTGTTCCATTTATAGCGAAGAGTAAATGCATTCTCCGTAGCCCAGGTTTTATTATTTTTATAGGTGTAATCGTCATTCGCATGTTTATACGCCGTCCCCTGATACAAGACACTCCATTGGCTGTTAAATTTATAACCGACATAGAGGTCAAGACGGTTGACGCTATCGCGATGTGACTCCCCGTCATCATTCGTTGTCTCATAGGTATTATAATCATAGCGATAACGCAGTCCTAAACTCCAGTCTGCCGTCGGCAGATAATTGACTCTGATATAGGGACGTAACTGCGTCCCTTTACTGCTCCAATGATAAATACCGCCAGGTTGAAGGTTCCACTTATCGGCAAACCGCCACGTATAATTGGTTTCTAACTCGTTATAGTCCGTTGTACTGTCGCCAAAAGAGTGCGCGCTGTCAGCCTTATCCGCTCCCTTTGGCCCCTTTCCGTTATTTTTATTATTTTTATTATCCATCTCCGCACTGGCCCACCAGCCATTAGCCCAGCTCTCGCTGATCTTATAGCGCGACTCATAGGAGTGACTCCCGGTTTTATAACCGCCACGGACATCAAACGTTAGCGCATGGCTTGCCAGAGGCATGCCCGCGACAAAAAGGAGCAGAAAACGTAATG
>NZ_JAFAGS010000166.1 GCF_019237635.1 Pluralibacter sp.
GCTGGTCGAGAGCCAGCATCCCCGCCACCAGGCCCTGAGCACACGGCTGCTGGATGCCATTATGCCCTTTAGCGGCAATGCGTTGCGCATCGGCGTCACCGGCACGCCGGGCGCCGGAAAAAGCACCTTTCTGGACGCCTTCGGCATACTGCTGATCCGTCAGGGGTTGCGGGTGGCGGTGATTGCCGTCGACCCCAGCAGCCCGGTCAGCGGCGGAAGTATTCTTGGCGACAAAACACGAATGACCGAACTGGCGCGCTCAGAGGCCGCCTTTATCCGCCCGTCGCCCTCCAGCGGCCATCTCGGCGGCGCCTGCCTGCGGGCGCGGGAGCTGATATTGCTGTGCGAAGCGGCGGGGTTCGATGTGGTGATCGTCGAAACCGTCGGCGTCGGTCAGTCGGAAACAGAGGTCGCCCGGATGGTGGACTGTTTTGTGTCGTTACAGATAGCCGGCGGCGGCGACGACCTGCAGGGCATTAAAAAAGGGATCATGGAGATGGCCGACCTGATTGTCATCAACAAGGATGACGGTGAAAACCATAACCGCGTCGCCATCGCCCGTCACATGTACGAGAGCGCGCTGCACATCCTGCGGCGTAAATACGCCGAGTGGCAGCCGCAGGTGCTGAGCTGTAGCGCGCTGGAAAAGCGTGGTATCGACGAGGTCTGGCAGGCCATCTGCGATTTCAGAACCCGCTTAACCCGCAGTGGACGACTCCAGCAGGTGCGCCAGCAGCAGGCGGTAGACTGGCTGCAAAAGCAGACCGAAGCGGAGGCGCTACAGCTCCTGTTCGCCCGGAGCGACTTCGACCGCTACTACCAGCAGACGCTGCAGGCCGTCAAAAACAGCAGCCTCTCGCCGCGCACCGGCCTGCGGCAAATCGGCGAATTTATCCAGAATCATTACTTTAAATAAAGAGATAATTATGTCTTATCAATACGTTAACGTTGTTATTATCCAGAAAGTGGCGGTCATTGAGTTCAACTACGCCCGCAAGCTGAACGCCCTGAGCAAGGTGTTTATTGACGATCTCATGCTGGCGCTAAGCGATCTCAACCGCCCGGATATTCGCTGTATTATCCTGCGCGCGCCCAGCGGCGCGAAGGTGTTCTCCGCCGGTCACGACATTCATGAGCTGCCCACCGGACGGCGCGATCCGCTCTCTTATGACGATCCGCTGCGCCAGATCACCCGCATGATCCAGAAATACCCGAAACCGGTTATCTCGATGGTTGAGGGCAGCGTCTGGGGCGGCGCGTTTGAGATGATCATGAGTTCCGATCTGATCATCGCGGCCAACACCTCCACCTTCTCCATGACGCCGGTCAACCTTGGCGTGCCGTACAATCTGGTCGGAATCCACAACCTGACCCGCGACGCTGGTTTCCATATCGTCAAAGAGCTGATTTTCACCGCCTCCCCTATCACCGCGCAGCGCGCGCTGGCGGTCGGTATTCTCAACCACGTCGTCCCCACCGCAGAACTGGAAGATTTCACGCTGCAGATGGCGCACCACATCTCGGAAAAAGCGCCGCTGGCGATTGCCGTCATCAAGGAAGAACTGCGCGTACTTGGCGAAGCGCACACCATGAATTCCGATGAGTTCGAGCGCATTCAGGGGATGCGCCGCGCCGTGTATGACAGCGAAGATTATCAGGAAGGAATGAATGCGTTTCTGGAAAAACGTAAACCCAACTTCGTGGGCCACTAACGCTGGCGAAAGGAGATAGCGATGAAAGAACCCTGGCCGCGGCTCAGCGCCGACGAAGCGGCGGAGCTCATTGAGCATAACGCAATGGTCGCCTTCAGCGGCTTTACTCCCGCCGGTTCGCCCAAGGCGCTACCGGCGGCGATCGCCCGTCGCGCCCGCGAACTGCATCAGGCGCAAAAGCCTTTCCAGATTCGTTTGCTGACGGGGGCGTCCATCAGCGCGGCCGCCGATGACGCGCTGTCGGATGCGGACGCCGTCTCGTGGCGCGCGCCGTATCAAACCTCCTCCGGTCTGCGGCAAAAAATCAACGAAGGACAGGTGCGATTTGTGGACCTGCACCTGAGCGAAGTGGCGCAGATGGTCAACTATGGCTTCTTTGGCGATATTGACGTTGCGGTGATTGAAGCCTCGGCCCTTGCTCCGGATGGGCGGGTCTGGCTCACCAGCGGGATCGGCAACGCGCCAACGTGGCTGCTGCGGGCAAAGAAAGTGATCATTGAGCTTAATCACTACCATAGCCCGCGCGTTGCCGAACTGGCCGATATCGTGATCCCCGGCGCACCGCCGCGGCGTAACAGCGTGGCGATTTACCATGCGCTGGATCGCGTGGGGACCCGGTACGTACAAATCGATCCCACAAAGATTGTCGCGGTCGTAGATACTGAGCTGCCCGATGCCGGAAACGTGCTCAATAAAACCAACCCCATCTGTCAGCAAATCGCCGATAACGTGGTGACCTTTCTGCTAGAAGAGATGGCGCGCGGGCGTATCCCACCTGAATTCCTGCCGCTGCAAAGCGGCGTGGGCAACATTAACAACGCGGTGATGGCGCGCCTCGGCGAGAACCCGGACATTCCGTCCTTCATGATGTATTCAGAAGTGCTACAGGAATCGGTGGTGCACCTGCTGGAAACGGGGAAAATCACCGGCGCCAGCGCTTCCAGCCTGACGGTGTCCGCCGACTCCCTGCAAAAGATTTACGAAAACATGGATTTCTTCGCCAGCCGGATTGTGCTGCGCCCGCAGGAGATTTCCAATAACCCGGAAATTATCCGCCGCCTCGGGGTTATCGCGCTGAACGTGGGGCTGGAGTTTGATATCTACGGTCACGCCAACTCCACGCACGTGGCCGGGGTCAATCTGATGAACGGTATCGGCGGCAGCGGTGATTTTGAACGCAACGCTTACCTGTCTATCTTTATGGCGCCGTCCATCGCCAAAGACGGCAAGATTTCGACAATCGTCCCGATGTGCAGCCACGTCGACCACAGCGAGCACAGCGTGAAAGTGATCGTCACCGAACAGGGGATTGCCGATCTCCGCGGGCTCTCGCCGCTGCAACGCGCGCGCGCCATCATCGACAACTGTGCGCATCCGCTCTATCGGGACTATCTGCACCGCTATCTGGATAATGCGCCTGGCGGGCATATCCATCACGATCTCAGCCACGCGTTTGATCTGCACCGCAACCTTATCGAGCATGGTTCGATGCTCGGTTAACTCGCCCCACCGTCACGATCCTCGGCAATATGCTGAAGCATCGTGGCGGTATAACGGTGGTTTTTCAGCGAATACAGATACTCCTGCATATACATCGGGCTGCCGGGGGCATCAAAGTATTTCAGCGTCGCCGGGTTCACCAGTCGCCAGGCAAAGTGCGGGATCACGGTCAAAAACTGCCCGCGCTCAACGGCGCTTATCTTCGCCATAAAGCTGTAGGGACGATAGATAATCGTCGGGTTGATGCCGCACGGGCGCATATACGCATCCAGCATCGCCTCGAAATTGGCCCGGTTCTGGAAACGCATTTGCAGCCAGGGCAGTTCACGCAGCAGATCCTGTGGCTGCTTCTCCTCGTAGCGACGGGAAACGAGAAACCCCAGACGCAGCGGCGCCAGCTCGCTGATATTCAGGTTATCCAGTTCCTGGACGCGGGCCGAGACATGCTGCGGTGAAATGATAAAATCGAGCTGACGGTCAAACAGGTTATCAATCACCCCATTCTCGCTAAACTCGACGGCCTGCGCGGTCACCCCGTCATATTTGTCACCGAGGCTAATCAACTGGTCGAAAATAATCGTCGGATAGGTATTATCGATGCCAATCACGATATTGCGTGAGCGGTGCGCGGAGTGATGAATGTCATTATCAATCGCTGACAGGCGTTGGTAAATCGGAAACAGTTTCTGGTACAGCTCCTGCCCCGCTTTGTTCAGGCTGATGCTGTTATCTTTGCGGGTAAACAGCGTATAGCCAATCTGATCTTCCAGCGCCGAAATGCTTTTACCAAACGGCGAGGCGGTCATATGTATTTTCTCAGCCGCCCTGGCAATGTTATTGGTTTGCGCCAGCAGGATGAAATTACGCATCTTTTTCGAGATAAAAATATCCATAGCTATCCCTCATTAATCGCTATGGCATATCCTCATGGTCGCAAAAAAAAGACTGGATGTGACGTCTCACTTTTACAGTTGCTCACAGAATAAAAATGAAGCCCGGCTGAAGAGCCGGGCGCAGGGAATTATTGCGTTTTGCTGCTGGCATCCTGCGGCTGGGTCGCCGCAGGCTGCATCTGGAATACGACATCCACCTGGTCGTCAAACTGGATTGTCGGCTGCTCGTAGGTTTCCTGCGCAGACATCGGCACAGGAGCCGCATCCGCTTTCATCATCCGCACCATCGGGCTCGGCTGATAGTTAGAGACGTGATAGCGTACGCTGTACACCGGCCCCAACGTCGCGTTAAAACCAGATGCCAACTCTTTCGCCTGATGGATTGCGTTATCCATCGCCGCTTTACGGGCTTTGTCTTTATACGTTTCCGGTTGCGCAACACCCAGCGACACCGAGCGAATCTCATTCAGACCGGCCTTCAGCGCGCCATCCAGCAGCGAGTTTAGCTTATCCAGTTGACGCAGCGTCACCTCAACGGTACGCACGGCGCGGTAGCCTTTAAGGATGCTTTTGCCGTTCTGGTAGTCATAGTCAGGTTGGGTACGCAAGTTGGCGGAGCGGATATCCTTCTTGGCGATGCCATTCTTTTCCAGGAACGTGAGGTACTGGGCAACGCGGTCATCAGCCTGTTTTTTGGCGGATGCAGCATCCTTCGCCGCGACGTTAACTTCGATTGCCAGCGTAGCAATATCCGGAACGGCATCAACGCTTGCGGTCCCTGAGGTGACAATATGCGGACCATTCGGCAACTCGTTTGCCTGTACCGACATCGCGCTTACTCCTATTAAAGCCGCGAGGGCCATCACTTTAAACTTCACTGTCATTCCTCCATGTTACGTATTCACCCGAAACAGGGCGCATGCCTGCAAGATTAGCCTGTGACGGGTAAATGTCCATAAGATAAGGATTAGTTGAACAATGCGTGAACGTGCAGGACGCCTTCTTTTGCCAGCTGGAACGCGATAAACCACATCACCGCGCCCACCAGCAGATTGATTATCCGCTGCGCTTTGGCGGTACGCAGGCGCGGAGCAAGCCAGGCCGCCAGCAGCGCCAGGCCAAAGAACCACAGGAAAGAGGCGCTGACGGTACCCAGCGCAAACCAGCGCTTCGGCTCAACGTCCATCTGCCCGCCGACGCTGCCCAACACCACGAAGGTATCCAGATAGACGTGCGGGTTAAGCCAGGTCACCGCCAGCATGGTGGCGACAATTTTCCAGCGCCCCTGCTTCATCACCTCGGCGCTGGCGAGTTCAATATTACTGCCCGTCGCCGTGCGGAACGCGCCAAACCCATACCACAGCAAAAATGCCACGCCGCCCCAGGTAATCAGCGCCAGCAGCCATGGCGACTGCATCAACAGCGCGCTGCCGCCGAAGATCCCGGCGCTGATAAGCAGCATATCGCTCATGGCGCACAGGAAGGCGATCATAACGTGGTATTGCCGACGAATCCCCTGATTCATGACAAATGCATTCTGCGGCCCTAAAGGAAGGATCATGGCAGCACCGAGTGCAAGCCCTTGAAAAAAATAGGATATCACAATGAATTTCTCGTCCAGTTCGTTAATGATGCAGACTATAGCGCGAGAAAATTATTAGCGGAAATTGATAATTTTAATCATTAATAAGTTACATTAATAATAGCGTGCAGAAAAAAGGCCGGAACCCCGGCCTTTTCGTTTTTATTCGCTAACCTGCTTCTGCGTATTTTTAAAATGCACATCCATCTGCTGATGCGGGAAGGTAATGCCGTTAGCGTCAAAATCACGCTTAATACGTTCCAGCACATCCCAGTAGACGTTTTGCAGTTCGCTGCTCTGACTCCAGGTCCGCACCACAAAGTTCATAGAGGATGCGGCAAGTTCGTGCAGACGCACAGTCATTTCACGGTCTTTAAGAATACGCTCATCAGACTCGATAATAGCGGTCAGCAACTGCTTCACTTTATCAATGTCAGAGTCGTAGGCCACGCTGATAATAAACTCATTGCGGCGCACCGGCTCGCGGGAAAAGTTGATGATGTTGCCGGCAATAATTTTACCGTTGGGGATAACGACAATTTTGCCGTCCAGGGTACGCATCGTCGTCGAGAAAATCTGTACATTCAGCACAGTACCCGCCACGCCGCCAAGATCGACATACTCCCCAGCGCGGAACGGACGGAACATCACCAGCAGAACGCCAGCGGCAAGGTTAGACAGCGAGCCTTGCAGCGCAAGACCAACGGCCAGGCCTGCGGCGCCGAGTACCGCAATAACGGAGGCCGTCTGCACGCCAACGCGGCCAAGCGCCGCAATCAGAGTAAAGGCGATGACTGCATAGCGCACCAGCGCGGAAAGAAAGTCTGCGACGGTGGCGTCAATTTTACGCGCCTGCATCAGACGGTTTAGCGTGCCAGACACCACGCGGGCGACAATCAGACCGATAATAACAATTGCAATTGCCGCTACGATATTCACCGCATAGCTCAGCAGTAATTCCTGGTTGCGCACCAACCACGATCCGGCGTTATTTATGCCGTCAACAACGTTTAAATCTTTCATTACATATTCCTTATGGCTGCCCACACGGGAAATAAATCCCCCGCCGGGAATGACAGGTGAGTCGCTAAGGGTAAACAATAATCGCTGATTTTGCCAAATAGATCACAAAATTGGACGCTATCATTCTGCGGTAAAGGAAATAAAAAAGGTTCATCGCGCTTTACCGGGGAACGCTGCTTTTATCTTCAGGAAGAAGTAGTCGTTATCCCGGTATCCATAGGCCATACGCTTTATGACCTTGATTTTATTATTCATCCCCTCCAGCACACTGGTGTTCAGATGATGCGTCGCGC
>NZ_JAFAGS010000167.1 GCF_019237635.1 Pluralibacter sp.
ATGGTGGTGGGGGAAGGATTCGAACCTTCGAAGTCGATGACGGCAGATTTACAGTCTGCTCCCTTTGGCCGCTCGGGAACCCCACCACGGGGTAATACATTTTACTGGCCTGCATCCATTTCGGGAAGCGGGGCGCATCATATCAAATGACGCGCCGCTGTAAAGACTTCCGTTGTGGAAAATGCATCGTTTGCGTACTTTTTACGCGTAACGTTTAAAAGCAACGCAATAACGAAGCAAAATCACAGGATAATCGTACGGTTACCGTAGACGAATACCCGCTGGGCCAGCACCTGATAAAGCGCGCGGCTGAGGACATTTTTTTCCACATCGCGACCGGCGCGCATCATGTCTTCTGCCGTGTAGGTATGGTCGACGTGAATGACGTCCTGCATGATGATAGGACCTTCATCCAGATTGTCATTAACGTAGTGGGCGGTTGCGCCGACAATTTTGACGCCGCGCTCATAGGCCTGGTGGTACGGGCGCGCACCGATAAAGGCTGGCAGGAACGAGTGGTGAATATTGATGATTTTATTCGGGAAGCGGGAGACAAATTCCGGGGTCAGTACGCGCATATACTTCGCCAGCACCACGTAATCCGGCGCCCAGCCGTCAATGGCGTCGGCCATCAGCATGTCATGCTCTTCACGGGTGTGCCCCTCGTGGCTGACGAGCTGGAACGGGATCTCAAAACGCTCAACCAGCGGGCGCAGCGTTTCGTGGTTGCCGATAACGGCGGCGATATCGACGTCGAGACCGCCGTAGTTCGCTTTCATCAGCAAATCGCCGAGGCAGTGAGCCTCTTTCGTTACCAGAATGACGATGCGGCGGCGGCCAGAAGGAACCAGCTCACGCACTGAGCCTTCCGGCAGCGCGCTGTCGAGGTCGGCAAGCAGTGTGACGTCATTAAAAATACCTTCGAGCTCGGTGCGCATAAAGAAGCGGCCGGTGCGATGGTCAACAAACTCGTTGTTCTGCACAATGTTGAGTTCGTGTTTGTAGCAAATGTTGGTAATACGCGCGATAAGCCCTTTTTGATCGGGGCAGATAGTTCGCAGCACTTTTCGTTGTAATGAATGCATCTCAGGGGAAATCCTGTTGGCGGTGTTTGCAGTATTCGGGTGCGTGGCGCTACTGCGCGCAGCACTTTTTAAATTTTTTGCCCGAGCCGCAGGGGCAGGGGTCATTTCGGCCAATCAACGGTCGTGTACCATCAATATAATACCATTGTCCGTTTTCTTGTAAGAATCTTGAACGCTCGATGATGGCGCCGTTCTTGTTATGCTCCCGAAAACGGGCGACAAAACTCACGAAGCCTTCATCGGGCGTGCGGCCCGCATCCGTCGCGAATATTGTCAGACCAAGCCATTCGGTATTGGCAAAGCCGTGCTCAATATCCTGACGAAAGGTCGGCGCGTGACAGGATGGGTGCCAGGTTCTCAGCAGGTAATCTGCATCCTTCATCACAAAAGCAGTATAACGTGAACGCATAAGGTGTGACGGATCTGGTGCTAGCTGTGTACCAGTAAGATATCGCTGGCAACATACGCTATACTCCAGAGCACTGCCACAGGGGCAAAGTGAAGACAAAATCGCCTCCTGTATCAATAGAAAGGCGCCGTTGCGCCAGGCGGCACTATGTTAACTGAGCTGTGGCAATGTTGCTACGTCCGCAAGAGGGGGGATGTCCACCGGCAGGAATGAGAAATCTTAAGATTGGTTTGGCCCTGGGGGCCGGGGCAGCACGCGGATGGTCACATATCGGTGTTATCAAAGCACTGCGCAAGATGGGCATCGACGTTGACATCGTTGCGGGTTGTTCAATCGGCGCATTAGTCGGCGCGGCGTATGCCTCAGACAGGTTGCCGGTGCTGGAAAAGTGGGTTTGCTCATTCAATTCCTGGGACGTCTTACGTCTGATGGATCTCTCCTGGCGACGGGGAGGTCTGCTTCGTGGTGAGCGCGTTTTTCGCCAATACCGTCAGGTCGTTCCCGCTGAGACGATTGAGTCCTGCAGCCGACGCTTTGCGGCGGTGTCGACCAATATCAGCACTGGCCGGGAACTGTGGTTCACGGAAGGCGATCTCCACTTGGCTGTCCGCGCCTCCTGCAGTATGCCTGGTTTGATGGCGCCCGTTATGCACAACGGGTACTGGATGGTGGATGGCGCTGTTGTTAACCCCGTTCCTGTCTCGTTGACCCGGGCGCTTGGCGCCGATATTGTCATTGCGGTTGACCTCCAGCATGACGCGCATTTGATGCAGCAGGATCTTCTGTCGGTGAATCTTCAGTCTGATATGGTGTCTGCAGAGAATGAGGATAGGCTGTCGTGGCCCGAGCGCTTTCGTGCGAGACTCGGACGGATGACGTCTCGACGAACCGCGATGACCCCGACGGCGATGGAAATAATGACGACGTCAATACAGGTGCTTGAAAACAGATTGAAGCGTAACCGCATGGCCGGGGACCCGCCGGATATTCTGCTGCAACCGTTTTGCCCGCAAATCTCTACCCTCGATTTCCATCGTGCACCCGCCGCGATAACGGCAGGGCAACAAGCTGTTGAAAAAAAGATGGACGAGCTTTTACCTTTGGTTCGTGCCGCGATGTAGGGCACTTTTTTCGATTATTTCAGTAAAATTCTGACAGGCGATACCACGAATAGCATGCCACTATTGAGTTATCGTCAGCCAGGGGAGATATCATGACGCAGCCATTGGCGGGAAAACAGATTCTAATTGTTGAGGACGAACCCGTTTTCCGCGCTCTGCTGGATTCGTGGCTTTCATCGCTGGGGGCGAATACGACCCTTGCACAAGATGGCGTGGATGCCCTGGAAAAAATGACCAAACTTAAACCTGACCTGATGATCTGTGATCTCGCGATGCCGAGGATGAACGGACTTAAGCTGGTCGAGTTTCTGCGTAACGAAGGTAAACAACTCCCTATCCTTATCATTTCCGCGACCGAGAATATGGCGGATATCGCCAAAGCGCTGCGTCTTGGCGTCCAGGACGTGCTGTTAAAACCGGTCAAGGATCTGGACCAACTGCGAGAAACGGTTTTCGCCTGTCTGTATCCGACGATGTTCAACTCGCGGGTGGTAGAAGAAGAACGCCTGTTTGAAGACTGGGATGCGCTGGTGAGCGATCCCTTCGCTGCGGCGAAGCTGTTACAGGAACTGCAACCTCCGGTACAGCAGGTTATTTCCCACTGCCGTATCAATTATCGTCAACTGATGACCGCCGATAAACCTGGACTGGTGCTCGATATTGCACCGCTTTCGGAGCACGACCTGGCCTTTTATTGTCTGGACGTTACCCGGGCAGGGGACAACGGTGTTCTGGCGGCACTCTTATTGCGTGCGCTCTTTAATGGTTTATTGCAAGAGCAGCTTGCGCATCAGGGGCAGCGTCTGCCGGAACTTGGCAGTTTGTTAAAACAGGTTAATCAATTACTGCGCCAGGCGAATCTGCCTGGGCAATTTCCGCTGCTAGTGGGTTATTACCATAGCGGAATTAAAAATCTGATCCTCGTGTCTGCCGGGCTCAATGGAACGCTAAACACGGGAACGCATCAAATTCAAATCAGTAATGGCGTTCCGCTGGGAACATTAGGCAATGCTTATTTAAACCAGATCAGCCAGCGCTGTGATTCATGGCAGTGTCAGATTTGGGGGGCAGGCGGACGATTACGTTTAATGTTGTCTGCGGAATGAGCAATTAGCGCGCCTCTGTTGATATAGCGCTGCTTGCTTTTCGACAGTGGTGGTACTATCAGCGCAAGTAATGCGTATAAATCCTAATTCAATGTTCTCGCGCTCTTTTCAGACCCAGCCTCCCGGGAGGGACTGATATACTCGGCGCGTGATTAATTAACGAGCACGTTCAAATTCTGAACAGTTCAGGAGATTTCAATGGCTGCATTAAATTCAAAAGTCACTAAGGCCGTAATCCCGGTTGCGGGATTAGGGACCCGGATGTTACCCGCCACTAAAGCTATTCCTAAGGAAATGCTGCCGCTGGTTGATAAGCCATTAATTCAGTATGTTGTTAATGAATGTATCGCGGCAGGCATCACTGAAATTGTGCTTGTTACTCATTCTTCAAAAAATTCAATTGAAAACCATTTTGATACCAGCTTTGAACTCGAAGCAATGCTGGAAAAACGTGTAAAGCGCCAGCTGCTTGAAGAGGTCCAGTCTATTTGCCCACCGCACGTCACCATTATGCAGGTGCGTCAGGGATTGGCGAAAGGGTTGGGACATGCAGTGCTGTGCGCGCACCCGGTTGTGGGTGATGACGCGGTAGCCGTTATCCTGCCGGATGTTATTCTGGATGAATATGAATCCGACCTGACCCGCGATAACCTGGCGGAAATGATCAAGCGTTTCGATGAAACCGGCGCCAGCCAGATCATGGTAGAACCCGTCGAAGACGTTACCGCGTACGGCGTGGTGGACTGCAAGGGCGAAGCGCTGCACCCGGGTGACAGCGTGCCGATGGTGGGCGTGGTGGAAAAACCAAAAGCCGACGTTGCGCCGTCAAATCTGGCCGTCGTGGGGCGCTATGTGCTGAGCGCGGAAATTTGGCCTCTGCTGGCGAAAACCCCTCCGGGAGCCGGTGATGAAATTCAGCTGACCGACGCCATTGATATGCTGATCGAAAAAGAGACGGTTGAAGCGTACCACATGAAGGGCAAGAGCCATGACTGCGGTAATAAGCTTGGCTATATGCAGGCATTCGTTGAATACGGTATTCGTCACAATACCCTGGGCGCTGATTTTAAAGCGTGGCTGGAAGAGACGCTGGGTGTAAGCAAGTAATCCAGCGGCGATTAAGCAGGTTTAAATCTGAACCGGGAAGCATAGCTTCCCGGTTTTTTTATCGCTGTGGTTCATGCTGCCTGGAAATTGACCACCGGGATCTTTGTCGCGTGTCAAAATGAAAAAAATCCCGCCGTGGCGGGATTTTGTATGAGCGAGGAACGATTAGATCAGGAAATCGTCCAGAGATTTACCCTGCTCATCCATCGCTTTTTTGATTACAGCTGGGGTACGGCCCTGGCCAGTCCAGGTTTTAGTTTCACCGTTTTCATCAACGTAGCTGTATTTAGCCGGACGTGCTGCGCGCTTAGCTTTAGTACCGGATTTAGCGGCAGCCATGCTGTTCAGCAGTTCGTTCGGATCAATACCATCAGCGATCAGCATTTCACGGTACTGTTGCAGTTTACGGGTACGTTCTTCGACTTCAGCAGCCGCAGCGCTTTCTTCTTCACGACGTTCATTAACAACAACTTCTAATTTTTCCAGCATTTCTTCTAGCGTTTCAAGGGTACATTCTCTTGCCTGCGCACGAAGAGTACGGATGTTGTTCAGAATTTTAAGTGCTTCGCTCATTGTAGTAATCTCAAACTTATATTGTGGGGGTGGTTTGTTGAACTAATAATAGAGCGATAAATTCAGATGTGCAATAGGGATGATTGTAAGGAATTCAAAATTACATGTTATTTATCGTGCCTATTAATTAGGTTAAGTTAAATTTCTGGCGCTGCTTCACATCATCCCCGCTTATTGTGCAGGCTCCAGGCGGGGGATCACCCGGACAAAGTATGCCTTTTTTGAACTCTTTCGGTACGGTATATATCCTGGTGGCAATAAACTATCAGTCTTTTGTATTAGGGAATGTTCAGGAAATTGTTTGCTATTCATTGGCGAGGGGGAACAGTCCCAGCCGAAGTACGACAAGACCTGGCAGTGTAAAATGTGACAACCTGGGCATTTGTTATGCAAAGCACATACGGGTAATCCCTGTGTATCTGGTTGTTATTATAGATAAGATAAGTTTTATATTTACAAACGCTAAGGTTATCGCTGCCTAAAGCATGAACGCTGATATCAACAAGGAAATAGGGTACAATTCGTGCCATTAAAAACACGTTGATTGGGGTGATGTTGCCAATGGCACAACTATATTTCTACTACTCGGCAATGAATGCGGGGAAGTCGACGGCGCTTCTGCAGTCTTCATACAATTACCAGGAACGGGGTATGCGGACCCTGGTTTACACCGCGGAAATCGACGATCGCTTTGGCGCCGGTAAAGTAAGCTCGCGTATCGGGCTATCGTCTCCTGCAAAGCTCTACAACCAACAGACCGTGTTACATGATGATATTGCCGCAGAACACGCTCAGGAGCCGATACACTGCGTTCTGGTGGACGAAAGCCAGTTCCTGACCCGTCAGCAGGTTTACGAGCTGTCTGAGGTGGTGGACGATTTAGATATCCCGGTACTGTGTTATGGCCTGCGTACGGACTTTCGCGGCGAGTTATTTACCGGCAGCCAGTATTTGCTGGCGTGGTCAGATAAGCTTGTAGAACTGAAGACCATTTGTTTCTGCGGTCGCAAGGCCAGTATGGTGCTGCGGCTTGATCAGGAAGGGCGTCCCTATAATGAAGGCGAGCAGGTGGTGATTGGCGGGAATGAGCGTTATATCTCCGTTTGCCGCAAACACTATAAAGAAGCGCTGGACATCGGGTCGCTATCGGTTATTCAGCAGCGCCTGCGCGGGACGACGGCTTGATACCGTTGCATACTGGTTAAATGCCGGAAATAAAAAACCCGCCATCAGGCGGGTTCTGTTATCAGGCTGTCAATCAGGCGCTTTTCTTCGCTTTCTTGTCAGCTTTAACCGGTGCTTCTACCTTCGCCGCTACCGCTTCGCCTTCTTTGAACTCACGGCCGTAGTAAGTATCCAGCAGGATCTGTTTCAGCTCGGAGATCAGCGGGTAACGCGGGTTAGCGCCGGTGCACTGGTCGTCAAACGCATCTTCAGACAGTTTGTCGACATGTGCCAGGAAGTCAGCTTCCTGAACGCCTGCCTCGCGGATAGACTTCGGAATACCCAGTTCAGCTTTAACGCTTTCCAGCCATGCCAGCAGTTTCTCAATTTTCGCCGCAGTACGGTCACCGGCAGCGCTCAGACCCAGGTGGTCAGCGATTTCGGCATAGCGACGACGGGCCTGCGGACGGTCATACTGGCTGAATGCAGTCTGCTTGGTCGGGTTATCGTTAGCGTTGTAACGGATAACGTTGCTGATAAGCAGGGCGTTCGCCAGACCGTGAGGAATGTGGAACTGAGAACCCAGCTTGTGCGCCATTGAGTGACATACACCCAGGAAGGCGTTAGCAAACGCAATACCCGCGATAGTGGCTGCACTGTGAACACGCTCACGTGCTACCGGGTTCTTAGAACCTTCGTGGTAGGACGCCGGCAGGTTTTCTTTCAACAGTTTCAGCGCCTGCAGAGCCTGACCGTCAGAGAACTCAGAAGCCAGTACAGAAACGTAAGCTTCCAGAGCGTGCGTTACCGCATCCAGACCACCGAAGGCACACAGGGACTTCGGCATATCCATCACCAGGTTGGCATCAACGATAGCCATGTCCGGGGTCAGCGCGTAGTCAGCCAGCGGGTATTTCTGACCGGTAGCATCATCGGTAACCACTGCAAACGGCGTGACTTCAGAACCGGTACCGGAAGTGGTAGTGACAGCAACCATTTTCGCTTTCACTCCCATTTTCGGGAACTTGTAGATACGCTTACGGATGTCCATAAAGCGCAGCGCCAGTTCTTCGAAGTGGGTTTCCGGGTGCTCATACATCACCCACATGATTTTCGCCGCATCCATCGGGGAACCACCGCCCAGTGCGATGATAACGTCCGGTTTGAAGGAGTTAGCGAGCTCGGCGCCTTTACGAACGATAGTCAGCGTTGGGTCCGCTTCAACTTCGAAGAACACTTCAGTTTCAACGCCAGCCGCTTTCAGTACAGAGGTGATCTGGTCGGCGTAACCGTTGTTGAACAGGAAGCGGTCAGTTACGATCAGCGCACGTTTGTGACCATCGGTAATCACTTCATCCAGCGCGATTGGCAGAGAGCCACGACGGAAGTAGATAGATTTCGGAAGTTTGTGCCACAACATGTTTTCAGCTCGCTTAGCAACGGTTTTCTTGTTGATCAGGTGTTTCGGACCAACGTTTTCAGAGATGGAGTTACCACCCCAGGAACCACAACCCAGAGTCAGGGAAGGTGCGAGTTTGAAGTTGTACAGGTCACCGATACCACCCTGAGAAGCCGGGGTGTTGATCAGGATACGTGCAGTTTTCATCTTCTGACCGAAGAAGTTAACGCGTTCCTGCTGGTTGTCCTGGTCGGTGTACAAGCAAGAGGTGTGACCGATACCGCCCATGGCGACCAGTTTCTCTGCTTTGACTACCGCGTCTTCGAAGTCTTTCGCGCGATACATGGCGAGAGTCGGAGACAGTTTCTCGTGAGCAAACGGCTCGCTGTCGTCAACAACCTTCACTTCACCAATCAGAATCTTGGTGGTTTCTGGAACGCTAAAGCCTGCGAGTTCTGCAATTTTGTATGCCGGCTGACCGACGATGGCCGCGTTCAGTGCGCCATTCTTCAGGATGATGTCCTGAACGGCTTTCAGCTCTTTGCCCTGCAGCATGTAGCCGCCGTGGCTGGCGAAACGTTCGCGTACGGCGTCGTAAACGGAGTCAACAACCACAACGGACTGCTCGGAAGCACAAATTACGCCGTTATCGAAGGTTTTGGACATCAGTACAGACGCGACAGCACGTTTGATATCAGCGGTTTCGTCGATAACAACCGGTGTGTTACCTGCGCCTACGCCGATTGCCGGTTTACCGGAGCTGTATGCCGCTTTCACCATACCTGGGCCGCCAGTGGCCAGAATCAGGTTGATGTCAGGGTGATGCATCAGCGCGTTGGACAGTTCAACGGAGGGTTGATCGATCCAGCCGATCAGGTCTTTCGGCGCACCCGCAGCGATGGCTGCCTGCAGAACGATATCTGCGGCTTTGTTGGTCGCATCTTTAGCACGTGGGTGCGGGGAGAAGATAATGGCGTTGCGAGTTTTCAGGCTGATCAGCGATTTGAAGATAGCCGTGGAAGTTGGGTTAGTCGTCGGGACGATACCGCAGATGATGCCGATAGGTTCTGCAATGGTGATGGTGCCGAAGGTGTCGTCTTCAGACAGCACGCCGCAGGTTTTCTCATCTTTATAGGCGTTATAGATATACTCAGAAGCGAAGTGGTTTTTAATCACTTTATCTTCAATGATACCCATGCCGGATTCGGCAACGGCCATTTTGGCGAGAGGGATTCGAGCATCTGCAGCAGCCAGAGCGGCCGCGCGGAAGATTTTATCAACCTGTTCTTGGGTGAAATTGGCATATTCACGCTGGGCTTTTTTCACGCGCTCGACGAGTGCGTTAAGTTCAGCGACATTAGTAACAGCCATAATGCTCTCCTGGTAATGTTAAACTTTTTTAGTAAATCAACTGCGCGATACGTCAGTATAGACAGACCGTATGCAGCTTGCGTAAGAGCCTTGAAAATAACAGGTCACTCACGACCTTCGATTCACTGACTTACTAAACGAGCCTTCCCATTACTCCTGGGAGACACCAGGTTACCCTCTGATGGTGAAATCAAGATTACTCACTTCTGAGTACGAATTACGTGATCTAAATCAAGATTATCCCAAGCTGACACCTTTCAGCAGGCCCGTTTTAGCGATTTGTATCAAGTGTTAAAAGATCGTGCTCAGGTTTGGGTGGTACATTAGCATAATTCATACAAATTCATAACAGTGTGTAATGACAGCGTTTTTAGCAGATTTAGCGTGAAGAATACGGATAAAAAGCGTATCTTCAGCGCGGATTTCATTCTTACTTTTCGTCAACGACTACTTTTGATGAGTTTGCGGGGCTAACCGTGATTCAAACTTTGTTTGATTTTCCCACTTATGTTAAATTTTTCATTGGGTTGTTTGCACTGGTGAACCCGGTAGGTATCATCCCGGTCTTCATTAGCATGACCAGCTACCAGTCAGCGGTTGCTCGTAATAAAACCAACCTGACCGCAAACCTGTCCGTTGCCATTATTCTCTGGACGTCGCTGTTTCTCGGAGACGGTATTCTTCAGCTCTTCGGCATCTCTATTGATTCATTCCGCATTGCGGGCGGCATCCTGGTGGTGACGATTGCGATGTCGATGATAAGCGGCAAGTTGGGGGAGGATAAGCAGAACAAGCAGGAGAAGTCAGAAACGTCGATTCGTGAAAGCGTTGGTGTTGTCCCGCTGGCGCTGCCGCTTATGGCTGGGCCGGGCGCGATCAGTTCGACCATCGTCTGGGGAACCCGTTACCACAGCATTGCGCATTTAATCGGTTTCTCCGTGGCGATCGCCATTTTCGCCGCCTGTTGTTGGGGATTGTTTCGTATTGCGCCATGGCTGGTACGCCTGCTCGGACAGACGGGGATCAACGTCATTACCCGTATCATGGGTCTGCTGCTGATGGCGTTGGGGATTGAGTTCATCGTCACCGGGATTAAAGCGATTTTTCCAGGCCTTGTCGGTTAAACGGCAATTCCAGCGGGATATCATCTCGCTGGAATGCGCCATTATTAGCAAATCATATCAATAAAGTTTAACGACGGCTAAAGCATCATATAATGTTGTGGCCGTAAAACACTATAAATATCATCCTGTTACTCTGGTTTCCGCTCAACGATTATTGCCTCCACCGTGTTATTTTATTCACGTGATACTCTTACGCTTGCCGAGCGATAATTGAAATGATATTAGTAAATTCACTACTCGCGCAGTGGAATGTGCTAAATAATAACCAATTGTTAATTTTTTGTGCAAAAAACACGCGTCACCGCAGTGGCCGTGAACATAGCCAAGACTCTTTATCTATCGTTCTGATTTTAAAGTGATATTTTGTTATTTGAAGCGTGGCTAAAACTTGCTTTCATATGAAGAACATACGACAAAAGAGAATTGCTTAACAAATTTGCAAAATGTATTGGCGGCAAAGAAAGTCATTTGATACTTTCCGGCCAGACATTTCACTACAGAAGACCGGAGATGAGAATAGTTTTCAAATGAATCTCCCGGCATGAAAAGAATAAAGTTCGTCCCGACAGGGGGGATGAATGAAAGAATCGACGCAAGGGTGCCAAACAAAGAGCAGCCGTAATAAAGAAGTCGGTGATAGCGGTAGTACAAGACCTGACAGCCGCATTAGCTCCTGCGCTGTTCAGGAACCCTTAGGGGATTAAACAGGCTGGTCAAATAACCAGTAATAATAATGAGCGGGGTACCAACACAATGTCCATCATCACAAAAAAAAGCCTTATCGCAGCTGGCGTTCTGGCTGCACTTATCGCAGGAAACGCAATGGCTGCTGATGTGCCTGCCGGTGTTAATCTGGCGGATAAGCAGACGATGATTCGTAATAACGGCGCGGAACCGCAGTCGTTAGACCCGAATAAAATCGAAGGCGTACCGGAAGCGAACGTAAGCCGCGATCTTTTTGAAGGCTTATTGATTACCTCGACCAAAGACGGCCACCCGATTCCAGGCGTGGCTGAAAGCTGGGATAACAAAGATTTTAAAGTCTGGACTTTCCATCTGCGCAAAGATGCGAAATGGTCCAACGGTGAGCCCGTCACCGCGCAAGATTTCGTCTATAGCTGGCAGCGTCTGGTGGATCCGAAAACCGCATCCCCGTATGCAAGCTATCCGCAGTACGGCCATATCCTGAACGTCGATGAAATCATCGAAGGTAAAAAACCAGCAACCGATCTTGGCGTAAAAGCGATTGACGATCATACGCTGGAAGTGACTCTGAGCGAGCCAGTTCCTTATTTCTACAAGCTGCTGGTTAACCCGGCAATGTCCCCGGTTTATAAACCGGCTATCGAGAAATTCGGTGAAAAATGGACCCAGCCTGCCAATATCGTGACCAACGGCGCTTATAAGCTGAAAGACTGGGTAGTCAACGAGCGCATCGTGATGGAGCGCAACCCGAATTACTGGGATAACAAAAAAACCGTTATCGACCAGATTACCTATCTGCCAATCTCTTCTGAAGTGACAGACGTCAACCGCTACCGCAGCGGCGAAATCGACATGACCTATAACAATCTGCCGATCGAACTGTTCCAGAAGCTGAAGAAAGAAATTCCCACTGAAGTTCACGTCGATCCGTATCTGTGCACCTACTACTATGAAATCAACAACCAGAAAGCACCGTTTACCGACGCCCGTGTCCGTACTGCGCTGAAACTCGGCCTGGATCGCGACATCATCGTGAACAAAGTAAAAGCTCAGGGCGACCTGCCAGCGTTTGGCTACACGCCGCCGTACACCGATGGCGCGAAGCTGACCAAACCGGAATGGTTCACCTGGTCGCAGGAAAAACGCAATGAAGAAGCGAAGAAACTGCTGGCCGAAGCGGGCTATACCGCGGACAAACCGCTGACCTTCAACCTGCTGTATAACACCTCCGATCTGCATAAAAAACTGGCAATCGCCGCGGCCTCAATCTGGAAGAAAAATCTCGGCGTTGACGTGAAGCTGGTCAACCAGGAGTGGAAGACCTTCCTCGATACCCGTCATCAGGGGACCTACGACGTGGCGCGTGCTGGCTGGTGCGCGGACTATAACGAACCGACTTCCTTCCTGAACACTATGCTGTCTGACAGCTCAATGAACACCGCACATTACAAGAGCCCGGCGTTCGATGAAATTATGAAGCAGACGCTGCAGGTGACTGACGAAGCGCAACGCACCGCGCTGTACGACAAAGCTGAGCAGCAGTTAGGTAAAGATTCCGCCATCGTTCCGGTTTATTACTATGTAAACGCCCGCCTGGTGAAACCCTGGGTTGGTGGTTATACCGGTAAAGATCCGATGGACAACATCTATACCAAAGATCTGTACATTATTAAGCACTGATGGCAATACGTGGGGCGGCCGACGGCGGCCCCACTGTGTCTTATTTCATCGCACTATCACACGCGGTCTTTTGTTATAGCGAAAGACCGCGGGTAAAGGCACACGCCAGAAGGTACAGGCAATGTTGAAATTTATATTACGTCGCTGTCTGGAAGCTATTCCGACGCTGTTCATTCTTATTACGATTTCCTTCTTTATGATGCGCCTCGCTCCGGGGAGTCCTTTCACGGGCGAACGTACGCTACCGCCAGAGGTTATGGCGAACATTGAAGCAAAATATCACCTGAACGACCCGATGAGCGTCCAGTACTTCAATTATCTGAAGCAACTGGCGAACGGCGATTTTGGGCCTTCTTTTAAATATAAAGACTACTCGGTTAACGATCTGGTGGCTGCAAGCTTCCCGGTCTCGGCGAAATTAGGTTTTGCCGCCTTCTTCCTGGCCGTGGTGTTGGGGGTTAGCGCTGGCGTCATAGCCGCGCTGAAGCAAAACACCAAATGGGATTATATGGTGATGGGAGTCGCGATGACCGGAGTGGTTATCCCGAGCTTCGTGGTCGCACCATTGCTGGTGATGATCTTCGCCATTACGCTGCACTGGTTACCTGGCGGTGGCTGGAACGGTGGGGCGCTGAAATTTATGATCCTGCCGATGGTGGCACTCTCTCTGGCTTATATCGCCAGCATTGCGCGTATCACCCGCGGTTCCATGATTGAAGTGCTGCACTCCAACTTTATCCGTACCGCGCGGGCAAAAGGTCTGCCGATGCGGCGCATTATTTTCCGCCACGCGCTGAAACCTGCGCTGCTGCCGGTACTCTCTTATATGGGACCGGCGTTCGTGGGGATTATTACCGGCTCAATGGTTATCGAAACCATTTATGGCCTGCCAGGTATCGGGCAACTGTTCGTTAATGGCGCGCTTAACCGCGATTATTCCCTGGTGCTGAGCCTGACCATTCTGGTCGGTGCGCTGACTATTCTGTTCAACGCGATTGTTGACGTGCTGTACGCCGTTATCGATCCGAAAATCCGTTACTGATACTGGAGTTCGCCATGATGTTGAGTAAGAAAAACAGCGAGGCGCTGGAACACTTCAGTGAGAAACTGGAAGTTGAAGGTCGCAGTCTCTGGCAGGATGCCCGCCGTCGCTTTATGCATAACCGCGCAGCGGTTGCCAGCCTCTGTGTGCTGGTGGTGATTGCGCTGTTCGTGACCTTCGCGCCGATGCTGTCGCAGTTCAGCTACTACGATACCGACTGGGGCATGATGTCGAGTGCGCCGGATATGGCTTCCAGCCACTACTTCGGTACCGACTCCTCCGGTCGTGACCTGCTGGTGCGTGTCGCTATCGGTGGTCGTATCTCGCTGATGGTGGGTATTGCGGCTGCGCTGGTGGCGGTGGTTCTCGGCACGCTGTACGGATCGCTGTCCGGTTATCTGGGCGGCAAAGTTGACTCTGTGATGATGCGTCTTCTTGAGATCCTTAACTCCTTTCCGTTCATGTTCTTCGTTATTCTTTTGGTCACCTTCTTTGGTCAGAACATCCTGCTGATTTTCGTTGCAATCGGGATGGTCTCCTGGCTGGATATGGCGCGTATCGTTCGTGGCCAGACGCTGAGCCTTAAGCGTAAAGAGTTTATTGAAGCAGCCCAGGTCGGTGGCGTGTCGACGGGCAGCATTGTGGTTCGCCACATTGTACCGAACGTGCTTGGCGTGGTGGTGGTGTACGCTTCGCTGCTGGTGCCGAGTATGATCCTGTTTGAATCGTTCCTGAGCTTCCTCGGTCTGGGTACCCAGGAGCCGCTCAGTAGCTGGGGCGCCTTGCTGAGCGATGGTGCCAATTCCATGGAAGTGTCTCCGTGGCTGCTGCTGTTCCCGGCTGGTTTCCTGGTGGTAACCCTGTTCTGTTTCAACTTTATCGGCGATGGCCTGCGTGATGCCCTCGACCCGAAAGACCGCTAAGGAGTACAGCCATGAGTACGATTGACAGGGTGAACGCGCCGGCTCAACAAAAGTCCGGTCTGCTGCTGGATGTTAAAGACCTGCGCGTGACCTTTAAAACCCCCGATGGCGATGTCACCGCGGTAAACGACCTCAATTTCAGCCTCAATGCGGGCGAAACGCTGGGGATCGTCGGAGAGTCCGGATCTGGTAAATCCCAGACTGCGTTTGCGCTGATGGGACTGCTGGCGTCGAACGGCGTCATCGGCGGCTCGGCAACCTTTAATGGTCGCCAGATCCTTAATTTGCCCGAGCATGAGCTGAATAAGCTGCGCGCCGAACAGATCTCGATGATTTTCCAGGACCCAATGACCTCCCTGAACCCGTACATGCGGGTGGGTGAGCAGTTGATGGAAGTGCTGATGCTGCATAAAGGCATGGGGAAAGCCGAAGCGTTTGAAGAGTCGGTGAAAATGCTTGATGCGGTCAAAATGCCGGAAGCGCGTAAGCGTATGCGCATGTTCCCGCACGAGTTCTCCGGTGGGATGCGTCAGCGTGTGATGATCGCCATGGCGCTGCTGTGTCGGCCGAAGTTACTGATTGCCGATGAGCCGACCACGGCGCTGGACGTTACCGTTCAGGCGCAAATCATGACGCTGCTGAACGAGCTTAAGCGTGAATTCAACACCGCTATTATTATGATCACCCATGACCTGGGTGTGGTCGCCGGTATCTGCGATAAAGTCCTGGTGATGTATGCCGGACGTACCATGGAATATGGTCAGGCGCGCGACGTGTTCTACCATCCGGCGCACCCGTATTCTATCGGGCTGCTCAACGCGGTGCCGCGTCTGGATGCCGAAGGCGAGGCGCTGCTGACTATCCCGGGCAACCCGCCGAACCTGCTGCGGCTGCCGAAAGGCTGTCCGTTCCAGCCGCGTTGTCCACATGCGACTGAAATTTGTAATAATACTCCGCCTCTGGAGGAGTTTGCGCCTGGCCGTTTACGCGCCTGCTTTAAACCGGTGGGGGATCTGCTATGAACGCCGTGACTGAACAACGAAAAGTATTGTTGGAAATCGCCGACCTCAAAGTTCACTTTGACATCAAAGATGGCAAGCAGTGGTTCTGGCAGCCGTCGAAAACCCTGAAAGCGGTGGATGGCGTAACGCTGCGCCTGTATGAGGGGGAAACGCTGGGCGTGGTGGGTGAGTCCGGCTGCGGCAAGTCAACGTTTGCCCGTGCGATAATTGGTCTGGTAAAAGCGACCGAGGGTAAAGTCGCGTGGCTTGGCAAAGATCTGATGGGCCTTAAGCCTGCCGAATGGCGTGAAGTTCGCAGCGACATTCAGATGATTTTCCAGGATCCGCTGGCCTCGCTTAACCCGCGTATGACCATCGGCGAAATCATCGCCGAACCGTTGCGTACCTATCATCCGTCGATGACGCGCCAGGAAGTCCGCGACCGCGTCAAGGCGATGATGATGAAAGTCGGTCTGCTGCCGAACCTTATCAACCGCTACCCGCACGAGTTCTCCGGCGGTCAGTGCCAACGTATTGGTATTGCGCGCGCGCTGATCCTCGAACCAAAGCTGATTATCTGCGATGAACCGGTATCCGCACTGGATGTGTCTATTCAGGCGCAGGTGGTCAATCTGTTGCAGCAACTGCAGCGTGAGATGGGGCTGTCGCTTATCTTCATCGCTCACGATCTGGCGGTGGTGAAGCATATTTCCGATCGCGTGCTGGTGATGTATTTGGGTCACGCGGTGGAGCTTGGGACCTACGACGAGGTTTACCACAATCCGCTTCATCCTTACACCAGAGCGCTGATGTCGGCGGTACCGATCCCGGACCCGGATCTGGAGAAGAACAAAACCATCCAGTTGCTGGAAGGGGAGCTGCCGTCGCCTATCAATCCGCCGTCAGGTTGCGTATTCCGTACGCGCTGCCCCATCGCCGGGCCGGAGTGCGCCAAAACGCGTCCGGTTCTGGAGGGCAGTTTCCGTCATGCTGTTTCCTGTCTGAAGGTTGACCCGCTATAATCTCACGGGCTGACGAGGGTCAGCCCTTTTTTCATGAGGTTATTGTGCCTGCCACTATGATGTCCGTTCGCCAACGGTTGTACCGGCTGCTCTTCGATAGCCGTACCCGCTCGGGTCGCCGCGTCGAGGCCTTCTTCGCACTGTTTGCGTTATTTAGCGTGGTGCTGATTTTTATCGAGTCCGGGATTGGCACCCAGTATCACCTGACGTTTGAGGAATGGCATGCTTTCGTCTGGCTGGAAATTTTCGTCACGCTGGTCTTCACCCTTGAATATTTTCTGAGAGTCCTTTGCTGGCCGAGACCGGCAAATTACGTGTTCAGTTTCTGGGGAATAATTGATTTAGCGACTATCCTGCCGCTGTACGTTATCTGTTTGTGGCCGGAAATTGGCATTAATTACTTTTTTGCCTGGCGGGCCATGCGGGCAATTCGCGTACTGCGAATCCTCAAAGTGTTGCGTTTTATGCCGTCGCTGATGATTTTCTGGAAAGCCATTCTCAGCGCGCGGCAACAGCTGATTATTTTCTACGCTTTTATCGCCATCATGATGATCATCTTTGGCGCACTAATGTACGGTATTGAAGGGCCGCAGTACGGCTTTACAACACTTAACGCCGCGGTCTACTGGGCGATAGTGACGGTTTCAACGGTGGGATATGGCGACATTACGCCGCATACGGCGGCCGGAAGAACCATAGCATCGGTTCTTATCCTGATGGGTTATTCGCTCATTGCGATCCCGACAGGATTGATTACCTCGCACATGAGCGCGGAGCTCAATCACCGGCGGCAGTCACGGGTATGTCCGCACTGCCACCATACCGGGCATGAATCCGACGCCTGCTACTGTAAAGTCTGCGGCGGTAAGCTTGCGGAATAAATCATAAAAAAGGCTGCATGCGCAGCCTTTTTCTTATTCACGCCACAGAATGTGGCAGAGCTTGTGATCTTTTTCCCGGCACAACAGCACGCGGGCAAAGATATCGTTAATTTCGCCGCCGTCGGTATCCGCAAGGCCAATGACAACCTCGGCGAAAAAGTCGGGGTTCAAATCGAAATCAACGTGCTCCTGCCAGTCTTCCGCCGGGTCGAAAAGCTCGGCGCCGCCGCGCTCTTCGAACTGCAGATTAAACAGAATAATATCGGCAGGGTCGAGGTTATCGGCCGCCAGCTCGAGAAAGATATCGTAAGCCTGCTCGAGCGTTTCGTCTTCGGTCAGGCGATTGTTTAAATCCATATCCATGATGACTACCTGTTTTAACATCTGATGGGTCACGTTTTACAGCAACGGACTGAAGAAGTAAAACAGTCGCTCAGCAACGCGTTGCCAGACCGGGCGTTTTACCCATAAACGGGTATCCAGCAGACGAGAGCGGGAGATATAGTCGTCCTGCACCGCCGCCAGGTCGCCGCCAAACCCGGCGTCATCGATGGCCAGCGTAATTTCAAAATTCAGCCACAGGCTGCGCATATCCAGATTCACAGTACCGACAAGGCTCAGCTCGCCGTCGACCAGCACGCTCTTGGTATGCAGCAACCCGCCTTCAAACTGATAGATTTTAACCCCGGCCGCCAGCAGTTCGGTGAAAAAGGCGCGGCTCGCCCAGCCGACCAGCATTGAATCATTTTTGAGCGGTAGGATGATGCTGACATCGACGCCGCGTTGGGCGGCAGTACAAATGGCATGCAGCAGGTCATCGCTCGGCACGAAGTAGGGGGTGGTCATGATCAGATACTCGCGCGCCGAGTAGACAGCGGTGAGCAGCGCCTGGTGGATAAGTTCTTCCGGGAAGCCCGGTCCGGAGGCAATGGTGTGGATAGTGTGACCGCTGGCCTCTTCAAAGGGCATAATGTTGAGATCCGGCGGCGGCGGTAAAATGCGTTTACCGGTTTCAATTTCCCAGTCGCAGGAGTAGACAATGCCCATGGAGGTCGCGATCGGCCCTTCCATTCGCGCCATCAGGTCAACCCACTGGCCAACGCCGGCGTCCTGCTTAAAGAAGCGCGGATCAACCATGTTCATACTGCCGGTATAGGCAATATAGTTGTCGATCATCGCCATCTTGCGGTGCTGGCGCAGATCCATACGGCGCAGGAAGACACGCATCAGGTTAACCTTCAGCGCTTCAACGACGTCGATCCCGGCGTTACGCATCATGGCTGCCCATGGGCTACGGAAGAAGGCGACGCTGCCCGCAGAGTCAAGCATCAGCCGACAGTGCACGCCGCGCCGGGCGGCTGCCATCAGCGATTCCGCTACCTGGTCGGCCATTCCGCCGGGTTGCCAGATATAGAACACCATCTCAATATTGTGCCGGGCGAGCTGGATGTCACGAATCAGCGCCTGCATCACGTCGTCGGAATCGGTCAGCAACTGCAGCTGATTGCCTTTCACGCCTGCAATGCCCTGACGTCTTTCGCACAGTTTAAACAGCGAGGCGGCGACCTGACTGTTTTCTTCGGCAAAAATATGCTTGCAGGTTTTTAAGTCCGCCAGCCACTTTGCGGTTGAAGGCCACATCGCGCGGGCGCGCTCGGCACGACGTTTCCCGAGGTGCAGCTCACCAAAGGAGAGGTACGCAATGATCCCGACCAAAGGCAGAATATAAATGATCAGTAACCATGCCATCGCTGAAGGTACTGCGCGTCGTTTCATCAGGATGCGTAAGGTCACACCCGCAATTAACAACCAATACCCCACAATGACCAGCCAACTCACCACGGTGTAGAAGGTTGTCATAGAAAATCCTTTTGAAAGCCTGTTGTTATGAGTTTACGCGTCCATATTTATCTGGCAAATAAAAACGCGGTAAAAGCGCTGGTCAGCCGCTGGCAAGGGTTTATAATAGCGGCTCTTTCATTTTAGAGATGTCGAAATGAAGCGTAGTCGAACCGAAGTGGGGCGCTGGCGCATGCTGAGACAGGCAAGCCGTCGCAAAGCGCGCTGGCTGGAAGCGCAGTCCCGGCGCAATATCCGCATCCACGCGATCAGAAAGTGTCTGGTGAAACGGCAGCGCAATGCATTGCTGGTCGCCATTTATGATTTCTGAGTATTAAAAAGGGCACCGCTGGCGGTGCCCATTGTTTTTTAGCGCCAGCTTAAAAGACTTTCTTGTAGGGTTTTACAGCCACTTTAGCGTAGACGCCCGCCGCGACATAAGGGTCGGCATCCGCCCAGGCCTGAGCCATTTCAAGCGATTCAAATTCGGCGATGACCGTAGAACCGGTAAAACCGGCGACGCCAGGATCGTTGCTGTCGACCGCAGGCAGCGGACCTGCCGTCAACAGACGGCCTTCATCGTGCAGTAATTGCAAACGCGCGAGGTGAGCAGGGCGAACCGACAGACGTTTTTCCAGCGAGTCGGCGACATCTTCAGCATAAATCACATAGAGCACAGGCGCAGTTCCTTATCGGTAAATTGTCAAAATACGGTATGTGAAAGCGATAACGACTGCAATGCTATGATCTTTTTGTTTTTGCGTCTGCGGCACCGCTGCGCTTTTTTTCACCATCTCCCACGGAAATTTGACCGAGGTTAAGATGTGTTATTGAATATGATTGCTATTTGCATTTAAAATCGCCCCATCATTTTTCAACTGAAACGATTATGACTTCAATGACCTTTGATTTACCTCGCCGTTTTCCGTGGCCGACGCTGCTGTCTGTTGGCATTCATGGGGCTGTCGTGGCAGGTTTACTCTACACCTCGGTACATCAGGTTATTGAATTGCCAGCCCCTGCGCAGCCGATCATGGTCAGTATGGTGGCGCCTGCGGATCTGGAGCCTCCTCAGGCGGTACAGCCGCCGCCCCAGGCGGTCGCAGAACCTGAGCCAGAGCCGGATGTGGTGCCTGACCCGCCGAAAGAAGCGCCAGTGGTTATCCATAAACCGGAGCCGAAACCCAAGCCTAAGCCGAAACCGAAGCCGGAGAAAAAGGTTGAACAGCCGAAGCGCGAGGCGAAACCGGTAGAACCGCGTGCGGTCTCGACGCTGGAAAACACCACGATGCAAAGTCGTCCGGTGGCGAACACCGCTCCGGCGACCAGCGCACCGGTAGCGGCGGCGCCTTCCGGCCCGCGCGCCCTGAGCCGCAACCAGCCACAGTATCCGCAGCGCGCGCTACAGCTTCGCATTGAAGGTAATGTTCGCGTTAAGTTTGACGTCATGCCTGATGGCCGCGTTGAAAACGTGGAGATCCTGTCCGCCCAGCCAAGCAACCTGTTCGAGCGCGATGTAAAAGCCGCGATGCGCAAATGGCGCTATGAACCGGGGAAACCCGGCGCCGGGCTGGTGATGAATATCGAGTTTCGCCTCAAAGGCGTGCAAATGAACTAAAAAAGCCCCTGATGGGGCTTTTTTTAGGTTCATCGCGCTTTACCGGGGAACGCTGCTTTTATCTTCAGGAAGAAGTAGTCGTTATCCCGGTATCCATAGGCCATACGCTTTATGACCTTGATTTTATTATTCATCCCCTCCAGCACACTGGTGTTCAGATGATGCGTCGCGC
>NZ_JAFAGS010000003.1 GCF_019237635.1 Pluralibacter sp.
CATGACGGCAACCGAACAGTTAGCCGTCCCATAGTCAAAACCAATAAACACCCGTTATTTCCCCATGCCAGTGAAGAAGGGGGGCGACTTTAGCGGAAAGCGAGAAATAATGCCATCTACTCGTTTCTACTTGCTCCATAAAATTGACAGTTATATGATTTTAAACGAGTAAATATTGGTTACTTGAATGCTGGAAGCTTCCTTGCGTGTTCTTGCGCACCGGTTAGCCTTCCGGCATCAAAAATGGGCTGCTCATAATCATCTGTGTCATCTCTTACGCGGTAAATTTTCCAGAGTCCATTTTCACGCCGCATAAACACCGATAACGCTTTATAGGCGCCGTTCTCCTTTCCGACACTCACCGGTACGACTACGCCGCCAAGAAACGCGACAGGTTTGCCGACTTTGAGGGCGCTAACCCAGTTGCTATCGTAGTCCTGTCCATAGAAAAAATAATCACTCAGGTAAATTTCTTGCTCTTCTATTTTTTCGATGGTCGCCAGCCGTTTCAGCGTGTCGGCTGCAACATAATGCTGCATTTCCTCAGAGGAATACGCTGTTTTATCCGGATCATCGAAAGCGGGCAGGTAATAGTGATAAAAATCAGATGCGGATTTTTCTGGTGCTGGCGTTTGCGACGTGCAGCCAGCCAGCCAGAAACACAGCAGCAGTGGTAGCAGCGCTGGCCCATAGTCCTTCGCATCAAGGGTTTTTCTCACTTCCACCCCGCCCGCATATATTGCCCGTCTGACGAATTCTGCACATCGACGTTGTGATGATGTGCCTGCCTGGTGGCGGGCGTATACACCTGCTGCATATCTATCCCAACTCATAGCATATCCCTGTAATACAAACGATTGATAGAGACTCAATAAGCGCCGGAATATACATTTCCGTTATGCAATTGGTGCCATATGAATTATATATAAAACATGTAATTACATCTGATTTTTGAATGATTGTCACAGCGGCTAACTCCGGCGACAACCGGAATATGAAAGCAAGGCGAAAAATGCGCCAGGCGGTTATCCTGTAAAGGTTAACGAAGGAGAAGACATGTTTAGTTTGCCCTGGCAGCCGCCTTATGACTGGAACTGGATGTTTGGCTTTCTCGCCGCCCGTGCCGTGACCGGCGTCGAGACCTTTGAGGATAACCGCTACACCCGAAGCTTTGCCTGGGAGGGGCGCTACGGGCTGATGCAGGTCACGCCGGATACGACGACACAGGCCCTTAAGGTCACGCTCTCCGACAGGCTTCTTGCGGTAGCGCCGGTCTGTCTCGCCCGACTGGAGCGGTTGTTCGACTTGCGTTGCGACCCCCACGCGGTGGCGGGCGCGCTTGGCGAACTGGCGGCGGGGCGCCCTGGGCTCAGGCTGCCAGGCTCTGTGGATACGTTCGAACAGGGCGTGCGGGCCATTCTGGGGCAACTGGTGAGCGTGTCGATGGCGGCAAAACTGACCAGCCGGGTGGCGATGGCCTACGGTACGCCGCTTGCCGACGCGCCGGGCTATTACTGTTTCCCCACGCCGGAGCAGCTGTCGCTGGCCGACCCGCTGCAGCTCAAAAGCTTAGGGATGCCGGTGAAGCGCGGCGAGGCGTTGGTGCATCTCGCCCAAGCGGCCATCTCCGGCGAACTGCCGCTGACGCCGCCGGAGGATGTCGGGCAGGCCATGAAGGCGCTGCAAACCTTTCCGGGCATTGGCCGCTGGACGGCCAACTACTTCGCGCTGCGCGGCTGGCAGGCCAAAGATGTGTTCCTGCCAGACGACTATCTGATTAAACAGCGTTTCCCGGGTATGACGCCCGCGCAGATTCGTCGCTATGCCGAGCGCTGGCAGCCGTGGCGTTCGTATGCGCTGCTGCACATCTGGTATAGCGACCAGTTCCAGCCCGTTTAGTGCGTATGCTGACGATGCCCGGCGGCATTATCCGGCTGGGCGGCGCCCTGGCCGGAAATTACCACTCCCCGGGTCTCACGGCCAAAGGCCACGAACAGGCAAATCAGCACCGCGACCGTACCGGCGACCATCGCCATCGCCATCCCGTAGTTGCCGCCGTTCGCCTCGGCGATCCGCGCCTGCAGGGTGGCGTTCACCGAGGCCAGCAGGTTGCCTAACTGGTAGACGAAGCCCGGCAGCACCGCGCGCGCGTTGGCAGGCACCAGTTCGTTAAGGTAGGTCGGCACCACGCCCCATGCGCCCTGCACCATAAACTGCATCAGAAACGCCCCGAGGCCGATGTTGAACGACCCGGTCGAGAACGCCCACAGCGGCAGCACCGGCAGCGCGAGGAAGGCGGCGATCATCATCGCTTTTTTCCGTCCGATACGCTCCGACATCGAGCCAAAGAAGACGCCCCCCATCATGGCGGCAATATTGTAGCCGATGGCGATCAGGCTGACGGTATGCGGGTCAAAGCCGTGCTGCACTTTCAGGAATGTCGGGTAGAGATCCTGGGTGCCGTGGCTGAAGAAGTTAAAACAGGCCATCAGCAGCACCAGATACAGACACAGTTTCCAGTGGCTGCGCAGCACCGGCATCAGCGCTGTACTCTCTTTACGTTCGCGCGCCGCGAGCCATACCGGCGATTCCGGCACTTTCAGCCAGATGTAGGGCAGCAGGAAAATGGGCAGGGCGCCGATAAGGAACATCCCGCGCCAGCCCACGGTGCTGTAAAACAGGCCGAAAATCACCGAGGCCAGCAGGTAGCCGCACGGATAACCGGCCTGGAAAATCCCGGACATCAAGCCGCGCGAACGGTCAGGGATGGTTTCCATCGCCAGCGATGAGGCCACGCCCCAAATCCCGCCCATCGCGATGCCGTAGAGCAGGCGCAACCCGAGAAAGATGGCGAACGTCGGCGACCAGGCCGAGAGCAGTTCGAAGATGCTGAAGAACAGAATATTGAGCATCAGGATCGGGCGACGGCCGAATTTTTCCGCCAGGCGGCCAAACAGCAGCGCGCCGATGGGGCGTACCGCCAGGGTCAGCATGATGGCGATGGAGACCTCTGAGACGGAGGAATGAAACCAGATCGCCAGATCGCTTAACACGAAAACCAGAATGAAAAAGTCAAACGCGTCAAGCATCCAGCTGGAGAAACTGGCGACGGCGACATGTTTTTGTGTAGAGGTCCAGTTACGGATTGTTGTCATAATCGGTGTCCTGATAATGGCTGCGTGTCAGGCAGCGTACGGTGATCAGGCTTTACGCTGGCAAGAAGAGCGACAGTTCCTGTCAACCAAGCGAGGAAGTTTTGTTATGCATTTGTATATTACATGTAAAGATAAGTTAGTTAGCGGGTTAATGGTTAAATTTTGTAAACAGTAGCGGCTTAATGAAACAGGGCGAGGGAGTACGCTCCGCAGCAGCGGAGCAGGGAAGTCAGTTAATGGCGAAGTAGCTGGTGTTGAGCATCAGCTCGATGGGCTGATTGTGGGCGATAAGGTCGCCATAGATAAGATCGACGCCGATGCTAGAGAGGGTATCCATCATCAGCGCCTGGCTTGTCGGCCCGGCGATGGTTTTAATGCCCAGCCGCTGCGCGTGGCCCTGCACAATGGTCACCATCATTTCGTCCATCAGGTTAACGTGTACGCTGCTGATAATTTCCGGGTCAAGCATCACATAGTCCACCTGACCTGGCGTCAGGTGGTTGAACAGATCCATATCATGGCCGACGTGGCTGAGGATGATTTTGCACCCCGCCGCGCGCAGGCGCGCGATGCCGTCCTGCGCGCTGGCTTGCGGCACGCTGTTGGCATGAATAATCACATGCAGCAGGCGCGCCGGCATCGCGTTTTGCGCAAGGCCTTCCAGCAGTTCATCGATAAGCGTTGAGCTTGCCGGCCCGACGACGGAGAGCGGCAACGTGACGCTAATGCCGCGGGCGGCGACCGCAGCAGCCCCGTCGCGGAAGAAGGCCTGATAGATACGGCGATCCAGGGCGTGAATGAGCGCCGGGTCGGACAGACCTTTGCGAAACGCCTGCTCTTCCAGCATCTCGCCTTCGCTGTTCCACAGCCGCAGCGACAACAGCCAGAAATGGCTGGCTTCCGGTACGCGGGGGGAGGCGACGCCGCGCGCCATCAGCACCATATGGTTATCCTTGATGATCCGCCACTGCTCTTCCTGCGTCATCATGCTGCGCGACTGCTGCAGACCTCCTTGCTGCGGCTCATAAACGGTGACCATGCCGCGCCCGTTATTTTTTGAGGCATAGCAGGCGATGTCGGCCTGCGACATGACCTCAGAGGACTGGCGATTGTGTTCATCGATAACCGTTACCCCGGCGCTGGCGCCGACACGATGGATCTGCCCCTCCCACATAAACTTGTAGTCGTTGACAGCGTCAATAATGCGGGTGATGATGTAGCGTGCGCTCTCGATGTTGCAGTCCGGCAGCAGCAGGCCGAACTCATCCCCGCCCAGGCGGGCCAGAATGTCGCTGGTTCTGAGCTGGCTTAACATTAATGACGACAGCTCGCGCAGCAGCACATCGCCTGCGGCATGACCCGCGGTATCGTTAACGGCTTTGAAGCGGTCGAGGTCGATAAAGACCAGCACATGACGCTGGTGGGTTTCCTGCACGGTTTGCAGCAGACGTTTCAGGTGATTTTCAAAACTTACCCGGTTCGCCAGGTGGGTGAGCGCGTCATGAGAGGCGCTGTAGCTCAGCTGGCGCAGCATTTTACGCGATTCAGTGACGTCCTGGATGACCAGTACGGAGCCGATATTCTGCCCGTCGAGGGTGCTGAGCGGCGTAATGCTGTAGTGGATATCGTATTTCCCGCCGTTGCGGCAGTGGAGAACCACGTCCTGTTCGATATCGGTACGGGAAATATCGCCGCTATGGATATTTTCCATCAGCGGTCCGTTATCGCCGAAAGTGATACGCAGCACGTTCAGCAGCGGCTGTTTCATCGCGTCGGCCTGACTCCAGCCGCTCATTTTTTCCGCCACCGGGTTCATAAAGGTGACGTTCATAGCGACATCAGTACACAGCACCGCTTCGCCGATAGAGTCGAGGGTAATATGCAGGCGCTCTTTTTCCTGGAACAGCGCTTCGTTGAGCTTTTTAACCTCAGTCATATCCATGTTGATGCCGAGCAGGCGCTCAACCTCGCCCTGCTTGTTCAGCACCCGGTTAGCCAGCGAACGGATGTGGCGAATCCCGCCTTTGACGTGAATGCGAAACTCAAGCTTAAAGGGCGAGCGGGTGTGAAGGGCGTTGCGGATAACCCGCTCTGCGTGCTCTTTATCCTCTTCCACCAGACAGTTGTACCAGAGGTTCCAGCTCGGCTTCATATGCGAGGGAATGTCG
>NZ_JAFAGS010000169.1 GCF_019237635.1 Pluralibacter sp.
TGCCGCCACGGCAGAGAGGTTAACCAGCGCCATACGTACCGCCTCTTTCGCCCAGGCGTCCGCGCATACATCGCCATCGAGGTCAGCCAGGAAATAGTCGTAGCCGAAGCGTCCGCCGCCGCCGCTGGAGCCGCGTTCACGCTTACCGTCCTCTTCCACCAGCACACTGACGGACAGACGCACCAGCGGACGAACGTCCGCCGCCAGCGTACCGTCGGTGGCGGCCACCAGAATCAGCTCATAGACCCCGGTCAGGCTGGCGGTCACTTCCTGCACGCGCTTATCTTCGGCGCGGGCGGTTTTGTCCACCCGGCGCAGGATATCCAGCTTCTCTTCCCGGCTCATGCTCTGCAGCGGATCGATACTGGTGTAAAGCGGCGAATGGGCCACGGCGCCCAGGGTTTTCACCTTACCATCGCCGCTGTCGCGCACGATGGTTCGCGCCGCCTGCGCGCTTTGTTCAAGCGCCAACAGGCTTATCTGGTCGGCATAGGCGAAACCGGTTTTCTCTCCGCTAACCGCACGTACGCCGACGCCCTGGTCGATATTGTACGAGCCGTCTTTAATGATGCTGTCTTCTAACACCCAGGATTCGTGATAACTCGACTGGAAATAGAGATCGCCATAATCCAGACGGCGCTCAGCAAGTTGGCCAAGTATGGCGAACAGATCCTGATGACTCAGGCCGTTTGCCGACAGCAGATGTTCACTTACCAGGTTCAGACTCATCGTTTTGCTACTCTTCGGTGACCGCTAACAGGGCGGTAAATCAGTTTATCTATTGAGAGTGGGGTAATTTACTACCCCCGTCAAATCATTGCTTTTTGTTGTCGCTCCGCGCCTGACGCAGCACCTCGTTGATCTGCGGCTGATCGATTGGACCGACAATGTGGTAGCGAAGAATGGAGACTTTACTCCACAGCGGTCCCAGCACTTTACTGGCGGCAAAGACCGCCGCGCCGACGATCGGGTTAATGGCAAACGCCGTGGCGACCCCCACCGTAGCGGAGATTTCCGGCGCCACAATAGCCTCCATATCAAGCCGACGGCGAACAAGGTCAACGGAGCCTTTCATCGCAATATCCGCTTCCAGGCCGTCCACCAGGGTATCGTCCGTATTCAGCACGCCGTCTTTGATCCACGCGGTACTGCGAATGGAGTCAAACCAGAAGCCTTCGCTGAAGGTATCGCTGAAGTCGAAACGCAGCTTACGCAGCAGAGCATCCACACTCAGCAGCCGCAGCAGTTGCCCCGCATGGCCGGTGCTGATATCAGTAAATTCGCCTTTCCCCAGCGAGGTTTTCAGGATGCCGTTTAATGACGCGACATCCGGTTTCCATGGCGCGGCACGCCAGTGCAGATCGTAGTCAACATCAAATGATGAACCGCGAATGGGGGTGGACAGGCCGAAGAAGTCAGCCGCCGCATTCAGCTTTTTACCTTTTACTTTACCTTTGAGCGACGTCCGTTCGCCGCCCGGCGCATTCACCCACTCGCCATCAGAAGTCAGGCGGGCAAATCCGGTATCAATCAGACCGTTAGACAGCGAGAGCGTATCGCCTTTGACGGCGAAATCCCCATCGATACGGCCATACTTCTGCCCCCACAGCCAGCACTCTGCGCAGCGCAGCTGCAAATCAGGCCAGTTGCGGAAGCTAATGCGCTTATCGCCGGGCGCGGCATCTACCGCCGTCAGGTTGTTTGCCGACACCGCCGACGGGTTGTAATAGAGATAACGAATCGTCACCTGCCATGGCGCGTTGTTGCGAATCGCAAGCGTAGCATTAATTTCACGCCCCTGAGCTTCCACCCGGCTGCCGTTCGTTTGCGGCTGAGAGACGATGCTCAGGTTGTTCCACTGCTGTCCCGCCATCGTCAATGCCGGTGTGCGCAGCGTCACGCGTTCGGGGAAGACCGCCGCGCCGCTGACGGTGTCTGCCGCCCCCTGACGGAAGAGCGCCAGCCACTGCGCGCCATCCATCGGCGGTAAATTCAGCTCAACGCCCGCCGCATCCGGCAGCGGTGGTACGCTGCGGCTGTCCGATGTCCAGATTGCACGATCCAGCGTCAGCTTCTTGTTCAGCAGCCAGCGACTGTTGATGTGGTTATTGCCGCCGATGTTGCCCGTCAGTTCAAACTGATTCAGACCACCGTCGACGTTGATTTTCATCGGCAGCGGTTTACCGGCTATTTTGTCTGCCGGAGCAGGTAAGCGACTGCTTACATTCTTTAGATCGCCGGTGAGCGCCACCTTGTAGTTCACGTTGCCGTGGTACGGCAGTTCAATGGCGACATTCCCCTGCCACGGCACGCTGCCGCTGAGGGTATCCTCCATCGCTTTCGGCAGCAGACCGGTGCGTACTGGCTGCCAGTCGGCGTCCATGTTCACCGATACCTGATAGGACTTCACCCCTTCGGTCGTCGTGAAACCGACGTTCAACGGCTGATTAAACCAGGTCGCCGTCAGCGGCCCGCTCTTCAGGTCGCCATTGGCAAAGCTGAACTGACCGCGCAGGTTCTTTATGGTGCTGTTCAGCGGCTTGATAAACAGGTCATTGTTATTCAGGCGCACATCGCCCTTCGCCAGCACCTGTTGACCATTGAGCGGGATATCGAGATGTAAGCGAGCATTCACATCGCCAGTAAGCTGAAGCTCGTCAAGCGTTGCGCCGAGCGAATTCTTCAACGGCGTCTCTTTAAAGTACGGTCCAACGGCATTGCCCGGACCGTTGATATCCGCGTCAATCAGCAGCTTTTCGTCTGCATAATCGGGAATGTTTGCCGTCAGGTTCGATGCCGTTACCCCGCCAAGCCCCACCTTATCCGACTGCATCCACAGACCGTCGTTGAGAAAGTTGAGATTGATGTCCAGATTGGTTAGCGCCGGCCAGTCAGGCTGGAAGGCAAAGGTCGCCTTATGCAATGGTACCCAGACCTGGAACTGCCCCTCGTTGTGCTTATACGGGAACAGATTCGGGTTGCCGCCGTACACCAGCGTGGCGTTCTCCGCCTGCCCGCCTTTAATGGCGGCGCTGAGGTAATCGACCAGCGCCTTGCCCATCAGGTTTTCCGGGAAGTATCGCCAGGCCTGACCGCCGTCGTTGGTGCTGATACCGGCCAGGATCCCCAGCCAGGGCTCATCGCCCTCTGGCTGCAGCCAGCGGAATCCGCCGTGCGCGCGAACCCCGGTCGCCTGTACGTCAATGTCGCGGCCATCCAGCATAAAGCCTTTTTCGTTCTTGACCCATTGCAGGTTGGCCACACCTTTAGCGACTTCCAGCGGCGCGCGGAATACCGTCTCGTACGGCATTTTGGCCTGCGATATCCCCAGGCTTAAGGCGCCATTTTCGACGCTGCCTTCCGCGTGGCCGGACAGGTGCTCAACGCCCGGCAGCAGCTTCCACTGCTTCCACGCAAGATTGTTCCAGGTGGTCTGGAAACGGGTTTTTTCCGGCGCGTTTAACGGGATATCCAGCGCCAGAGTGCCAATCTGACCGCTCGGCTGCATTGTTTGCCAGATATCCCCCAGCGAGGGCGAAAGCTTCGCGGCAATCGGCAGCAGGCCGCTCATACCGCCAAGCTCAAGGTTGCTGGCGCGAATGCGCAGTTCGTCGCTGCGCGCACGGTCTTTACCGCCGATGTCCTGATTCGGGAACCAGGCCAGGGTCAGCGCGCCCTGCGGCCAGCGTTTGCCGTCAATCGCAATGCGGGTATCCGGGATACGGAACTGCCAGCCGCCCTGCTCGCTGGAAATATGGGCCGTCAGGTTATCGACGACGAGATCGTGGGTGCGATTGTCGCCTTCCCAGCTTGCGCCGCCCTGCTTCAGCCAGACGTCGCCGCTGGCGATATCGCCTTTATCCAGCGTCATCCACCCCTCAAGGCTGAACCGCGCGGACGTCAGGGCGATGTTGTCCTCCATCCAGCGTCCAAGCCAGGGCTTCACGTCGATATCATCCGCCTGCAGCCAGACGCGCCCTTCGTTAAGCAGGCCGTTTTCATCGCGTAGATCCATGCGCACCTTCATCACGCCGTGCTGCCCGGTCAGGCTCGACAGGCTCAGCTCGCCCTCGGCCCGGTGACGGTTTTTACCGTTAACCCAGGTGAGTTGCGGGATAGACAATTCGGCCCGCTGCCCGGACAGGGTCAGGAAGCTCAGATGGCTGTCACGCAGGGTGAAATGGTCAAACTGACGCAAAAAGAGATCGCCGATACGATCGGTCTGTAGCGGTTCGCCTTCGGTGTTGCGCTGCAGCGGCGTATTCGTGCGAATTTGCAGTTGCCAGAAGGTGAGCTGGCGGAACTGCCAGCGCATATGCAGGAGGCTTTGCCAGACGTCCAGCGCCAGCGTAACGCGCCGCGCGGAAAGCGTACCGCCGTCGTTAAGCGCGGTTTTGATGTCGCGCACTTCGAGCGTCGGCCCAAAGTTCTGCCAGTTTGCCGTAAGCTCAGAGGCTTCCACCGGGTGGCCTGTCGCCTGAGAGATTTTCGCCAGCAGTTGCGGACGCCAGTCGTTCAGATGTGGCAAAACGAGACGCAGGCCACTTACCAGTAGCGCGACGGCGACAATCAGTGTTGCAACGGTGAGCAGAATAATCCCCGGCAAACGCCTCACGCATCTCTCCTTGTTAACCGAACGGCAAGCAGCGTACTTACATCATTACTACGTCAAACTGCTCCTGATTATAGAGCGGTTCAATTTGCACTTTGACCTGTTTGCCGACGAAAATCTCCACTTCCGCCAGCGCATGGGACTCTTCCCCTTTCAGGGTTTCAGCAACCGCCGCAGACGCATAGACCAGGAAGCGGTCAGAATCGTAGGCATGATGCACGCGAACAATCTCGCGCATAATTTCATAGCAGACCGTTTCGACCGTTTTCACCGTCCCGCGGCCATGGCAGGTCGGACATTCATTACACAGCACATGTTCCACGCTTTCGCGGGTTCGCTTACGGGTCATCTCCACCAGCCCCAGCTGCGAGAAGCCGTTAATGCTGGTTTTCACGCGGTCTTTGCTCAACGCCTGCTCCAGCGAGTGCAGCACGCGGCGACGGTGATCTTCATTACTCATATCGATAAAGTCGATGATGATGATGCCGCCGAGATTACGCAAGCGGAGCTGGCGCGCAATGGCCTGCGTCGCCTCGATATTGGTATTGAAAATGGTGTCGTCAAGGTTGCGGTGGCCGACAAACGCGCCGGTGTTGATGTCGATGGTGGTCATCGCTTCGGTTTGATCAATGATCAAATAGCCGCCGGACTTCAGCTCAACCTTACGCTCCAGCGCCCGCTGAATTTCATTTTCGACATCGTAGAGATCGAAAATCGGCTGACGCCCGCTGTAGTGCTCCAGCTTGCTGGTCATCTCCGGGATGTACTCGGCGGTAAACTCGAGCAGCGCGTCGAACGTCAGGCGGGAGTCTACGCGAATGCGGTCAAGCTGCGCATCGGCAAAATCGCGCAGCACGCGCTGCGCCAGCGCCAGCTCGCCGTACAGCTGGTAGCGGCTCTGATGGCGTTTTTTCCGCTCCATGACTTTGGTCCATACCCGCTTCAGGTAGGCGGCGTCGGAGGCTAAATCCTCTTCGCACACCCCTTCCGCCGCAGTACGGATAATAAAGCCGCCCTGTTCATCGCAGTAGTCGGTGACCACTTTTTTCAGGCGTTCACGCTCGGCTTCGCTTTCGATACGCTGGGAGACCCCAACGTGCGAGGCGCCGGGCATAAACACCAGATAGCGGGACGGCAGAGTAATGTCGGTAGTCAGACGCGCGCCTTTCGTGCCGAGAGGGTCTTTCACCACCTGCACCATCAGATCCTGTCCCTGGCGCACCAGTTCGGAAATATCGCGGACCGCGAACTGCTTTTGCTCTTCACCGGCAACGCATTCGGTATGCGGCATGATATCCGAGGCGTGGAGGAACGCGGCCTTATCCAGACCAATATCTACAAAAGCCGCCTGCATACCCGGTAGGACACGACTGACTCGACCCTTGTAGATATTGCCTACGATTCCGCGCCGCGCTTCACGCTCAATATGGATTTCCTGCAGAATGCCACCGTCGATGTACGCCACGCGCGTCTCCGATGGCGTGATATTTACTAATAATTCAGCCGTCATGTTTATCCCTTTGCTCACGCAGTGAGTTAAAGTTACCGAGCAACTCATACGTTTCCACCAGCGGTAAGCCGACTACGGCGTGATAGCTGCCATTTATCTTCCTGACAAAACAGCCACCCAACCCTTGAATACCGTATGCACCTGCTTTATCCATAGGTTCACCGCTGGCGATGTAGCCGGCGATCTCCTCGTCTGACAATACTCTGAACGTCACATCCGTCATCACCAGGCAGTCGATGACCTGCTGCCTGTCAGCCAGCGCCACTGCGGTCATCACCTGATGCGTTTGCCCGGAAAGCTGGCGCAGCATCGCCGCGGCATGCGCCGCGTCGCACGGCTTTTCCAGCACTTCGCCATTCAGCACCACAATCGTATCCGCTCCCAGCACCGGCAGGTCGCGCGCGGCCATGGCGACGCCCGCCAGCGCTTTCTCGCGCGCCAGTCGGGCAACGTAGTGCGGCGCGCTTTCCTGCGGCTGGCGTTGTTCTTCAATACCGGGCACCAGACGTTCAAACGTGACGCCCAGTTGGGTCAGCAACTCCTGACGACGGGGAGAGCCGGAAGCAAGATACA
>NZ_JAFAGS010000063.1 GCF_019237635.1 Pluralibacter sp.
CTTCTTTATGATGACAATTCGGTTTATTAGCGGCCGCGAAAATTAACCTTCGCTCTCATAACAGCATGTATAAAATCCTGATAATTGATCGCTGCTACTTCAGCCGCTTTGGGCTGGAAACGTGGTTGCAGCAGGTTAATGGCAGTCATCATTTCCTTGTTACCAGCCTGAACAGCTTACTCCTGGCGCGCGCGCATATTGAAAGCTGGCAGCCCCACCTGGTTATTGCCGACCTGTCAGGATTCGAAAAAGACCCGCAGCAGGCGCATGTGATCCCTCCGCTGCTGAACCTGTGCAACCAGCGTTCGCGCCTGTTGCTGCTCCAGCCGGACGCGCCACACAATGCCGCAACGGCGGTCGCCAGCAAACAGGCCTCTCTTGATGTCATCCATCACATTATCCATACCACCCTGCATTCCGGCCCTTGCATTTCCCCGACGCGCATCGCCGCACCGCTCTTAACCCGGCAGGAAGAAAAAGTGTTGTCGCTGTGGATGGAAGGCGCCAGCAATCTGATGATTGCCTGTGAGATGAATATCAACAGTAAAACGGTGTATACCTACAAGCGGAATATTCGTCTGAAACTCAACGTTGAGAATCGCTTCTCCCCGTTCATTCCGTTAGCGGATTGCGCGCAATAGCGGTACGGCAAGCTCGCCGTACCGGCAATGGCGCTTACTGCTGCGCTTTCGTTGCAGCACCGGAAATCACGCTACCACCCTCTGAAATATCTTCGCCCACGCCGCGCGCAGTGTTGCACGCCGTCAGAACAGAGGAGAGCACCAGGAGAGAAAAGAACGCTGCAAGTGTTTTCTTAAACATAGTTGTCATCCTTTAATTGCCCGTTTTTGTGGTGTAGCAACATAAGCATAGACAATCTCCCTGTGTCTGAAGGGAAACGAGATAATTTTAAGATGAGGCGAAAAATCAGCGGGCGGCGTGTGAAATGGAGTTGCCCAGGTGTTTGACGTCTTCGCCAAAACCACGGAAGGTGTTACAACCAGAAAGTGCGATACTTGCGACGAGAAAAACAACCAAAAGTTTCAGTAAGCGATTCATTGTTTCTGCCCTGAAAAGATACCAGCGCAGCCCACGCGGCGCTGGAAATCCTTATAGCATGAATTACTTCACGCGAGAAACATATTCACCAGAGCGGGTGTCAACTTTGATGACTTCACCGATCTGTACGAACAGCGGAACCTTAACCACAGCGCCGGTGCTCAGGGTAGCCGGCTTGCCGCCAGTACCTGCGGTATCGCCCTTCAGACCTGGATCGGTTTCCACGATTTCCAGCTCAACGAAGTTCGGCGGGGTCACGGAAATCGGCTGGCCGTTCCACAGGGTCACGATGCACTCAGCCTGATCCAGCAGCCATTTCGCGTTATCGCCAACGGCTTTCTCATCAGCAGCCAGCTGTTCGAAAGTTTCGTTGTTCATGAAATGGTAGAACTCACCATCGTTGTACAGGAAGGTCAGGTTCATATCTACAACGTCTGCGCCTTCAGCGGAGTCGGTAGATTTGAAGGTTTTCTCTACGCGGGTGCCGGTCAGCAGGCGACGCAGTTTAACGCGTGCAAACGCCTGGCCTTTACCCGGTTTAACGAATTCACTGGCTTCAACCGCGTACGGTTCGCCGTCCATCATAATTTTAAGACCAGCACGAAAATCGTTGCTATAGTAAGTTGCCATAAGGCCCTCTGAAATTGTTAACTGGTAGCTAAGCCACAAAATGGCGCACATTGTAACCCTAAATACCCCGTCCAGAGAAGATTGGTTATCGCAACTTGCCGATGTAATCACCAGTCCCGATGAACTGCTTCGTCTGTTAGACCTTGAAGCGAATGAAGATTTGCTCGCAGGACGGGAGGCAAAACGTCTCTTCCCCCTGCGCGTTCCCCGCGCGTTTGTGGCGAGGATGGAAAAGGGCAATCCCAACGACCCACTGCTAAAACAAGTGCTTACATCACAAGATGAGTTTATCGCCGCCCCCGGGTTCAGTACCGACCCGCTGGAGGAACAGCACAGCGTGGTGCCGGGTTTGCTGCACAAATACCGCAATCGCGCGTTGCTGCTGGTCAAAGGCGGTTGTGCGGTAAATTGTCGGTATTGTTTCCGCCGTCACTTCCCGTATGCCGAAAATCAGGGCAACAAGCGCAACTGGCAGGCGGCGCTGGAGTATATCGTCGCCCATCCTGAGCTGGATGAGATAATCTTTTCCGGCGGCGACCCGTTGATGGCCAAAGACTACGAGCTCGACTGGCTTGTCAGCGAGCTTGAAGCTATCCCGCATATTAAACGCCTGCGTATCCACAGCCGTTTGCCGATCGTTATCCCGGCGCGCATTACCGGGACGCTGGCGGCGCGCTTTGCCCGCTCTTCGCTGCAGATCCTGCTGGTAAACCACATCAACCACGCGCAGGAAATCGGCGACGACTTCCGGGCGGCGATGAAAACGCTGCAGCAGGCAGGCGTCACATTATTGAATCAGAGTGTGCTGCTACGCGGGGTCAACGATAACGCGCACACGCTGGCCGATTTAAGCAACGCGCTGTTTGACGCGGGCGTGATGCCCTATTACCTGCACGTGCTGGATAAAGTTCAGGGCGCGGCGCATTTTATGGTGAGCGATGACGAAGCCCGCACGATCATGCGTGAGCTGTTGACGTTGATATCCGGGTATATGGTACCAAAACAGGTACGAGAGATTGGCGGCGAACCAAGTAAAACGCCGCTGGATTTACAGCTGCGGCAGAGCTGAGAAAACGACCCTCTCCCACAGGAGAGGGCTTCAGCCAGCGCAAATCAGTTTTTGCACTTATAAACCTGGCCAATCATTTCGCTGTCAGTCGGGACGAAGCTGGAGAGCATTCCCTGCGTCGGACTGCTTACGCCATAAATCACGTTACCGCCCATTTCAGCAGCCTGGTTACGCAGCGCATTCGCCGCGCCACGCATAGAACCGCCTTCTTCACCGTGCTGACCAGAGAGCCAGTTGCTCTGCTTACCGGTTGCCGTGCCTAACAGTTGGCATTCGCTGCCTGGTTTATCTTCAACAAAGCGAACACTCTGCCCACCTGCGGTTAATTCATTGCTGGAACTGCAACCCGCCAGAAGTAATACGGCACCGACGATCCCTGCACAGACTTTTACGCGCATGTTATTCCTCGTTATTACCAGGATAGATATCATTATTCTGTTGAACGTTATACTAGAAACATGACCAAAAGCAAAACCCCCATGACATTATCTGCCACAGGGGTTTCTTTATCGCTTCACGGGGACGTGAATTACATCATGCCGCCCATGCCGCCCATGCCGCCCATACCGGCAGCACCTAAGTCAGGCGCATCGCCTTTCGGCAGGTCGGTCACCATGCACTCGGTGGTGATCATCAGACCGGCAACAGAGGCCGCGTACTGCAGTGCAGAACGGGTCACTTTCGTCGGATCCAGGATACCCATGTCGATCATGTTGCCGTATTCTTCGGTCGCGGCGTTGTAACCGTAGTTACCTTCGCCCGCACGTACGTTGTTTGCGACCACTGACGGCTCTTCACCGCAGTTGGACACGATCTGACGCAGCGGTGATTCCATTGCGCGCAGCGCAACTTTGATACCGACGTTCTGATCTTCGTTCTGAGCGGTCAGGCCAGCCAGTTTAGCGGCAACACGCACCAGCGCTACGCCACCACCAGCAACCACGCCTTCTTCTACCGCAGCACGGGTCGCGTGCAGGGCGTCGTCAACGCGGGCTTTTTTCTCTTTCATTTCAACTTCGGTCGCCGCACCGACTTTGATTACCGCAACGCCGCCTGCCAGTTTAGCAACGCGTTCCTGCAGTTTTTCACGGTCGTAGTCAGACGTGGCTTCTTCAATCTGCTTGCGGATCTGAGCAACACGGCCATGAATCGCAGCTTCTTCACCCACGCCATCAATGATGGTGGTGGTGTCTTTGTTGATCACAACGCGTTTCGCCTGGCCCAGGTCTTCCAGGGTTGCTTTTTCCAGCTCCATACCGATCTCTTCAGAGATAACGGTACCGCCAGTCAGGGTTGCGATATCCTGCAGCATTGCTTTACGACGGTCGCCGAAGCCCGGTGCTTTAACCGCAGCAACTTTCACGATACCGCGCATGGTGTTAACCACCAGCGTCGCCAGCGCTTCACCTTCAACGTCTTCAGCGATGATAACCAGCGGTTTGCCTGCTTTTGCTACAGCTTCCAGAACCGGCAGCATTTCGCGGATGTTGGAAACTTTTTTGTCAGCCAGCAGGATGAACGGGCTTTCCAGCTCAACAGCACCGGTTTCCGGCTTGTTGATGAAGTACGGGGACAGGTAGCCGCGGTCGAACTGCATACCTTCTACGACGTCCAGTTCGTCTTCCAGACCAGTACCGTCTTCAACGGTGATCACGCCTTCTTTACCGACTTTGTCCATCGCTTCCGCGATCAGTTTACCCACGGTTTCGTCGGAGTTCGCGGAAATGGTGCCAACCTGAGCAATCGCTTTAGAGTCGGAGCACGGTACGGACAGCGCTTTCAGTTCTTCAACAGCGGCCAGAACGGCTTTGTCGATGCCACGCTTCAGGTCCATCGGGTTCATGCCCGCGGCAACGGCTTTCAGACCTTCAGTGATGATAGCCTGAGCCAGTACGGTTGCGGTGGTGGTACCGTCGCCTGCAGCGTCATTCGCTTTAGAGGCAACTTCTTTTACCATCTGCGCGCCCATGTTTTCGAACTTGTCTTCCAGCTCGATTTCACGCGCTACGGAAACACCATCTTTAGTGATGGTCGGCGCACCGAAAGATTTATCCAGAACCACGTTACGGCCTTTCGGGCCCAGGGTCACTTTCACTGCATCTGCCAGTACGTTCACGCCGCGCAGCATTTTTACACGAGCGTCGTTACCGAATTTTACGTCTTTAGCTGCCATTTTTTTTCCCTTAAATTCGTATGTTCAGTGTCGCGCGTGAATTACGCTTCAACAATTGCCAGAATGTCGCTTTCGGACATGATCAACACTTCTTCATTGTCGATCTTCTCAGATTTCACGCCGTAGCCATCGTTGAAAATGACGATGTCGCCCACTTTCACATCCAGCGGCTGCACAGTACCGTTTTCCAGGATGCGGCCCTTACCGACAGCGATGATTTCGCCACGCGTTGATTTACCTGCTGCAGAACCGGTCAGTACGATGCCGCCTGCGGATTTGGATTCAACTTCTTTACGTTTGACGATCACACGATCATGTAACGGACGAATACTCATTGATAGAACTCCTTTGAGAAAGTCTTTATCAGTTATGGGTGACGCCGGTCCGCTTACGGTTTTCCGGCTAGTGACTGAGAGATGGGGATGGGTATTTTCGCCTTCAAGGGGGAGACTAAAAAAAAATTTAGAATCCGTCGTCGGTCACAAAACACAGCGGCCGCACGCGGGAAAGGCAATGTGCTACCATGAATTTTTCCCTAATCGGGTTGCTGTGATGAGTGGATTAAAACAAGAGCTGGGGCTGACGCAGGGGATCGGGCTGCTATCGACATCGCTGCTGGGTACCGGCGTCTTCGCCGTTCCCGCCCTCGGTGCATTGGTGGCAGGCGATAACAGCCTGTGGGCGTGGCCAGCGCTGATTGTCCTCGTCTTTCCCGTCGCCATCGTCTTTGCGCTGCTGGGCCGCCACTTTCCCAGCGCGGGCGGCGTGGCGCACTTCGTCGGCATGGCCTTCGGTCCTCGCCTTGAGCGCGTAACCGGCTGGCTGTTTTTGTCGGTGATCCCGGTGGGGCTGCCTGCCGCCCTGCATATCGCCACCGGCTTTAGTCAGGCGTTGTTCGGCTGGCACGACGAGCAGTTGCTGCTGGCGGAGCTTGGCACGCTGGCTATCGTCTGGTGGGTCGGTTCTCGCGGCGCGAGCACCAGCGCGAACCTGCAAACTCTGGTGGCGATTCTGGTGGTGGCGCTGATTGTCGCACTCTGGTGGGCAGGCGATATCACGCTCGCCCGCATCCCTTTCCCGGCCATTGCCGCAATCGATACGCCGCAACTGTTCGCCGCGCTATCGGTGATGTTCTGGTGCTTCGTCGGCCTGGAGGCGTTCGCCCATATGGCGTCGGAGTTCAAACATCCCGAACGCGACTTTCCGCGGGCGCTGATGACAGGACTGCTGCTGGCGGGCGCCGTGTACTGGGCCTGCACCGTGCTGGTCCTGCACTTTCACGCCTTCGGCGAAAACGTCGCCGCCGCCACCTCGCTGCCGTCGATCGTGGTTACGCTGTTTGGCGTTAAAGCGCTATGGATTGCGAGCGTCGTCGGTTTTCTGGCCTGCTTCGCCAGCCTGAATATCTATATTCAGAGTTTCGCTCGTCTGGTGTGGTCGCAGGCGCGGTATCGTCCGCACAGCTACCTGGCGCAGCTTTCGCCGCGTTTGATTCCCCGTAATGCGCTGAACGCGGTGCTCGTCTGCTGCGTGCTCAGCACTCTGTGCATCTATACGCTTAATATCAATCTTGAGTCGCTGATCGTCTACGCCAACGGCATTTTCATCATGATTTATCTGTTGTGCATGCTGGCGGGCTGCCGGCTGCTGAAGGGGCGCTACAGGGTGCTGGCCGTTATCGGCGGCGTGCTGTGTTTACTGCTGCTGGCGATGGTGGGCTGGAAGAGTCTGTACGCGATTATCATGCTGGCGGCGCTGTGGACAGGCCTGCCGAAGCGCCGGACGGCGTAAACGGCAGACCCGGCACGCATCAACGATCGTCTTTATGATCGAGGCGATCGCGCTCCTCGTCTTTACGCTGGAATTCACCGTCAAAGGTATCGCCGCTGCCCGTTCCGGCGCTAAAACCGCCGCCCGGCATCCGGGAAAAACGCAGGTGCGGCATCAGCTTCAGCGTCAGGTGCTTCTGCACCGGTGGCAACAGAAGCAGCAGGCCGAGGAAGTCGGTGAAAAAGCCCGGCAGCACCAGCAGCAAACCGGCAATAATCAGCGACACGCTTTTGATCATTTCCGCCGCCGGGCTTTCGCCTGCCTGCATTTTTTGCTGCATCAGCAGGAAGTTTTTGAACCCCTGATTACGCACCAGCGACATGCCAATAACCGAGCTCAATATGACCAGGATCAGGGTTAGCAGGACGCCCAACACATGCGCAACCTGAATGAAGATAGAGATCTCAATGTAGACATACAAAAAGAGGGCAATAAAAGGTATCCAGCGCACTGGCTTCTCCTGTAAAAACAGCCGCCAGGGGCGTCTGTGGTCATGATGTTGCGAATCGCATAGTAAAGAAGTGGAGATGAAATCCTGCTTTTCAATCCGCCCGACACTATTTTTCAGAGAATTATTTATGCGGTGACACATTTCACAGATTAATAATTCTGATACAAATCCTCGCCCTTTAAGTGATCCAGATTACTGCAATTCGCTATTATCAGCATATGATCATTGGTACCGGGCCGATTAAGGAGATAATCGTCGGTCAGAAAACACACAAAACCATACTCATTCTGTGTGTTTGGTGAATTCATTGGCAGCTTGAAAAAGAAGGTTCACATGTTAAACAACATTCGTATCGAAGAAGACTTGTTGGGCACCAGGGAAGTTCCAGCGGACGCGTACTACGGTGTCCACACTCTGAGAGCGATTGAAAACTTCTACATCAGCAACAGCAAAATCAGCGACATTCCTGAGTTTGTCCGTGGCATGGTGATGGTGAAAAAGGCCGCAGCGCTGGCGAACAGGGAACTGCAGACCATTCCAAAGAGCGTAGCTAACGCTATTATCGCCGCCTGTGACGAAGTGCTTAACAACGGCAAATGCATGGATCAGTTCCCGGTAGACGTTTACCAGGGCGGTGCCGGTACCTCCGTCAACATGAACACCAACGAAGTGTTGGCCAACATTGGTCTGGAACTGATGGGTCACCAGAAAGGTGAATATCAGTACCTGAACCCGAACGATCACGTCAACAAATGCCAGTCCACTAACGACGCCTACCCGACCGGTTTCCGTATCGCGGTATACGCCTCTGTGGTCAAACTGGTGGATGCCATTAACCAACTGGGCGACGGTTTCCAGCGTAAAGCGGTCGAATTCCAGGACATCCTGAAAATGGGTCGTACCCAGCTGCAGGATGCGGTGCCGATGACCCTCGGTCAGGAATTCCACGCGTTCAACGTTCTGCTCAACGAAGAGACCAGAAACCTGCTGCGCACTTCCGAGCTGCTGCTGGAAGTGAACCTGGGCGCGACCGCCATCGGTACTCGCCTGAACACACCTGACGGCTATCAGCACCTGGCGGTACAGAAACTGGCGGAAGTCAGCGCCCTGCCGGTTATCCCGGCGGAAGACCTGATTGAAGCGACCTCCGACTGCGGCGCCTACGTGATGGTGCACAGCGCCCTCAAGCGCCTGGCGGTAAAACTGTCCAAAATCTGTAACGACCTGCGTCTGCTCTCCTCCGGCCCGCGCGCTGGTCTGAACGAAATCAACCTGCCGGAACTGCAGGCGGGTTCGTCCATCATGCCGGCAAAAGTAAACCCGGTCGTACCGGAAGTCGTAAACCAGGTATGCTTTAAAGTGATCGGCAACGACACTACCGTCACCATGGCGTCTGAAGCAGGCCAACTGCAGCTGAACGTCATGGAGCCGGTCATCGGCCAGGCCATGTTTGAATCTATTCACATCCTGACCAACGCCTGCTATAACCTGCTGGAGAAATGCATTAACGGTATTACCGCTAACAAAGCGGTGTGCGAAAGTTTTGTCTACAACTCCATCGGTATCGTCACCTATCTCAACCCGTTCATCGGCCACCACAATGGCGATATCGTGGGCAAGATTTGTGCCGAAACCGGTAAGAGCGTACGTGAAGTGGTGCTGGAACGCGGCCTGCTGACCGAAGCTGAGCTGGACGACATTTTCTCGCCGCACAACCTGATGCATCCGGCGTACAAAGCAAAGCGTTACACCGATGAAAACGAACAGTAATAGTTCGGGTTAACGTCGTAAAAGGCACGTCAGCAGTGGCGTGCCTTTTTTACTTTTATTGGATACCGAAACACAACATTTAATTATCCAAAAATCAACAATCAAGGAAGCAGTTATGATAATCATCGAGCTTATCATCGTATTAGTGGCGATCTTTATTGGCGCCAGGCTGGGGGGTATTGGCATAGGTTATGCCGGGGGTCTCGGGGTGTTAGTCCTGGCGGCCATCGGCGTAAAACCGGGTAATATTCCTTTTGACGTTATCTCCATCATCATGGCCGTTATCGCGGCAATCTCCGCCATGCAAATCGCCGGTGGTCTGGACTACCTGGTCCACCAGACGGAAAAATTGCTGCGTAAAAACCCGAAATACATCACCATCCTGGCGCCGATCGTGACCTACTTCCTGACGATTTTCGCAGGTACCGGCAACATCTCTCTGGCAACGCTGCCGGTGATTGCCGAGGTGGCGAAAGAGCAAGGCATTAAGCCGTGCCGCCCGCTGTCTACCGCTGTCGTCTCCGCGCAAATCGCCATTACTGCTTCCCCGATTTCCGCCGCGGTTGTCTACATGTCCTCGGTCATGGAAGGTCATGGCGTGAGCTACATTCACCTGCTGTCCGTGGTTATCCCGTCAACGCTGCTGGCGGTGCTGCTGATGTCGTTCCTGGTGACAATGCTGTTCAACTCGAAACTGTCCGATGATCCGGTATACCTCAAGCGTCTGGAAGAAGGGCTGATTGAGCTGCGCGGTGAAAAGCAGGTTGCAATCAAGCCGAAAGCCAAGCTGTCCGTACTGATGTTCCTGCTGGGCGTAGTGTGCGTGGTCGTTTACGCTATCGTGAACAGCCCGAGCCTCGGTCTGGTCGCCAAACCGCTGATGAACACCACTAACGCCATTCTGATCATCATGCTGAGCGTGGCGACGTTGACCACTATCCTGTGCCGCGTGGAAACCGACTCCATCCTGAACTCCAGTACCTTTAAGGCCGGGATGAGCGCCTGTATCTGTATCCTCGGCGTCGCATGGCTTGGCGATACCTTCGTCTCCGCCAACATTGACTGGATCAAAGAGACGGCAGGCAGCGTTATTCAGGGTCACCCGTGGCTGCTGGCGGTGATTTTCTTCTTCGCTTCCGCCCTGCTCTACTCTCAGGCGGCAACCGCCAAGGCGCTGATGCCGATGGCGCTGGCGCTGAACGTCACCCCGCTGACCGCCGTCGCGTCTTTTGCTGCAGTATCTGGCCTGTTCATTCTGCCAACCTACCCGACCCTCGTCGCGGCGGTGCAGATGGACGATACCGGTACGACCCGCATCGGACGTTTTGTCTTTAACCACCCGTTCTTTATCCCGGGCACCATGGGCGTTGTTTTCGCCGTGTGCTTTGGCTTCCTGCTGGGCAGCTTCATGCTGTAACCGCATCCACGGGGCGCGATTCGCGCCCCGTTTTCATCGGCTTTACATCTCACCGCTAACCCGTCTGCGCCCCTCGCTGCTATAGTATCCTCTTGTTCTTTTAGGCCAACCCGCTCTGATGAGGTGTCTATGTCTGACGAAAGCAAACACAGTATCGCCGCTACAAACGTTGTTGTTGTCCTCTGCACCGCGCCTGATGAAGCGAGCGCCCAGGATCTGGCCGCAAAAGTGCTGGCGGAAAAATTAGCCGCATGCGTAACGATCCTCCCCGGCGCGACCTCGCTATACTATTGGGAGGGGAAACTGGAACAGGAGTACGAAGTTCAGATGCTGCTGAAGTCAGATGTCGATCATCAGCAGGCATTAGTGGACTGCCTAAAATCACATCACCCGTACCAAACGCCTGAACTGTTGATTTTACCCGTATCCCACGGAGACAATAATTATCTCTCATGGCTCAACGCATCATTACGCTGATCCTGCTGCTGTGTAGCACGTCAGCATTTGCCGGGCTGTTTGACGCCCCCGGCCGTTCAAGCTTCGTTCCTGCCGATCGCGCTTTTGCGTTTGATTTCAAGCAGAACGAACACAGCCTCAACCTGAACTGGCAGATCCAGGACGGGTATTACCTCTATCGCAAACAAATAAAAATCACCCCGGCGCAGGCCACGCTCTCGCCGCCGCAATTGCCCGACGGCGAGACGCATGAGGATGAGTTTTTTGGTAAAAGCGAGGTTTACCGTAAACAGCTGACGTTGCCGCTCAACATTGAGCAGGCAGGTCATGGCGCGACCTTGACGGTCACCTATCAGGGATGTGCGGAAGCAGGGCTCTGCTATCCGCCAGAGACCAAAGTCATCCCGCTGAGCGAAGTCAGCGCTGCGGTCAGTCCGGCGTCAACGACAGGGACCGGGACCAGCGCCAGCACAACGGAAAGCAACGGCACAACGCCGCCCGACAAACTCCCCTTCTCTGCGCTCTGGGCGCTGCTGATCGGTATCGGCATCTCCTTTACCCCGTGCGTACTGCCGATGTATCCGCTGATATCCGGCATCGTGCTCGGCGGCCAGCGCCGCCTGTCGACCTCGCGGGCGTTGTTCCTGTCGTTTTCATACGTACAGGGCATGGTGGTGACCTATACCCTCCTCGGGCTGGTTGTCGCGGCGGCCGGGCTTAAATTTCAGGCGGCGCTGCAACACCCTTACGTGCTGATGGGCCTGTCCGCCATCTTTATCGTGCTGGCGCTGTCGATGTTCGGTCTGTTCACCCTGCAGTTACCGTCATCCATACAAACCCACCTGGCGTTGCTGAGCAACCGTCAGCAGGGAGGATCGGCGGGCAGCGTATTCGTGATGGGCGCGATTGCCGGGCTTATCTGCTCCCCCTGCACCACTGCGCCGCTCAGCGCCATTTTGCTGTACATCGCGCAGAGCGGTAACCTGTGGCTCGGCGGCGGGACGCTGTACCTCTACGCCCTCGGCATGGGGATTCCGCTGATTGTGGTCACCACCTTCGGCAACCACCTGCTGCCGAAGCACGGGCCGTGGATGGCGCGGGTCAAAACGATGTTCGGCTTCGTCATTCTTATTCTGCCTATCTTTCTGCTGGAGCGCATCGTCGGCGATACCTGGGGCCTGAGGATGTGGTCAATGCTCGGCGTCGCCTTCTTCGCCTGGGCGTTTGTCGCCAGCCTCAACCTGGCGCGCTCCTGGGGACGACTGATCCAGATCCTGCTGTTCGCTGGCGCGCTGGTGAGCGTTCGCCCGTTGCAGGACTGGGCCTTTGCCGCCCCGGTTCAGCCACAGCAACAACAACAGACCCATCTCAATTTTACCCGGGTGGCGAACACCGATGAGCTGCGCCTGGCGCTGGCGCAGGCGCAGGCGAAAGGTAAGCCGGTCATGCTTGATCTCTACGCCGACTGGTGCGTCGCCTGTAAGGAGTTTGATAAATACACCTTCAGCGATCCGCAGGTGCAGCAGGCGCTTGGCAGCACGGTGTTACTCCAGGCCGACGTCACAAAAAACGCCGCCGACGAGAACGCCATGCTGAGCGAATTGAAAGTCATGGGTCTGCCCACGATTTTGTTTTTCAACGCCGCGGGAGAAGAACTTCCTACGCACAGAGTGACCGGGTATCTGGCGCCCGATGCCTTTCACCGGCATTTGCAGAATCTGCCCCAGTAAACGACACTTTTAAGGGCGTAAATAGAGGAGAACGCTGTGCAACGTGAAGACGTACTGGGGGAAGCCCTGCAATTGCTGGAATTAAAAGGGATTGCTGGTACTACACTCGACATGGTGGCCGAACGTGTCCACTATCCGCTCGGCGATTTAACGCGCTTCTGGCCTGACAAAGACGCGCTGGTGTATGACGTTTTGCGCCACCTCAGCCAGCAGGCCGATATCTGGCGCCGACAGCTCATGCTCAATGAAGCGCTAAGCACCGAGCAAAAACTGCTGGCGCGCTATGGCGCGCTGACCGAATGCGTCAGCAACCAGCGCTATCCCGGCTGCCTGTTTGTCGCCGCCTGCACGTTTTATCCGGACCCGGAGCATCCGACCCACCAGCTCGCCGACCTGCAAAAACGCGCCGCCCATGATTTTACCCACGAGCTGCTGACCAAACTTGAGGTCGATGACCCGGCGATGGTGGCAAGTCAGATGGAACTGGTGCTGGAAGGGTGTCTGAGCCGGATGCTGGTTAACCGCAGCCAGAGCGACGTCGACACCGCGCAGCGGCTGGCGGAAGACATTCTGCGCCTGGCGCAGTGCCGTCTGGCCGGCGCCTTAAGCTGATTTTCCCGGAGCATCGACCAGATTCGCTGCAAAAGCGCGCAAGCTGCCGCAAAGATAAGCAAACGCGCGGCTTTTCAGGAAATTTGGTTGACGGAGGTAGCTGATTAAGGTTTAATGCGCCCCGTTGCCCGGATAGCTCAGTCGGTAGAGCAGGGGATTGAAAATCCCCGTGTCCTTGGTTCGATTCCGAGTCCGGGCACCACTATTCTAAAGAACCCGCCCACAAGGCGGGTTTTTGCTTTTCAGCGCAGACCTCTCTG
>NZ_JAFAGS010000075.1 GCF_019237635.1 Pluralibacter sp.
GGCACCGAGGGCTATCGCACCGCCGAAGTGACGCTCGGCGGTGTGGATACGAATGAGCTGTCGTCGCGCACCATGGAAGCCCGCAAGGCGCCGGGGCTGTACTTTATCGGCGAGGTGATGGACGTGACCGGCTGGCTCGGCGGTTACAATTTCCAGTGGGCGTGGTCCTCCGCCTGGGCGTGTGCGCAGGCGCTTACCGGGACGGAATGACAAAGATAAAAAAGCCGACAACATCGCTGTTGTCGGCTTTTTTCACTTCAGCAGCAATCAGGCGTGCTGTAGCTGTTGCCCACAGGCCATCACGCTCGCCAGCAGAACTTTTACGTCCTCAAGGCACACGGTTGGGTTGAGCAGCGTCAGTTTCAGGCAGGTCACGCCGTCAGCTTCCGTTACGCCAACGTTGGCGCTGCCGGAGGCCAGCAGCGCATCGCCGATACGCTGGTTCAGCAACGCAACGCCTGCGCTGTCGCCGTTTTCCGGGCGGAAACGGAACAGTACGCTCGCCAGCTGCGGCTGCATGACCAGCTCCAGCTGCGGTTGCTCAGTCACAAACTGCGCGACCTGTTGCGCCAGCGTTACGCCTTTATCAATGATGTCGGCATACTGCTTTTTACCCAGCGCTTCCAGGCCCATCCACAGTTTCAGCGCATCGAAACGGCGCGTGGTTTGCAGCGATTTCGAGACCAGATTCGGTACGCCATGCTCTTCGTCAAAGTCAGAGTTCAGGTACGCCGCCTGGTAACGCATCAGCTGATAATGACGCGCATCTTTCAGCAGGAACGCGCCGCAACTGATGGTCTGGAAAAACTGCTTGTGGAAGTCCAGCGTGACCGAGTCCGCAAGCTCCAGGCCATTCAGGAAGTGGCGATACTTCTCAGACAGCAGCAGCGCACCGCCCCAGGCCGCATCCACATGCACCCAAATCTGCTGTTCAGCGGCCAGCGCGGCGATGTCGGCTAATGGATCGATAGCGCCCGCATCGGTGGTGCCTGCGGTGGCGACAATCGCCATCACCTGCTCGCCGTTGGCTTTCGCCTGCGCCAGCTTCTCCGTCAGATCGTTGAGATCCATCCGCGAGAATTTATCGGTTTTCACAAGCGTAACGGACTGATAACCCAGCCCCATCAGCGCCATGTTCTTCTGCACAGAGAAGTGCGCGTGTTCAGAACAGAACACTTTAATTTTGCTGAGGTTACCGGTCAGGCCATGCAGTTGAACGGAGTGGCCCTGGCGGGCGAAAAAGGCATCACGCGCCAGCATCAGGCCCATCAGATTGCTTTGCGTACCACCGCTGGTGAAGACCCCGGCGTCGCCCGCCGGGTAACCTACCTGCTCGCGCAGCCACTCAATCAGCTTCATCTCGATAATGGTCGCTGACGGGCTCTGGTCCCAGGAATCCATGCTCTGGTTGGTGGCGTTAATCAGCACTTCCGCCGCCTGGCTGATGACCAGGCTCGGGCAATGCAGATGCGCCACGCACTGCGGATGGTGTACGGACAGGCTGTCTTTGAGGAAATACTCAACGGCGCGCTCAATGGCGGCCTGGTTGCCCAGGCCCTGCGCGGTAAACGCTAAATTGATGCGCTCACGGAGTTCCGCGACGGTTTTGCCCTGATACATCTCAGGTTGCTTCAGCCACTGCACAACTGCTTGCGTGCTCTGCTCAATGGCGTCCTGATAGGCGGCAATACTTTGCGCGGAGCCGGACAGAATCGGATTTAAATCAGACATTCGCTCATTGGCTCCGATTAAACAGGCTTCACGCCAGCATTCAGCAGCGCGGTTTCAAACTTATCGAGGAAAATCTCCAGCTCGGCGTTGCTGATAAGCAGCGACGGCAGCAGACGCAGCACGCAGCCGCCACGGCCGCCGCGCTCGAGGATCAGACCGGCTTCAAAGCATTTTTTCTGCAACAACGCGGAAAGCTCGCCGTCCGCCGGGTAGCAACCCATGTGATCCTGCGCTTCCTGCGGTTTAACGATTTCAATACCAATCATTAAGCCCAGGCCGCGTACATGGCCGATAACCGGGAAACGTTTTTGCATTTCAGCCAGTTTGCCTTTCAGCCATTCGCCCTGTTCAGCGACTTTATCGGCGATGCGGTCTTCTTTGAGGATCTTAAGCGTGGTGAGGCCGGTCGCCATCGCCAGCTGGTTGCCACGGAAGGTACCGGTATGGTGGCCCGGCGCCCAGGCATCGAACTGTTTTTTAATGCCCAGTACCGCCAACGGTAAACCACCGCCAACCGCTTTGGACATGACGATGATATCTGGCTCGATACCGGCGTGTTCGAAGGCGAACAGCTTGCCGGTACGGGCGAAGCCCGCCTGGACTTCGTCAAGAATCAGCAGAATGCCGTGTTCCTGAGTCACTTTACGGATGCGCTGCAGCCACTCGACCGGCGCCGGGTTTACGCCGCCTTCGCCCTGCACGGCTTCCAGGATAACGGCAGCCGGTTTACGCACGCCGCTTTCCACGTCGTTAATCAAGTTTTCGAAGTAGTAAGTCAGCGCTTTCACGCCAGCTTCGCCACCAATACCCAGCGGGCAGCGGTACAGGTGCGGGTAAGGCATAAACTGCACTTCCGGCATCATGCCGTTCACCGCTTCTTTCGGCGACAGGTTGCCGGTCACGGAGAGCGCGCCATGCGTCATGCCGTGATAACCGCCGGAGAAGCTGATCACGCCGGAACGGCCGGTCACTTTTTTCGCCAGCTTCAGCGCCGCTTCAACGGCATCCGCGCCGGAAGGCCCGGTGAATTGCAGGCAATATTCTTTGCCCTGACCTGGCAGCAGAGAGAGCAGATAAGCGGAGAACTCATCTTTTAACGGCGTGGTCAGGTCAAGCGTATGTAACGGTAAGCCACTGGTAATGACGCTTTGGATGCTTTGAATCACATCAGGATGATTATGGCCCAGCGCCAGGGTTCCGGCGCCCGCAAGACAGTCAAGATATTGTTTATTTTCAACATCGGTAATCCAGACGCCCTGTGCTTTCGCAATCGCCAACGGCAATTTACGCGGATAGCTTCTGACGTTGGATTCAAACTCAGCTTGTCTGGCTAAAAAGGTCTCATTGCTTTGCGGTAATGAATTAGCACTCAAAGAATCAATACGGACTTTATCCGTCATCATATCTCTCCTACAACCTGGCGTTGTTTTAACTCCGGGTTGAATAAGGGTTTAAATAGGGGGTAAAAAACGCGGCTAATATATGCGTTTTCAGCAACGGACTCAATCTTTTCTTTTGTGTGGGTTTTTATGTCATTTTCTTTAAAAATCAATGACAAAATGGTGTTTTCTGGCGGCGGTGTTGGCGTATGAATTGTAACCAATTCTGTTGCGGGATGATGACTGGCTGGATTGTGTACAACGCCATGATAAAACTCAATTTTTAATAGTTATGAATTTTTAATGTTATTAGAACGTTATTTAAAGCAAACTTCGCCAGCAACTCTCCATTAAATAATGATATTTTCCATTGGCTTATCGTAAATGTTGAGGAAAATATCGATTCAGCGGATTAAATCACTTACTATGCCCGCCTTAAAAATCGCAAAACGAAAAAAGGAAGTCACTATTTAGCAATTCATACGCATCACACCCGGCAACCCGTGAGCGGCAACACAGGTTATCGACAACGGGAGCAGAATCCTGGGTTTTAAGCAGAAATGTTCGCGGGCGGACGTTTCGTAAGGTGAAGAGCACTTCCCTTATGCCGAAATGAAAATTTTCATGCCATATGAGTATGGCGCCCTGATATGAGATTGTTATGACTCGCATTTATCCACACATCATCGTTGCCAAATTTGGCGGCACCAGCGTCGCTGATTTTGACGCGATGAGCCGTAGCGCCACCCTCGTCCTTGCTGATAAAAACGTTCGCCTGGTGGTGCTGTCTGCCTCTGCTGGCGTCACTAATCTGTTAGTCGAACTTGCTTCCGGTCTGGAAAGCCACGTTCGACTGGACAAAATTGAAACCCTGCGCATCCTGCAATACAACATCATTTCACGCCTGAAGCAGCCTGACGCCATTGGTCAGGAGATCGATCGTCTGCTCGACAATATTAGCCGCCTGGCTGAAATGGCGGCCGATTCCTGCTCAGCCGCGTTGTGCGATGAGTTGGTTAGTCACGGTGAGCTCATGTCTTCCCTGCTGTTTGTGGAAGTATTACGTGAACAAGAAGTGGAGACCGAGTGGTTTGATGCCCGCAAAGTCATCCGCACTAATGATACGTTTGGCTGCGCGGTACCCGCGATAAGCGTCATCGCCGAGCTGGCGGAAAAACGGTTACGCCCACGCCTCGAACAGGCGCTGGTGGTGACTCAGGGCTTTATCGGCAGCGATGCGGCAGGGCAAACCACGACGCTCGGCCGCGGCGGCAGTGATTACACCGCGTCCCTGTTGGCGGAGGCATTACAGGCCTCACGTGTGGATATCTGGACCGATGTCGCCGGGATTTACACCACCGATCCACGGATCGTCGCCCGGGCGAAACGTATTGATAACCTCTCGTTCTCTGAAGCCAGAGAAATGGCGACCTTTGGCGCCAAAGTGCTTCATCCGGCAACCCTGCTGCCCGCGATGCGCAAGAACATTCCGGTGTTTGTCGGCTCCAGCAGCAACCCCTCAGCGGGCGGAACGCTGGTTTGCCGTGATGTGCTGGAGCCATCGCGCTATCGCGCCCTGGCCGTGCGCCGCCGTCAGACGCTGTTAACATTATCCAGCGTTAAGGCGCAGCCTGCGCACCGTTTTTTAGCGGATATATTTGGGATTTTGTCGCGTCACGAAATGGCGCTCGATCTGGTCACCACTTCGGAAACCAGCATCGCGCTGATCCTTGACTCCACCAGCTCAACGTCAGGAGACGCCGATACGCTGACCACCGCGCTGCTCACCGAGTTGTCGTCGCACTGCCATGTTGACGTCGAGACCGGTCTGGTGTTGGTTTCGCTGATTGGCAACGCGCTGTCTCAGTCGACGGCGGTGTGCCAGGAGGTTTTTGCTGAGCTGGAGCAACACGCGGTGCGCATGATTTGTCACGGCGCGTCCAACCACAATCTTTGCTTCCTGCTCCCGGCGGAATCCGCAGACAGCGCGGTCAAAGCGTTGCACCGTCGTTTGTTAGAATAACGGCTGCGTTCTGGTGTGCAGAACACACCGGGCAAACCAACCCAGGGTTGGTTTGCCCCACATTTAGCTGCGACTGCCTATATTAATGACATGTGCTGTTGTGATTAATGTAGAGAGAATGGAATGCGTGGTCGTGTCGTGGCGGTCTGGGTGCTGGGATATGCGCTGTTGTGGACGTTTGCCACCGTTGGGCTTGATCCCACGGTACCTTACGATGCCGTTGAAGCCCTGAGCTGGGCGCAGAATGCGGACTGGGGCTCCCCGAAAAACCCCTGGTTGGTTGGCATGGCGATGTGGCCCGCGCTGTGGCTGCCTGTGTCGCTGAGCCTGTACTGGTACGCCAGCCATTTTCTGGCGATAGCCATTGGCATGGCGGGCGTTTGGGTCCTCGCCCGAAACCTGAGCGGTAGCGACCGGCTGGCCTGGCTTGCGCTGCTGACGCTCAACCTTTCCGGTCTCATCAACTTCGATATTATCAGCTACAACGATAACTACCTGCTGGTGATGTTGTGGCCGTGGATGATGCTGTGCTTTTATCTCGCCATTACGCGTCATGCCTGTTGGTGGCTGGCGTTTGCCGTCGTTGCCGGGCTGGCGTCCATGGCGAAGTACTCGACGCTGGCGTTTGTCGGTTTTGTGTTTTTATCGACGCTTATGGTGCCGCGTATCCGCGCGTGCTACCGACACCCCGCGTTTTATGGCGCTCTGCTGTTGGGCCTGTTGCTGATTCTGCCCAACATTATCTGGCTGTGTCAGCACGATTTTGCCGCCTTTAGCTGGGTCAACTCGCAGATTAAAAATCGCTTTAACCCCGCGCTGGTCATTAAGGCGCTCACCGTCTTTTATCCTCTGCTGATTCTGTGGTGGGTGCTCCGGCGCTGCAATGTCCGTCTCGTGCTCCCGGAATCGTGGGCGCTGCGGGTGATGCTGGCGGTCTATTTGCTGCCTCTGATGATGATTTTCGCCTGGTTTTTGTTTCATCAGGGCGGTCGCCTGACGGAGTGGCTACAGCCGTTCTTTATCCTGACGCCCGCGCTGATGGTCAGTTGCGCCAGCCGCCATCCTGAACGCCTGCCGCGCGGCGTCACTGTCTCGCTGTTCGGCATGGCGGGCGTGGTGCTGGCGGGATACATCGGCGTGTTGTGGGGGAACGTGGCGAATGCAGGCCAGGATAAAAGCAATATCATTCCCTTTAGCCAACAGTTGAGTCAGCAGTGGCAGGAGCGTTACGGCGCGCCATTGCGCTATGTCGGCGGAGAATACTGGTCGCAGTGGCTGACGTTTTACGCCCCGTCTCGCCCGTTGACGATAACGCCGTGGGATAACGATACGCAGCCTAATGTCTACAACGTGCATATCATGCAAGCGCAAATCGAGCGGCAGGGGGCGCTGCTGGTCGGGCGGCTGGGGATCACCTGCGAGCAGGAGCGATTTCAGGCGGCGCTAACGCCCTGGCCGACGCTCCGGATAGACACGGTTCGCCAGATGATGTTTCGGGAAGACAACGCGAAGCCGCTTCGTCCGCTGTGCATCGCCTTTGTGAAACCGGCCGGGGCGTAGCCGGGGGCCGGACATGTCGGTCTGACCGCTGGAGCGGCCAGACCGACAACGGTTAGTTCAGCCCGAGGAAGTGCTGAGCGATTTTGAAATAGATAATCAGCCCGGTACCGTCGATAAGCGTGGCGATAAACGGCGCAGAGACGACCGCCGGGTCGATCCCCACGCGTTTTAACACCATTGGGATCACCGAGGAGACCACTGCGCTCCACAGCGTAATACACACCAGCGTCAGGCTGACGATAAGCGTAATGTCGGCGCCGATACCCATCATCCAGGCGCGTACGCATCCTGCCAGACCGAGGGTCAGCGCGATAAGCAGTGACGTCGACACCTCTTTGCGGATAACCCGCCCCATATCGCGCAGACGCACTTCCCCCAGCGCCATTGCGCGTACCAGGGTGGACGTTATCTGCGTGCCGCTGTTGCCGCCGGTGCCTATCAGCAGCGGAATGAAGAACGCCAGCGCGATAGCCGATTCCAGCGACGCCTCAAAATGCTGAATCACGCTGCTGGTGTAGGCCTCCGCCACAAACAGCAGCAGCAGCCAGACCGAGCGCTTTTTCCACAGCGTCAGCGGGCTGGTTTCCAGATAGGGCTTTTCCAGCGGCAGCGTAGCGCCCTGGCGCTGCACGTCTTCGGTAACGTCGTCCTCCAGCAGGTGGGCAATCTCTTTTTCCATCAGACAACCGACCAGGATGTCCCGCTCGACGACGGGCACGAGGTCAAGATCGCGCTCCGCCAACTGCAATATAACCTGCTGGCGCTCGTCGTCCGGCTTGACGCGAAAGGGGTTGCTGTCCATCAGATAGCGGATGGATAGCCCCGGGTCGCTTTCCTGGAGCAGTTTTTTAATCGATAAAATACCGCGCAGCGTCTCCCCGGCGACGACGAACACGTGGCCGGGGATATCGTCAGCGTGCAACTGAGAGATAAACGTCTCTCGCGCCTCATGCACGTTCAGATGGTCGGGTAAGGAGATGAAATCAGTACGCATGTACTGGGCGATAGCGTCGCCATCAAACGCGGCGTTTGCCGGGTGAACGGCGCATAACTGGCGCTGAGACATTGATGTATTTCCCTATTGAAATCTCTCATAGGGGCGAACAAGACAGGAATAGCAAAAGCGGATCCCTACGTCCTGGTTTTAGCACTGTACAACGTATCTCACGGCGGGTTACGCCAAAAGAAGTTACCTTGGCAACACCTTGATTCGATGGATGCCTGTATTTCCCTGTGTGGTCTCTCTCGATACCATCAGGGCGGTAACTTATATTTGCACAGGAGCCTCGCCATAACGAGATCGTTAAAATGAGCCGACATTATAGGGAGGCCAAATTAGCGGGAAAGCGTAAGTTTCCGCTGGTTTATCAACGGTTGATAAACCAGGCTGCGCTTAGGGGAAAATAAGGGTAAACCGACCTTTTAGTTGATCTGTGTCACATATCACTGAGCATAGCGTTTGAAAGCGGTAGTGAATGAAGGATATTTACGGCGGGCAATGCAAAATTAAATACTAATATTGTGATTTCATCCTCTATAAAAACTTGTTTTTCGAATCTCATTGATGTTTTGTTGATATTGATAATCCGGTGCTCATACCGCCATTTTTGATGCGGTTTTTCCGTCGTATGCGCACGCATAAGATGAATAGATAAGCGTGCTAACTTGTTGAAATGGGTCTAGAATGTGTTTTTGGTTTATCGTGTTTCTTTATTCTTAAGACTATCCTAAGCTAACTGCGATAATTTGCGTCAGGTTACATTTGCTTGAACAAATGTAGGGTCTTCCAGACCTTTTATTTTTACTTCGTTTAACTCTGTGGGCGCAGGATGGTTGCGGAATTAAGATCCTAAAAAACAGGGTAAGGAAAAATATGAGTGAATTTTTGCCCTTCTCCCGCCCCTCAATGGGCGAGGAAGAATTCGCTGCGCTGAAAGAGGTGCTGCAGTCCGGGTGGATTACCACGGGTCCAAAGAACCAGCAGCTGGAAGAGGCGTTCTGCGCCCTGACCGGCAACCGCCACGCGATTGCGGTCAGTTCCGCCACCGGCGGGATGCATGTCACCCTGATGGCGCTGAATATTGGGCCTGGCGATGAGGTTATCTCACCGTCTCTGACCTGGGTTTCCACCCTCAATATGATCGAGCTGCTGGGCGCCCGACCGGTGATGATCGATGTCGACCGCGATACCCTGATGGTCACCCCGGAGGCTATCGAAGCCGCTATCACCCCGCGCACGAAAGCGATTATTCCCGTGCATTACGCCGGCGCGCCTGCGCAGATCGACGCGATCCGCGCCATTGGCGAACGTCACGGCATCCCGGTTATTGAAGACGCGGCGCACGCGGCGGGCACTTACTACAAAGGCCACCACGTCGGCGGGCAGGGGACGGCTATTTTCTCGTTCCACGCCATTAAAAACATGACCTGCGCCGAAGGCGGACTGATTGTCACCGATAACGACGAGCTGGCGAACCGCATTCGCAGCCTGAAGTTCCACGGTCTGGGCGTCGACGCCTACGATCGCCAGACGCACGGCCGCGCGCCGCAGGCGGAGGTGATTTCCCCGGGCTTTAAATACAACCTCGCCGACATCAACGCCGCGCTGGCGCTGGTGCAACTGAAGAAGCTGCCGCAGGCCAATCAGCGCCGCGGCGAAATCGCCCAGCGCTATCTGAAAGAGCTGGCGGATACGCCGTTCCTGCCGCTGTCGCTGCCGAGCTGGCCGCACCAGCATGCCTGGCATCTGTTTATCATCCGCGTGGATGAAGAACGCTGCGGCATCAGCCGCGATGCGCTGATGGAACAGCTGAAAGCGCAGGGCATCGGTACGGGCCTGCACTTCCGCGCCGCCCATACGCAAAAGTATTACCGCGAACGCTATCCGGAGCTCTCTTTGCCAAACACGGAGTGGAACAGCGCCCGCATTTGTTCATTACCGCTTTTCCCGGATATGACCGACGACGATGTCACTCGCGTTGTTTCCGCACTTCATAAGCTTGCAGGTCGTTGATATGTTTGAATCTCCTAAGATCGAGAAAGTATCGATTGTTATTCCGGTGTTTAACGAACAGGACAGCCTGCCTGAGCTTATTCGCCGCACCGATGCCGCTTGCGCCCTGCTTAACCGGGATTATGAAATCCTGCTGGTGGATGACGGCAGCAGCGACGACTCCGCGCGCATGCTCTGCGACGCCGCCGAAGCGCCGGGCAGCCATGTGGTTGCCGTATTGCTCAACCGTAACTACGGTCAGCATTCGGCGATCATGGCCGGGTTCAGCCACGTGACTGGCGACCTGATCATTACCCTCGACGCCGACTTACAAAACCCGCCGGAAGAGATTCCCCGCCTGGTGGAAAAAGCCGATGAAGGCTATGACGTCGTCGGCACCGTGCGTCAGAACCGTCAGGACAGCGTGTTCCGTAAAACCGCATCGAAGATGATCAACCGCCTGATTCAGCGCACCACCGGTAAAGCGATGGGCGACTACGGCTGCATGCTGCGCGCCTATCGCAGCCACATCGTCGAAGCGATGCTGAACTGCCACGAGCGCAGCACCTTTATCCCGATTCTGGCGAACACCTTCGCCCGTCGCGCGGTGGAGATCCCGGTGATGCATGCCGAACGTGAGTTTGGCGATTCCAAATACAGCTTCATGCGTCTTATCAACCTGATGTATGACCTGGTGACCTGTCTGACCACCACGCCGCTGCGCCTGCTGAGCGTTGTGGGCAGCATCATCGCGTTGTTTGGTTTTGGGTTTTCTCTCCTGTTGGTCGTTTTGCGTCTGGCATTTGGCCCGCAGTGGGCGGGCGACGGCGTCTTCACGCTGTTTGCCATCCTGTTTATGTTTATCGGCGCGCAGTTCGTCGGTATGGGGCTTCTGGGCGAATATATTGGTCGTATTTACAACGACGTACGTGCCCGTCCCCGCTACTTTATTCAACGTGTTGTTCGCCAGGAATCCCTGGCTTCTGAAGAGGAAAATCGTTCATGAAAGCTGTTGTATTCGCCTATCACGACATGGGCTGCGCAGGTATACAGGCCCTGCTGGACGCTGGATATGACATCGCGGCGATCTTTACTCACCCGGACAACAGCGGCGAGAACCATTTCTTTGGTTCCGTTGCGCGTCTGGCGGCCGAGCAAGGAATTACCGTTTATGCCCCGGAAGATGTTAACCACCCGCTGTGGGTCGATCGTATTCGCGCGATGGCGCCGGACGTCATTTTCTCTTTCTACTACCGTAATCTGCTGAGCGACGACGTTCTCAGCATCGCGCGTCACGGCGCGTTCAACCTGCATGGTTCCCTGCTGCCGAAATATCGCGGTCGCGCGCCGCTGAACTGGGTACTGGTGAACGGTGAAAAAGAGACCGGCGTTACGCTGCACCGTATGGTGAACCGCGCCGATGCGGGCGATATCGTGGCGCAAGAAGTGGTGGCTATCGACGATAACGACGTCGCGCTGACACTGCACCGTAAGCTGTGCACCGCGGCGCAGACCGTGCTGCGCGACGCGCTTCCGGCAATCCGTGACGGCAAAATCAAAGCAACCGCTCAGGACGACAGCAAGGCCACCTACGTTGGCCGTCGTACGCCGGAAGATGGTCGTCTGGAGTGGGAAAAATCCGCCGGGCAGTTGCACAATCTGGTCCGCGCGGTGAGCGATCCGTGGCCGGGCGCGTTTGGCTTTGTGGGCACCAACAAGTTTATCGTCTGGAAATCCCGCGTTCGTCATGACCTGGCTGCTGCGAAGCCGGGCACCGTGCTGTCCGTTGCGCCGCTGACGATCGCCTGTGGCGAAGGCGCGCTGGAAATCGTGACCGGCCAGAGCGAGAACGGCGTTTACATGCAGGGCGCTCAACTGGCGCAGGCGCTGGGTCTGGTGGGCGGCGCGCTGCTGAGCAGCCGTCCGTTCGTGGCGGTTAAGCGTCGCACCCGCGTGCTGATCCTCGGCGTGAACGGCTTTATCGGCAACCACCTGACTGAACGCCTGCTGGCTGACGACAACTACGAGATTTACGGTCTGGATATCGGCTCTGACGCCATCAGCCGTTTCCTCAACAGCCCGCGCTTCCATTTCGTGGAAGGGGATATCAGCATTCACTCCGAGTGGATCGAGTACCACATCAAGAAATGTGATGTCGTTCTGCCGCTGGTGGCGATCGCGACGCCAATCGAATATACCCGTAACCCGCTGCGCGTGTTTGAACTGGATTTCGAAGAGAACCTGAAAATCATTCGCGACTGCGTGAAGTACAACAAGCGCATCATTTTCCCGTCCACCTCTGAAGTGTACGGCATGTGTACTGACAACAGCTTCGATGAAGACACCTCGAACCTGGTCGTTGGGCCGATTAACAAGCAGCGCTGGATCTACTCGGTTTCTAAACAGCTGATGGACCGCGTGATTTGGGCCTACGGCGACAAAGCGGATCTGAAATTCACTCTGTTCCGTCCGTTTAACTGGATGGGGCCGCGTCTGGACAACCTCAACGCCGCGCGTATCGGCAGCTCCCGTGCCATCACCCAGCTTATCCTCAACCTGGTTGAAGGTTCGCCGATCAAGCTTATCGAAGGCGGCAAGCAGAAGCGCTGCTTCACCGATATTTCTGACGGTATCGAAGCGCTGTTCCGCATCATCGAGAACAAAGACGGCCGCTGCGACGGGCAGATCATCAACATCGGTAACCCGGACAACGAAGCGAGCATCAAAGAGCTGGCTGAAATGCTGCTGGAGTGCTTCGAGCGTCATCCGCTGCGCAACAATTTCCCGCCGTTTGCCGGTTTCCGCGAAGTGGAAAGCAGCGACTACTACGGTAAAGGCTACCAGGACGTTGAGCACCGTAAGCCGAGCATTCGCAACGCCAAGCGCTGCCTCGACTGGGAACCGACGGTAGAAATGCAGCAGACCGTTGAAGAGACGCTGGACTTCTTCCTGCGCACCGTTGAGCTGTCGGATAGCGCTAAATGATGAGAAAAGTTGGCTTACGCGTTGATGTGGACACCTTTCGCGGCACCCGCGAAGGCGTTCCGCGCCTGCTGGAGACTCTTCGCCGGCACGACATTCAGGCCAGCTTTTTTTTCAGCGTCGGACCGGACAACATGGGGCGCCATCTCTGGCGCCTGATCAAGCCGAGGTTCCTGTGGAAGATGCTGCGCTCGCGCGCGGCATCGCTCTACGGGTGGGATATTCTGCTGGCCGGCACCGCCTGGCCTGGCAGAAACATTGGCTTTGCCAACGCCGATATTATTCGTAATACGGCGAAGGTGCATGAAGTTGGTCTGCATGCCTGGGATCATCACCGCTGGCAAATGTGGAGCGGCGTATGGGATCAGGCGCACCTGGAAAAGGAAATTGAGCGCGGTTTGCAGGCGCTGGAAACCATTACCGGCAGCAGCGTCACCTGCTCGGCGGTCGCGGGCTGGCGTGCCGATCAGCGCGTCGTGAAGGCGAAAGAGCGCTTCGGTTTTCTTTACAACAGCGACTGTCGCGGGACGCGTCCTTTCCTGCCGACGTTAGGCGAGGGAGTGACGGGTACCGTACAGATCCCGGTGACGTTACCGACCTGGGATGAAGTCGTAGGTAGTAAAGTCAGTGTAGAGGATTTCAACGATTATCTGATTGATTGTATTCATAAAGATAACGGTGTGCCGGTCTACACGATCCATGCGGAAGTAGAAGGGATTATCGGCGCGGATCAGTTTGATGCCCTGTTGAGCCAGGCGGCTCGCGAAGGCATTACGTTTTGCCCGCTTAGCCAACTGCTACCTGAAGATTTCAGCACCCTGCCTGTCGGCAAAGTGGTGCGTGGTGAACTGGCTGGCCGTGAAGGCTGGCTTGGACAGGAACAATTGTTGAGCGAAGGTCTATGAAATCTTTACGTTTTAGCGCTTCTCTGCTGTTTTTATACGCGCTTTATTACCTCGTTCCATTAAATTCTCGCTTGCTATGGCAGCCCGATGAGACCCGATACGCGGAAATTAGCCGCGAAATGCTGGCCTCTGGCGACTGGATTGTGCCGCATTTCCTCGGGTTACGTTATTTTGAGAAACCGATTGCCGGATACTGGATCAACAGCATCGGGCAGTGGTTGTTCGGGCATGACAATTTCGGCGTGCGCATTGGCGTTGTCTTCGCCACTGCCTGCACGGCGGCGATGGTGGCGTGGCTTGCCTGGAAAATCTGGCAGGACAAACGCACGGCACTGCTCTCTGCGGTGATTTTCCTGACCGCGTTTTTGGTTTATGGCATCGGCACTTATGCGGTGCTCGACCCGATGATCGCGATGTGGCTGATGCTGGCGATGTGCAGCTTCTGGGGCGCGTCGCAGGCGCAAACCCGCGGCGGTAAAATTGGCGGCTATGTCCTGCTTGGCGTTGCCTGCGGTATGGGGGTGATGACCAAAGGCTTCCTGGCGCTGGCGGTGCCGGTGATCGGCGTCCTGCCGTGGGTCATCATGCAAAAACGCTGGAAAGAGGTGTTGCTGTACGGCTGGCTGGCGGTGGTGGTCTGCGTGCTCACGGTGCTGCCGTGGGGGCTGGCTATCGCGCAGCGCGAGCCGGATTTCTGGCGCTATTTCTTCTGGGTGGAGCATATCCAGCGTTTCGCCCAGAGCGATGCGCAGCATAAAGCGCCGTTCTGGTACTACATTCCGTTCCTGATTGCCGGCAGCCTGCCGTGGCTGGCGCTGCTGCCGGGGGCGCTGAAAACCGGTTGGAAGGGGCGCGGTTCTGAGCATGGCGCGTTTTACCTGCTGGGATGGGTGGTGATGCCGTTCCTGTTCTTTAGCATCGCCAAGGGCAAGCTGCCGACCTATATCCTGCCGTGCTTTGCACCGCTGGCAATCCTGATGGCGCGCTACGCGCTGGCGGCGGTTGAGCGTGGGGCGAAGGTGCTGCGCGTGAACGGCTATATCAACATCGGCTTCGGTCTGATTGGCCTGGTGGCGGTGCTGGTGGTCTCGCCGTGGGGCTTCCTGTCCAAACCGGTGTGGAGCAACATCGAGCTGTATAAGTGTCTGCTGGCGGCGGTGGCGTTTGGCGCCTGGGCGCTGGTGGGGTGGCTCTCTCTGCGCGACGGCGTGAAGCGCTGGACTCTGGCCGCCTGCTGCCCGCTAGCGCTGGGGTTGCTGATCGGTTTCGCCATCCCCGACAGGATTATCGACAGCAAGCAGCCGCAGTTCATCACCGATATTGTGAGCGAGCAGTTAGCCCCGAGCCGTTACGTGATGTCTAACAGCGTGGGTATCGCCGCCGGACTGGCGTGGGAGCTTAAGCGCAGCGATATCATGATGTTCAGCGAGCATGGCGAGCTGGAATACGGTCTGGACTATCCTGATGCGAAAGATCGTTTTCTGCCGAAAAGCGACTTCGAGACATGGCTGGCAGCGCATCGGGCTGAAGGGCCAATTTCGCTGGTCTTACAGCTGAAGAAAGGGCAGAAGCTTGAAGACCTGGGGCTACCGAAACCGGACAATGTCTACACATTGAGTCGCATGGCCTTTGTGCAGTATCTGCCGCAATGATAACGACCCTCTCCCTGCTACTGGCAAGCCTGCTGAGCTGTATTGGGCAACTTTGTCAGAAGCAGGCCACCCGCCCGGCGAAATCCGGGCGGCGTGGTCGGCATATCGCCCTGTGGCTTGGGCTGGCGCTGCTGGCGCTGGGTAGCGGCATGGCGATGTGGCTGGTGGTATTACAGCGCGTGCCGGTGGGCATCGCTTATCCTATGCTGAGCCTGAACTTCGTTTGGGTGACGCTGGCGGCGCGCTATATCTGGCGTGAGCCGGTATCGGTTCATCACTGGGCGGGCGTTGGGATGATTATTGTCGGTATTGTGGTGCTCGGAGGAAGCTACTGATGGGCTTTATCTGGGCGCTGTTGAGCGTTGCGCTAACCAGCGCCGCGCAGTTGATCCTGCGCTCGGCGATGCTGCAGCTGCCGCCAGTGGCGGATCTGTGGGCGGTGCTGATGCATCTGCTGCACGGCGAGGCCGGGACGTTTTCGCTGTTTCTTGGGCTGTGCGGCTATCTGGCGTCGATGGTCTGCTGGTTCTTTGCCTTAAAACGGCTGCCGCTGGCGAAAGCTTACGCGTTGCTAAGCCTGAGCTATATCACCGTCTGGGTCACGGCGCTGCGGCTGCAGAACGACGCCTTTTCGTGGCAGGGCCTCGCCGGGGTGCTTATTATTATGGCCGGCGTGATGGTGATTTTTATGCCGTCAGGCCGTGCACAACCTCAATCATCGCATGTGAAACACTAAACGGCGTCGGCGTACAGACCGCAAGACTTAACCCGGCGGTCTGGTAGTCGCTGACGTGCAGATGCAACGGCGCGGTGCTGTCGATACTGACTATCTGCCAGGCGCTGCCGCCGCGCTGCTTCACGATGGCCTCTTTTCGCGTCCAGATCCGCCAGAACACCGCCAGCCGGTGTTCCTGCTGCTCCCGCTCGATTTCGTCGTGCTCATTGGCGGTGAATACGACATTAGCCAGCTGCTGCCAGTGCGGGCGCGGGCGAATGGCTTCGATATCGCACCCGACCGGACCTTCGTCGCTCAGCAGCAGGGCGATATCGTCGCCGCTATGGCTTAAGTTGAACCACAGCGGCAGCTCCTCGGCAAAATCAGGTTTCCCCTGGTCGCTATAAAAAATGTCCGGCAGCGGTGAGACGGCATGGCACAACAGCGCGCGGCCTGCCAGCCACGCGTTACGGCGCACGCCTTCCGGCGCCAGCCCGGACAGCGCCGGTGGCAGGTCGGCGACGCAGAGCGTCGATATTTTCCCGAGAAACAGCCGATACATCGTTACTCCCAACGCTTAATGACAATCGAGGTATTGATCCCGCCAAAGGCAAAATTGTTGCTTTGCAAAAACTCGCAATCAATTGCGCGTAACTCTCCCATAATGTAGTCCAAATCGCCACATTGTTCGTCAGGCTGCCGCAGGTTTATCGTCGGCGCAAACCAGCCTTCACGCATCATTTGCAGGCTCATCCACGCCTCCAGCGCGCCGCAGGCGCCCAGCGTGTGGCCAAAATAGCTCTTCAGCGAGGAGATGGGCGTCCGGTTGCCGAAGACGGCGGCGGTAGCGTGGCTCTCCGCGATATCGCCGCGATCGGTGGCGGTGCCGTGAGCGGAAATATAGCCGATATCCTGGGCCGCAAGCCCGGCCTGACGCAAAGATTGCGCCATGCAAATCTGCATAGTTTCCTGCTGCGGCTGAGTGATATGCGCGGCATCACAGTTGGTGGCGAAGCCGATTATCTCCCCGAATATAGTCGCGCCGCGCGCTTTGGCGTGTTCGAGCTCTTCAAGGATAAGCGTGCCAGCACCTTCGCCGATCACCAGACCGTCGCGGCGGGCGTCAAACGGCGAGGGGGTCGCCTCGGGCGCGTCGTTGCGTTGGCTGGTGGCGAACAGCGTATCGAAGACCGCCGCTTCCGACGGGCAGATCTCCTCCGCGCCGCCTGCGACCATCACCGTCTGATAGCCGTGGCGGATCGCCTCAAAGGCATAGCCGATCGCCTGGCTGCCGGAAGTGCAGGCGCTGGAGGTCGGGATAACGCGTCCGCGCAGGCCGAAGAACAGCCCGGTGTTGACCGCCGTGGTGTGCGGCATCATCTGCACGTAGGTGGTGCCGGTGATGTTATTGGTGTGCTTTTCCGTCAGCATGGTGGCGAACTCGCTCACCGGTCCGGTGCTGCCGGTCGACGAACCGTAGGCAATTCCTGTTTCGCCGTTGGTCAGCACCGGGTTATCGATAAGCCCTGCCTGCTCCAGCGCCAGCTCGGTCGCACGGGTGGAGAGCCGCGAAACGCGGCCCATCGCCCGGATGCGCTTGCGGGTGTAGTGGGCGGGAAGGGTGAAATCGTCAATCGGCGCGCCGAGCAGCGTATGCAGCCCGTCGTACTCCTGCCACTCCGGCATTTTGCGCACCGCATTGCGGTAGTCGCGAAGTCGCTGCGAGACGCTCTGCCAGTTATCGCCAAAGGCGGTTACGCCGCCCATACCGGTTATCACGACGCGACGGGTCATAGCATCCCCCCGTTGATGGAGATCACCTGGCGGGTAACATAGCCTGCGATGTCAGACATCAGATAACTGGCAAGCCCGGCGACTTCCTCCGCCTGGCCCATGCGTTTCATTGGGATCATGTTCATGGCCTCGTTCAGCGCGGCCTCTTCCATGGCGACCATCCCGGTATCAATCAAACCAGGCGCAATGCAGTTCACAGTGATTTTTCGCTTCGCCAGCTCAATCGCCAGCGCCTTGGTTGCGCCGATTATGCCCGCCTTGGCGGCGCTGTAGTTGACCTGGCCACGGTTGCCCATTACCCCGGAAACGGAGGAGAGCGTCACGATGCGCCCGCCTTTGCGTGCGCCGATCATCGGCATGATGCAAGGGTGGATGACGTTATAGAAGCTGTCGAGATTGGTATGGATGACGCAGTCCCAGTCATCGTCGCCGAGCGCCGGAAAGGCGCCGTCACGGGTAATCCCCGCGTTGCTGACGATACCGTACCAGGCGCCGTGCTGCGCCATATCGTCTTCCAGCACGGCACGGCACTGCTCGCGATCGCCGACGTCGAACTGCAGCAGGCGCCCCGTACCGCCCGCATGTTCGATGGATTGCAGCGTTTCGCGCGCGCCCGCGTCGTCGCGATGGTAATGCACGCCGAGGGTAAAACCATCGGCGGCCAGTTGATGCGCAATGGCGCGTCCAATGCCCTTACTGGCCCCGGTAACCAGAACAGAACGGTTCATGATGTGAGTCCCTGTTGAAACAACGTTGAAAGCTCAGCCTCTGTGGGCTGAAAAGTGGTCACGCGTCCGTGGGCGAGCGTCTCGCCAGCGCAGGCAATCGTGCCGTCAAAGCTGGCTAAACGTGCGTCCTGCATCAAGCACTGAACGGTGATATCCAGTATGGCGCCTGCGGTAAAGAGTCCGGCGCTGCAGCGTAAATCGCGGGCGCCCAGCACCATGCCGAGCGAGGATGCGCTATCGCCATTATGCAGGCGATGCCAGCCTGACCACACGCCGACGGTCTGGGCGATGAGCTCCAGCGCGTACCAGCCCGGCAGGTTGCCGTCATCATCCAGAAACGGCGCCAGTACGCCGTCGGCGCAGACGCTGACCCGGCAATGCGCATGGGTGTCGCTGACCTCAATGACCTGCTCAAGCAGCAGCATCGGCGCATCGTGCGGCAGATAACTGTCAGGAGAAAGGTAGGCGCTCATGCGGTTCTCCCTAACAGAATAGCGGCGTTATTGCCGCCGAAGGCAAACGAGCTGGAGAGGAGGGTCGGGCGCGCTAGCGCCTGTGCGGCGCGCAAAATGCCGCATTCGGGCAGCGTATCGTCATACGGCGACTGGCTGAAATCCTGCGGCGGCAACGGCAGGTCGCGCGTCAGGATCAGCATTGACAGTGCCGCTTCGGTAATACCGGCGGCGCCAAGCGTATGGCCGGTCAAATGTTTGGTCGAGCTGCACGGGACACTGGCGCCGAACAGCGCATGGATCACCTGCGACTCCATCCGGTCATTCAGCGGCGTGGCGGTGCCGTGCAGGTTGATGTAGCCCACGTCATCCGGCGTCAGTCCGCCATCCGCCAGTGCCTGACGAATGGCGCGAATCGCCCCTTCGCCCTGCGGGTGCGGCGCGGAAATATGGTGGGCGTCGCTGGATTCGCCGACGCCGAGCAGGGCGACCGGCTGTGGTTCGCGGGTCAGCAGCATCAGCGCGGCTCCCTCGCCAATGGTGATGCCGCAGCGGTCGCGGCTGAAGGGCTGGCAGCGGGTGAGCGAGAGCGACTCCAGACTGTGAAAACCGTTGACCGGCATCCGGCTTAAGGTGTCCGCCCCGCCGACGATAGCCACGTCCGCCAGGCCCGCCTCTATCAGGCGTTTGCCGCTGATGATCGCACGCGCGCTGGAGGAGCAGGCGGTGGAAAGGGTGTAGGCCGGGCCGGAAAGGCGCAGCCAATTGCGCAGAAAACGCGACGGGTCGCCGAGCTCCTGCTGCGGGTAGCGCCAGCGGGAGCCGTCGAGATGATTCAGCGTTGTCGTTACGTGACGGTCGCCTTCGTCCAGCCCGGAGGTGCTGGTGCCCATAATCACCGCTACCCTGTCGCGACCGTAGCGGGCGATAGCGTCATCCACCTGCGGCTGGATCTGGGCGAGCGCCGCCAGCAGCAGTTGGTTGTTGCGGCTGCGGTGATCGGCAAAGGCGTCCGGAATCGCGGGTAATTCTCCCTCCACCCCACCCAGCACCGCCGGGATATCCCCCTGCAGCCAGCCTTCGCGCAGGCGCATACCCGGCGCGACGCCGCGCGTCAGGTTGCGGGCTATTTCATCCGGCGCGTTGCCCAGTGCGTTTATCATGCCTGCGGCAGAAATAAAGATCATGTCAGTCGCCCAGATATTGAATGGTGATGTGGTAGTTGAATGCGTGCTGCTCAATGCTGACAGGTTCGCGTTTCCCCTTGCGTTGCAGGTAGGTAATTCCGGTCACCAGCCTGCCGCGCGCGTCGCGAAGTTCACGTTTATCACCCTTATCGAGCAGCGTCCAGCCTTTCGGCAGCTGTGGCTGCCAGGCGCTGAGTGGCCAGTGGCTGAGCATCACATCCGCCAGCACCTGGCTTGCGGGCGGCAGCTGCGGCGCCACGACAGACTGTTCGGTGTGGATACCCCGGTCGTCATAGGTGGCGAGAAACAGGCGGATGCCGACGGATGATAACCCCGCAAGGGTGAGTTTTTTGTCGTCGGCATTGAGCAGCACCAGCAATGACTGGCTCTGGCCGTTGAAGCGGCCAGTCAATAGCTGCTGCGAGCTGATGGCTGGGGTGATGCCCGGCGGCGGTAGCGTCACGTTGACGCCCGGCGCCAGCCACGCCTGCGGGCGGCCGTTGTCCGGCGACGAATGGCTGCAGCCAGCCAGGATAAGCGCGGCGCCCAGTGCGAAGGCGCGGCAAAGAGGGCGTATCATCATCGTGCTTTCTCTTTTTTGTTATTGGTTTTTCGGTTTTTCACCGGCATCGCCAGCGGCGAGAGGACAAACGCGGCGAAAATGCCGCTGACCAGTACGATGCCGAAACTGCTGATCGCCTGGGTCGCGCTGAAGACCAGCATGCCCAGCGTGAGCAGGGTCGTCATCATCGCCAGCGTCACCGCCAGCAGGGAAGTGAGCGGCGTGCCGCGCGGATTGCTGAAAAACAGCGTGTAGTTAATGCCGATCCCCAGTACCAGCGCCAGCGCCAGCATGGAGAACAGATTGACGGTATGGCCGGTCACGGTCAGCGTCGCCAGGCCGCAGCCCAGCGACAGCAGCGATGGCAGCAGGCTTATCAACCCTTTGCGTATCCCAAGACGCAGTATAGCGCCGCAGGCGATCACCAGCAGCGCGATGCCGAGCAGGCCGCCGAGCAGCAGGCGGTACAGGGCGAAGAGCGTGTCGAAGCTGGCTTTGCGATCGACCCACACCACGCCGGTGGCGCTTTCGGCAAGCGCGTTGAGCGCTGCGCTATGCGTTACGCCGTCGACGGGCACCAGCACGCCGCTGCGGCCGTCCGGCAGCGACAGCCACAGCAGGCGCCAGCCTTCGCTGGTCGGGCTGGCGAGCCAGTCGTCAACGCTCACCGGCATCGGCGTGAGATCCGGCGCCACGCGCTGTACGCCCGCATCCTGCAGCGCCCGGGCGATAGCAGGGGCCGCCTCGCGCAGCAGGCTGAGATCGGCCTGCTGGCGCGTCATAGAGTTCAGCGGCACCGTACGGTAATGGGAAATAAGCCCCGCTTGCTGTGCGCGAGCTAGCGCCGGGGTAAAGGCTTCCAGCCGCTCCAGCGTCTGCTGCGGGCTGTCTCCCCAGACCACAAACCACTTCTGATCGACGCTCTGGCCGGTCAGTTGGGTAATGGTTTTTTCCTGCGCGAGCAGGTGCTGCGGCAACGCCTGCAGTTGGGATATATCGTCATCCACCCGCATTAGCGCAAGTCCGGCCAGCGAAAACAGCGCCATCGCCAGCGGCAGACCGACGATCAGCGTTTTATTGCGCCGCCATGCCGCCAGCCAGCGCAGCAGCAGCGCCATCGCCGGTACCGGGCGTACCGGCAGTCCGCGGCACAGGTAAGGGTGCCAGAAGATAACCGTCAGGCAGGAGGCGCTCAGCCCTGCGGCGGCAAAAACCGCCATCTGGCGAATGCCGGGGAAGGGGGCAAGCAGCATGATAAGCCAGGCGGCAACGGTGGTCAGTAGCGCCAGCAGCAGCGCGCCGCGCACTTTCTCCAGGCTTTGCCACGGCGAGGTCGACTCGCCGTGCACCATGCGTTCGGTAAGGTAATAGAGCGTGTAATCCGCAGAAATGCCGATGATGCTCATGCTCATCACCAGCGTCATCAGGTGCAGCTCGCCGAACAGCAACAGCGTGACTGCCGTGCCCGCCAGCGCGCCGATGGCGATCGACAGGAGTGACAGCAGCAGCGGGCGCGGGGAGCGGAACACAGTGAGGATCAGCAAAATCACACCCAGCACCGTCGCTGCGCCGAGGGTGGAGATGTCGTGTTTCGCCTGCTGGCTGGCGTAATCACTGTAAAAAACGGTGCCGCGGGAGAGCAACTGCGCCTGCGGATACTGGGCCTTCAGCTCGGCCTCCAGCGCGGAGAGTCGCGTGACCAGCGCGTGGGTCTGCTGCATATCAAACGACGACCCTTTCAGCTCGCCGTGCAGCAGATACCAGAAATTGCCCTGCGCGTCCTGGGCGACCAGCCAGCCGTCCATCAGCCGCAGCGTCTGGCCGTTCTGCGCCATCGCCAGCTGCGCGCCGCGCGTCAGCATCAGCGGATCGTTTTGCAGCTCTTTACCGCTGACGCCGGAAAACGCCGAGTACAGCTGGGAAAGGACCCACTGCGCCTGCGCCTCGCCGCCGTGCGCCAGCCGCGCCCGGGTGGCGCTGTCGATGAGCCCGTTGCGGTGCTGCCAGAAAAAGGCGCCCCACGCCTGCTGGCGGCTGGCGTCCATCGGGCCTTTCACATCGCTAAGCTGCTCTGAGTTTTCCAGCAGCGACAGCCAGCGTTGCGCCACGTCCGGGTCGGCGCTTTTACCGGAACTCACCAGCCAGACCAGTTGTTTATCCAGCCGCTGTAAAAAGCCGTCATTCAGCGCCGGGGGAATAACCCCCAGCGTCTGGTTCGGCAGCATCGCCAGCACGCTGCTGTTCAGTCGTGCGCCGGGCAGCAGCGCGCAGAGCAGGCCGAGCAGCAGCAGGCAAATAGCGCCCCAGGTGAGGGCGAGCGTGCGGGCCTTAGCGGGCGGCAAAACGTTGGCGTTCGTCATCGGTTAATGTGGTCGGGGTCAGGCGATGCTGCGAGAGCGTGATATCTGTTTTATCGCCCTGTTTGTCATTAAGTTTAATGCTTTCAAGATATTGCTGTCCCGCCAGGTCGATGGAGCTGAAAATTTTGTCCAGCGGCGTGGTGGTGGGCGTCAGGCGCAGCGTCCAGCGGTCATTGCCATTGTCCTGAAAATCGATACGAAAATTTTGCTCCAGCACCTTGCGGTCGGCCTGAAACAGCGCGCGCAGCAGATGGTTTAACTGGAACATCTGCGGGTTGTTGTCGGCGGTAATGACCTGCGGCGGCTGGCCGTTGACCGACTGCACCATCCGCGCGTCATCCAGCATCAGCTGCATCGGAAACGGCGTTTTTTGATCCCACAAAAGCCCGGTGTCGCGGGCGATCAGCATTTCGCCGGAAGAGCGCAGCGGCTGCGGCAGATCCTTGATGGTGCGGGTCTGTTCAAAGTGCGCGCGGATAACCGGCTGCTGGGTGAAGCGCTGTTGCAGCGTATCCAGGGTAATGGCCTGTGCCATCGGGGCCAGCAGCAGGACGACGAGCGGCCAGAATTTCATGGCGTCACCCCCATTCGTTCAAACAGGATATCAGGGCTGACGAAGCACATCTCTTTGCTGGCGATATCGACGGCGACCTGCACGGTATAGCCAGTAGTGGTGCGCTTGCCGGTCTGCGCATCGAAAATTTGGTAGACGATACGCAGGCGGTTCTCGAACTCGTCGATGTGCGCCCGCACGCGGATACGCTGCTCGAAGGTCACCACATCGCGGTATTTCACCCGCGTATCCACCACCGGCCAGACGTAACCGGAATCACGCATCTGGCGGTAGCCGTAGTTAAACTGGTTCAGCAGCGCCTCGCGGGCGATTTCAAAATAGCGAAAATAGTTGCCGTGCCAGACCACGCCCATCATATCGACGTCGTGGAAGGGAATGGTCAGTTCGACTTCGGTGGCAAAGCGGGGATCGTTAAGCACCCTTTTACTCCTTATTCGTGGGATCCGGCAGCCGCCAGAAATCAAAAAAGTTAAACCAGTCAAGCGGCGATATCAGCGCGTAGTGCTCAAGGCGCTGCGCGTAGCGGTCAACGGCCTGTTGCAATGCTGCCTGGCGTGCGTCGCGGGGCAGCGCCAGCGGGGCGGCGAAGCGTTCGCCGTAGACCCGCAGCTTGCCCTGCTGCTTGAGCGCAAAGATAAGCACCACCGGGCAGCGCAGCACGGAGGCCAGAATAAACGGTCCCTGCGCAAACGGCGCCGGTTGGCCCATAAAGTCGCTCCACACCACGCGCCAGTCGCCGCCGCGCTGCGGGTTCACGGCGATGCGATCGCCGACGATGGCGACCCACTCTCCCCGGTCGAGCCGTTCTTTGAGCAGCATGGCGGTATCCGGCCCGATATCGGTTACCGGGATCAGGTTCATGGCCGACTGCGGCGCGGCTTCCTGCATGACCTGCTTAAAACGCTGGGCATTATCGCTGAACACCAGCGCGGTGATGGGTTTCGTACTAAGCGCGCGGCAGGCTTCGATATCGCCCAGATGCGAGGCGAGGATCAGTTTGCCCTCGGGCGAGTCCATCTCCAGCGCGGCTTCGGTGCCATCGGCAAAGATCACGTCGCGGCCCGGTTTGAGCTCGCCGCGCCAGCTGGCGATTTTGTCGAGCATGGCGTGGCCGAAGCGCAGGAAATGGTGGAAGCTGTTTAACCGCGCAGGCGGAGTCTGGCCGCGTGCGGCGAGCGTGCGGCGCACGCGGGTAAGCCACTGCTGTGAGGCCTGGCGCTGGGCGGCTGCGGTGAGCCAGTAGACGGCGGTCACCGGCCACAGCAGGCAGGAGAACGCCTTACGACCCAACACGCGCCATACCCACAGCATCAGCCGCATCCCCCATAGCCCTTTCAGCTCCTGCTGGCGCGCCCAGTGCGCGTGGCGTCGGCGGGCCAGCAGCGACGGAATGCGCGGCAGCATGCCGAGGAACAGCCGGGTGTGCATCCAGGAGATACGCAGGTTGTCCTTCAGCGCGTCAAAATGGGAAAGACCGTCTGCGGGGTAGGTGACCCGCGTAGGCACGAAGTAACTGGCGTTGCCCTGCCAGTAGAGGCGCACCATGACCTCTGTGTCGAAGTCCATCCGGTTGCCGAGCGCCACGCGTCCGGCAAGCTGCAGGGTCGGCGCCACCGGGTAGACGCGAAAACCGCACATGCTGTCTTTGAGCTGTAGCGACAGCGTTTCTATCCATACCCAGACGTGCGTAACCCAGCGGCCGTACAGGCGTGAGCGGGGAATGGAATCATCGTAAATCGGCTGGCCGGAAATCAGCGCGTCGGGATGGGTTTGCGCCAGCGCAAGCAGGCGCGGAATATCTTCAATGGCGTGCTGGCCGTCGGCATCCACCTGCACCGCATGGCTAAACCCGGCGCGTTGGGCCTCATGCAGACCGCGAACCACCGCCGCGCCCTTGCCGGCGTTTTGCGCCAGGCGCACCAGCGTAATGCCGTGATGCGTGGCGGCAAGCTGCTCCAGCGTCTGGCGCGTGGCGTCATCGCTGCCATCATCGACGATGATGCAGGGCAGGTCGACGCCCTGCAGTCGCGCCAGCACCTGCGCCATCATGGCGCCGTGGTTATAGCAGGGAATGAGCACGCATGCGGAGAAGGTCACTGGCATAAGCGGATTTTCCCGCTGCTGGCGGCGTGGCGCGCGTCGCCGTCGTGACGCTGGTAGCGGAAGCTGAGGGTCGTGTTTTCGGGCTGCCACGTCAGCGTCAGCGTCACCGTGCTCTCCGGCAGCTGCGGGGCCTGGAATTTCACGTTTGGGATGCTGTGAAAGCGATAGCCGGGGGCGAGCAGTTCAATGCCGTAGCGGATGGCCCACTCCACCTGGGCGACGCCCGGCAGCAGCGGCTGGACGGCAAAATGCCCGCGAAACCAGAACATCGCCGGATCGAGCCAGAGATCAATCTCTATCGTATGAGGCTGAACCTGTCGCCGGGCGACTTCATGGGGCATCATTGAATAACTCCTGTAGCTTGTCGTACACGCGTTTGTTCATGCTGTTGACCGGAATCGCCTCGACGATGCGCCAGCAGCGCGGTATCGCTACCGGCTCCAGCCAGCGGCGCAGCGCCTGGCGCCACTGCCGTTCGGTTTCGCCGGGATGCTGCCGCCACTGCGCCCGGGTCGTTTCATCGAGCACCAGCACCGCCCCGGTGGTCTGGCGGCTGCGGTGAAGCAGCGCCACGACCGCCACGTCGCGGACGCCCTCCAGGGCGCGCAGGCGTTGTTCAACGTCGCTGAGCGAAACGCGCTTTTCTTCAATTTTCACCACCCGATCGCGGCGTCCGGCAATGCGAAAGCCGTCGCTGACAAACTCCAGCCTGTCGTCGAGCGGCAGACCGTCGCTATCGGCAATCAGCGGCGACAGCACGCGCCAGCCGTCACCTTCCGCCCGCAGGATAACGTCAGGAAACAGCTGCCAGGCGGTGCTGTTGTCGGTGCGCTGGCGCCAGGCGATGATGCCCGTCTCGGTGCTGCCGTAGATTTCATCGGCCCAGACGTTGCACCAGGCCGCGACCTGTTTAACGTCAGGCCAGGCAAACGTGCCGCCCGCTGAGAGCAAAAATGCCAGCGGCGGGGGCGTGAGAGTAGGGTCAAGCCGCTTGAGAAACGCCGGGCTGCTGATAAAGGCGTAGGTATGGTCGTGGTCGAGCGCCGCCAGCTGCTCCGGAAATTGCAGCATGGCGGCATGCAGCGGCAGGCCCAGCGCCATCGGCATAAACAGGCGAAACGTCAGACCGTAGAGGTGCTGCGGTGTGACGGAGGAGACCACGCGGCAGCCGTCGAGCCGGGCGGCAAAACGTCCGGCCACCAGTGCGGCCTCGGCGTCCAGCAGGGAGACCGGTTTGACCACCCTCTGCGGTATACCCGTCGAGCCGGAGGTGTAGAGCTCAATGGTCGCATCCGGAGCTACCGGCGGCAGAGGATGCGCGGCATGCTCGCCGTATCCCACGGTGACCACCGTTTTGCTGAAGTCGACAGGCGTCTCGTTGACTGCGCCGTCGAGATGGTCGCGCTGCTCTTCAAGCCATGCCGGACGCTGATGGCCCGGGATGACCGGCGTTTTCCCGCTGTGCAGCAGCGCCAGCAGGGCGACAAGGAACAGATAGCTGTTTTCCACGCACAGCGCCCAGCGCGTGCCGGGTTGAGCCTGTAACCGGGCCTGCAGGTGAGCGACATCGCCGCGCAGGTCTCCCAGCGTCCACTGCTGCGCGCCTTGCCAGGCGATCAGCGTATCGTCAGGCCTGTCTGTACTTAACCATTGTGAGAGCGGAAGCGTCCTGCTCATAAGTGTTCCCGTTTTCTGACCCGTTGGCGCACCCACCACTCGCCGGCCATCAGCAGGCCGATCATCACGTAGGAGATAGCGCCGTTCCACGCCGACCAGAGTCGCATATCGCCATACGCTGCGGTCAGCAGCGCAATCGAACCGTTGGCGATAAAAAACAGGCACCAGACGCGGGTAACGTTACGGGTGTAGCGTATGGCGGCGGGCGGTAAATCAGGTTCACGCAGACGGGCGATGCGCTCGACGAGCGGCATGGATGTCCACAGTGAACTGCCAAACACCGTCAGCAGCGCAAAATTAATAACAACCGGGTAGTAAAGCAGCCACTGGTGGCTTTTGAGTATCCAGCTTGCAGCGCACAGAGCCGCGCCCAGTAGCGCGGTCGTCAGCGTAAGATAACGCAGCGGCCCGGCTTCGCGCCGCGTTTGCCAGAAGCGCAGCAAAAACACCAGTGCAAAAAGCGGTAAAAGCCAGTTCAGGCTGTTGTGCGCCAGACCGATGCTGACAGCGAACGGCCAGGCGATAATCGTCACTACCGCCAGCAGCCGAAGCGCCTGCTGTGCGTGCTTCCCGGTCATGACGCGTCAGGCGTCCGGTAACATACGGTCTACCGCATCCACCACGTCCTGCACGGTACGCACCGACTTAAACTCCTCGGGCTTGATTTTCTTACCGGTTCTTTTCTGCAGATGCACGATCATGTCAACGGCGTCGATACTGTCGAGATCCAGGTCCTCATTCAGGCGGGATTCCGGTGTAATGTCCTGGGGATCGATTTCAAACAGGTCGCTAAGCAGCGTTGAGACCTCGACGTAGAGGGTGTGTTGTTTTGTCATAACGAACTCGTTTTCAGGCACGCTGTGCGTGGATATAAGACGCCAGAGTGGCAACGGAGTAGAAGTGCTGGCGCACCTCTTCGCTTTCGGCGGAGAGCACCACACCGTACTGGTTTTTCACCGCCAGGCCCAGTTCGAGCGCGTCGATGGAGTCCAGTCCTAAGCCGTCGCCAAACAAAGGGGCATCGGTGTCGATATCGTCCGCTGACAGTTCATCAAGGTTTAGGGTACTGATGATGAGGTTTTTAATTTCCAGATAGAGCGATTGCATCATTAACTCCTGGCAAAATAGTGTAACTGACGCAGCAGTTGTCGGTTTAGCTGCCGTGCGGCTACCGTCGGTTCTTGTTGTGCTGCGTCGTAAAAATCGCGGGTGGCGATCCGCTCACGCACTTCCACCACAAAATGCGGTTTGGTGGGCGGGGCATCATACCATTTGCTGTGTTTATCCAGCATGCGTTCAGTGCAGCGGATGGTGACCACGCGGACATCGCAACCGCAACGGATGGCGATATTGGCCGCGCCGCGCTGTAGCTTCATCTCTTCGCCCGGACGCGTACGGGTGCCCTCCGGGAAAATGAGGATCGTATCGCCGCGGGCCAGGCGCTGGCGGCTGGCGGGCAGCAGCGTGTCGCCCTGGCTGTTAACCAGATAGTCCGCGCTGCGGATAACGCCGCTGACGAACGGGTTGCTCAGCAGCGCGCTTTTCACCAGACAGTCTGTCTCCGGCATGACGGACGCCAGCATCACATAGTCAATCAGCGACGGGTGGTTGGCCACCACCAGGCAGCCGCTGTCCTGGCGTAACGCCTCGACGCCGCGAATTTCGTAGTCCAGCACGCCGACGCTTTTTACCACCCAGAGGAAAAAGCGAAAGCTGGCGGCGATGCTGCGGCGAGCCAGACGGCGGCGGCGCTGCGCGTCGCGTACGACGAGCAAGAGAATATTAAACCAGATTAACGACAGCAGCAGACCGCCGATACCGAAGAGCGTAAAGCACGCTCCGGTCATCAGCGCCCGCCAGAGGCGGTTCAATGTGGCGAAAGGGCGGCGCATTATCGGCTCCAGCGCCATTGCGTTGTTTCACCGCGAAGGGTGAACTGCGGCGCGTTGTTCAGGTAGTGCTGTAAAAACTGCAGGCTTTGCGGCAGCGCGGGTTCGGCGTCATCGCCGCCGGGCGATGCGGCGCAGGTCAGGGTGTTTCCGGCTTCAAAGACCAGGGCGACCGCCCAGGGCCAGGTCGGCATCGTGGGCGGCAGCGCAGAGTGGTAAAACGCGGGCAGTGCGCCATCAAAGTCGACCATCAGCACGCGCTGGTGTCCCGCATGCAACAGGCTTAGCACCTCCAGCAACCCCTGCTGGAAGGTATCCCTGCCAGCGGAAAGCGACGATGACACCAGCGGTTTTTGCGCCACAATCGTCAGGTTGCCGACGGCGGAGTTATGCACGGAAAGCGCAAAATCGGTCGGGGAGACGGCCTGATGGGTCGCCAGCGCTGCCAGAATCCGGTAGTTGCGCTCCAGTTCGCCGTGGCGGCTGGTATAGAGCACCGCGTCAATGGCATGTTTGCGCACCATCGACAGGCCGCACTCTACCGCCAGCTTGCTGCCGGAGCTCAGGCGGCGGGCCGTCATCATCGGCAGCGCGGTGAGCTTTGCCTGCGGCGCTGCCGGGTCAATGGGCGCATGCTGTTGCGCCCAGGCGCGCCACTGGTCCGGGTCGCTAAGCCCGGGGGCCATGGCCTGCCAGTCGGTGAGGTGTAGTGCAAATTTCATCAGTGTGCGTCTGTCGTCGTTGTTGCTTTTACTCTTTTTTTGTCCGGCATATTAATAGGGTATGCCCAACGCCAAGGTTATCGTGGCGTGCTTCCACCCAAAATCCGGCCGTTTCCAGATAGTGGTAAAATTTTTCTGCGCTGTAGAAACGGCTATTCCCGTTTGCCATGCAGGTAAAATAAAGCGATGACGCATTCAGGCTAAACGACGCGGCTTCGAATTTCTGTGCATCCCAGAAGAGTTCCATGATGCACAGACGAGCGTCGGGCTTCATAACGCCCGCAACGCGTGCGAGCATGGCGATAATCTGTTCTGGCGAAAAGCAGTCGAGAAACTGGCTCATCCACCAGATGTCGGCATCGGCAGGCAGGGACGCATCGCTAAGCATATCTACAGAATGATAGCTAATACGATGAGATAATCCTGCATTTGCGATAGTTGCCTGTGCCAGCGTAATTTGTTGCGGTAAATCCAGAATCGAGACGGCAACGTTTTCGTCATATCGACAACAGCGCATTGCCCATTTTCCGGTATTACCGCCTACATCGTACAATGTTGTCGGCTGGCTGGCGAATATATATGGCAAGGCGGCGTCAAATGCGGCATCAGAATAGTAATGGTCAAAAGCGAACCAGCTTTTTTGCGCCGCCGCAGGCAATTCCGATAGCGCAGGGTAAATGGTGGGCCAGTCGCCAAAAACTTTTAATCCTTCCGGCTTCTCGCCATGAAGCGATTGGTGCAGAGAGAAAAGCCCCTGATAACAAACATCATGGGTGAAATCCATATTTACCCGGGTCATATTATCGTGAAGTAAAAAATGGCCAATCTTTGCCAGATAATAACGTCCCTGATGATGGGTTACAATTCGTCCGCTCAGACCCATATCCAACAAAACGCTGACGGCATATTCGCTAAGGGTGCTGTATTCCGTTATATCCGCAAGCGTCGCCCCTGATTTTCCGCAATCGTCGAGACAGCGTAATATGCCAGAGTCGCGCAGGCAGCGGGCCGTCTGGAAAAGCATTGGCGCAAAGGCGATGCGCTGCGCTTCGGTAATCGCCTCCAGCGCGCTGAGAGTGTCCTTTTCGTACATGAGGGGAGAGACCTGTTTCATTCCGTGCTAACGCAGGAGATAAAGCGGGCCGCCTGGCGACCCGTTGCGATATTACAGCTGTGCGCCTGCGGAGAGGTTTAACTGGATATTCTGGTTGAGATTCTGTACCCAACGGTTGTAGCTTTTATGGATCTGACCGCCTGACGCCATCAGGTTCAGACTGCTGACATAGTTGATTGAATAGCGGGTCGCGGAATACGGGATGCTGATCTCCGCGACGTGGTCGCGTGCCTGCAGGCGACCCTTAATGATGCCGGGACCTGCATCGGACATGACCCATTGGCGGCTCAGTCCAGCCTTAAGAATGGCGGCGCGTACCTGCGCTTCCGTGTGGCCTGCGCTGACGGTGCTCTTTACCTGCGTGACGGGCGCCGTGCGCGCACAGCCTGCCAGAAGTCCTACGATTGCCGCTGCGGCTACCCACTTAATCATTTTTTTCATCAAAAACTCCATCTCAATTGAATGAAACAATTACCCGAAACATTGGCGAATACGGATGCATCATCTGCAGGTTATTTATCCGGATAAACCATGGATGAGCACTTAAGATAAATTTATTATTATCAATGGGTTTAATGTGCTTGTTGCGAAATGATAAAGGAATGCGAATATCCCGGCAAGCCAAAAATATAAGACGAGAAATAGTGAGAGGGGAATTTCCGTTAAGTGAATAAGGCCGGGGGTAAAGAAACACATATGCCTGAATCTTTATTTGCGAATAAAATAAAGAAGCCCTCGCTTTTAGAAAACGAGGGCCTCCGCGTCAACGAATGAAATTAGTTGATGACAATAGTATTGATAATGCTCTCAGCGGCGGATTGCGCCTGCTGCTGGTTATCGGCGGGCAGCGTGACCTGCAGGGTCAGCAGTTTATCGTCGACTTTACCCAGCACAACGGAAGAATAGGCCGTCTGGCCTTTTGCCGAAATAATGCTGTCCAGCTGCTGCAGAGTGTGGCCTTTCAGCTCAATGGATTTATTCGTGACAACCTGCAGCTGCGGGTCGCGGCTGCGCTGCTGGTCCTCCAGGCGTTTCGCCATGGCGGCCAGATCTTCGTTGGTATTATCGCCGACGATCACAATGACCGCTTTCTGACCGGTCGCGTCGGAATAAACGTGCATATTATTGGCCTGCGTGCCCAGCTTGCCGCTCTGATCGGTCATGTCCGCAGGCAGGGAGAAGCTGAGTTTTCCATCCAGCAGGCTGACCGGTTGGCTGGCCGCTTTGCTCTCAGCTGACGCGCCCTGAGCAGGTGTTTTGCTGTCGCTGTTGTCACAGGCTGCAAGCCCCATCGCCAGCAGGCCAATACCGACATATTTAACCAAATTGCGCATTGACATCTTCCTTTCGATAAACGGCCATTAACGGCACATTCGCCTATCTTATCACAACCCGCGAAGCGAACCCTTAACCTGGCTGAAATGCCGAGATTTCAGATTTGTCTGCCAGCTTTTTCAACAGCATATTGAGCAGTACGCCATACATCGGCAGGAAGAACACCATGCTGATAAGCACCTTAAAGCCGTAATCGACCAGCGCAATTTCTACCCAGTGCGCTGCCATGAACGGATCCGGACTGCGCCAGAAGGCGATGAAGAAAAAGGCCAGTGTATCGCTGATGTTGCCGAACAGCGTGGAGGCGGTCGGCGCCAGCCACCAGTGGCGGCTCTGACGCAGGCGGTTAAATACATGGACGTCCAGGATCTGCCCCAGGGCATAGGCCATGAAGCTTGCCGCCGCAATACGCGCAACGAACAGGTTGAAGCTGCCCAACGCGGCAAAGCCCTGCCATTCACCCATATAAAACAGCGAAGAAACCCCATACGAAATCAGCAGGGCAGGGATCATCACCGCAAAGATGATTTTGCGCGCCAGCGCGGCGCCGAAAATGCGCACGGTCAGGTCGGTGGCGAGGAAGATAAACGGAAAACTGAACGCGCCCCAGGTGGTATGAAAACCAAAAATGGAGATCGGGAGTTGCACCAGATAGTTGCTGGAGGTAATCACCAGCAGATGAAATAGCGATAGCCAGACCAGCGCGTGTTTGCGCTGTAATACAGAAAACGTCGTCATATTGTGACCTTTTTGGTGGTTGGGGTGAGGGAACCCAATAAAAACCGCCGCATAATACTGCTTTGGGCGGGTAATGCAATGGCTAATTTTCACGCAATCGTTAACCTGCTTGCGTCCATGACCTGGCCGCGTAAACTAGGGGCGTTTTTTTTCGACGCGAGATAATAATGAGCGATCTGTTCTCCAGCCCCGACCATACGCTTGATGCCCGGGGTCTTCGCTGCCCGGAGCCGGTCATGATGGTGCGTAAAACCGTGCGTAATATGCAGGTCGGCGAAACGCTGTTGATTATTGCCGACGATCCGGCAACCACCCGCGATATCCCTGGTTTTTGCCGGTTTATGGAACATGAACTGGTGGCGCAGCAGTCAGAATCACTGCCGTACCGCTATTTGATTCGTAAAGGGCACTGACCGACGACACGCGCCCTTCCTGTTGGCGCGTGTCGTCTCGTTTTACTTCCTGCGCAGCAGCCGCAGGGCGTTGGCAGTCACCAGCACGGTTGCCCCGGTGTCGGCCAGCACCGCCAGCCACAGCCCGGTAATGCCGAGCAGCGTCGTCACCAGAAATACCGCCTTCAATCCCAGCGAAATCGTGATGTTTTGCCGGATATTGGCGCGTGTGGCGCGCGCCAGGCGGATCATCTGCGCCAGTCCTGTCAGGCGATTGCTCGTGAGCGCCGCATCGGCCGTTTCCAGCGCCACATCGGTACCGCCGCCCATGGCGATGCCGATGGTCGCGGCCTTCATGGCCGGGGCGTCGTTGATACCGTCGCCCACCATCGCCAGCGGCGCCCGGCTGTTTAAGGCGTCCACTTCCGTGACTTTACCCGCAGGCAGCAGACCGGCGCGGAAATCAAGCCCCAGCTCTGCGGCGATTGCCGCCGCGGCGCGCGGGTTATCCCCGGTCAGGATCACGCCCTGTACCCCAATCTGATGCAGCGCATCTACTGCTTCGCGGGCGTCGGGACGCAGCGTATCGCGCAGAGCGAGGATCCCCAACAGGGTGTCATTTTGCGCGACGATAACCACCGTTTGTCCGGCGTTCTCCAGTTGCTGAATCTGCGCGTCCCATTCCGGTGCCGGGAATTTGCCCGCAGCGCAGATAAGCACCAGTTGTCCGTTCACCTCGGCCTCAATCCCTGAGCCCGCCAGCGCGCGCTGAGCGGTAGCCGCCGGGATGGTTAGCTGACGAGACTGCGCCTCCTGCACGATGGCCTGCGCCAACGGATGCGACGACCCCTGCTCCACCGCCGCGGCGAGTACCAGCAGGTCATTGTTATTCATCGCGTCTGTGCCGATGATTGCGGTCACCTGCGGTTTCCCGACGGTCAGCGTGCCGGTTTTATCGAACGCCACCTGACGTACGCGACCCAGTTGCTCCAGCGCTGCGCCGCCTTTAATCAGCGCGCCGCGACGCGCGGCGGCGGCAAGCCCGGAGGTAATGGCCGCTGGTGTCGAAATGACCAGCGCGCACGGGCAGCCGATCAAGAGCAGCGTCAGCCCTTTGTAGATCCACGGCAGCC
>NZ_JAFAGS010000124.1 GCF_019237635.1 Pluralibacter sp.
GTCCTGTAACTTGTGCAACCTCCTCGATACTAAACCCTGCCTCAAAAAGCCTACTGGCTCCCTCTCTTCGCATATCGTGGTATCGTAAATCCTGAATCCCTAGCTTGCTTCTTACCCTCTGGAATCCAGCTGTTACTGAACTACTAATATATGGGAAAATGAGTTCCGATTTTCTTGGCTGGCGCTGAACGATATCCCATGCTTCACCAAGCAGGGCAACCTTCATATGGTTTCCTCCTTTTTTTCTCGGGTCCTTTCGGTCTCTTACCAGTACGGATTTTTGTGCTTCGTCGATGTCTTCCCAGCGGAGTCTGCATACCTCACCAATTCTCATGCATGAAAGCACGGAAAACTTCAGGATATCGACAAAAGGGATCTTCGCGCTTTTGTGTTCTGAGCGATCTTTTAGCCCCTCGATCAGCATGTCGAGTTCTTCAGATGCTGGCCGTCTGCTGCGCTTGTTCGACTTACCAATAAGGCCGAGTTTTAGCAGGTGCGGCCTGGCTTCTTTCGCTGGATTTGCTGTGTAGTTAATGCCATATACCGGTTTTGCACTATCAAGCACACTACCGAGGTAGCTAACATCATGGCTTATTGTCGCAGGTCCTGCGCCAGCGTTGCTTCTTAACCTGCAATGCTCAATAACATCGTTTATCGAAAGGGAGAGGAGTGGGGGTGCGGCAATGTCACAATCAACCAGCATATTAAGTACATAGGTTTTCGTTCGACCGGCCTTGCCACCCGCTTGTGGGTCGTTGATATATTTTTTTAGAAGTTCTCGTACTGTAACCCCTTCGGCGTCTCCAGTTGATGGAGCCCCATGGAGGTCTAATTCCATTGCTCGCTGAGACCCCCATGATTTCGCATGGGCTTGTTTCGGAAATGTTTTGCTTTCCCGGAAGGTGATAACGCCTTTTTCCTTGATCAGCACAGTGCAGCGATAGCGCGGTGTGCCGTCAGATTTTAGTCGTTTCTCTATGTTATAATATGCCATTCTGTTATCTCGTTACTTCAGGTCCCCATATGCATGGGAGCCTGTGAGGGAACCTGATACCAGAAAAATATACTCAAATGTCAAAAAATGCACGGTAATCTTGAAATGATAAAAACCAACCAAACCAGCGTAATGCCTAGAGATACTGACAATCACTGGAGTGGTCGGTTTAGTGTGGCTCCTATGCTCGACTGGACGGACAGGGATTGTCGTTACTTCCTGCGCCTGCTGTCGCGCCAGACGTTGCTGTACACCGAGATGGTCACCACCGGGGCGATTATTCACGGGAAAGGCGATTACCTGGCCTATAGCGAGGAGGAGCATCCGGTCGCATTGCAGCTCGGCGGCAGCGACCCGGCAGCGCTGGCGCAATGCGCGAAGCTTGCGCAGGCGCGCGGTTACGATGAAATCAACCTGAACGTCGGCTGTCCTTCGGATCGTGTGCAGAACGGCATGTTTGGCGCCTGCCTGATGGGTAATGCGCAGCTGGTGGCGGATTGCGTGAAGGCGATGCGCGATACGGTGTCGATTCCGGTGACGGTCAAAACCCGTATCGGCATCGACGACCAGGACAGCTACGAATTCCTCTGCGAATTTATTAACACCGTTTCCGGCCGCGGCGAGTGCGAGATGTTTATCATCCACGCCCGCAAAGCCTGGCTGTCCGGGTTAAGCCCGAAAGAGAACCGCGAGATCCCGCCGCTGGATTACCCGCGCGTCTATCAGCTGAAACGCGATTTTCCCCACCTGACGATGTCAATTAACGGCGGCATCACATCGCTGGCCGAGGCGCAAGGGCACCTGCAGCATATGGACGGCGTGATGATTGGTCGCGAGGCATACCAGAACCCGGGCATGCTGGCGACGGTGGATCGCGAGATTTTCGGCGCCGATGCGGCCGATGCCGACCCGGTCGCCGTGGTTCGCGCCATGTACCCGTATATCGAGCGCGAGCTGAGTAACGGCACTTATCTTGGACACATCACGCGCCACATGCTGGGTTTGTTCCAGGGGATTCCGGGCGCGCGGCAGTGGCGCCGCTATCTCAGTGAAAATGCCCATAAAGCCGGTGCGGACATCAACGTACTGGAACAGGCGCTACAGCTGGTGGCGAATCGTCGTTAATTTTTCACTACTTAATCGTCAAATTCACCACGCCTCGCAGATATCTGCGGGGCGTTTTTCTTGATATTCAATAGGTTAATATTTGGCATGGTTTTTGTAATAGCGTAAACAGAAACGCGTTATCAAGGTTGGGAGAAAACCATGCTGGAGCTACTGTTTATCATTGGATTTTTTGTCATGTTACTGGTGACGGGGGTCTCTTTGTTGGGGATCCTGGCCGCCATTGTGGTGGCGACGGTCGTGATGTTTATCGGCGGGCTGTTTGCGCTCACGCTCAAACTGCTGCCGTGGTTGTTGCTGGCGGTGGCGGTGGTATGGGTGATTCGGGCGATTAACGCGCCGAAGGCGGCGCGGTATGATCGCAATAACCGCTGGCGCTACTGAGCGCGTAGGTCGTTGACTTATTGGGGGACCTTGCGTGTATTGCGTGATGCGTCACAACCTGAAAACTTTTGCGCAAGGCGGCATAGGCAGGTCGCCATAAATCTGTCACTATCACCCCGTTAACTAAATTCATCGCGCTGTACCCTACATACAGCCGAACGATAAAAAGTAAGGGCTTCCTCCGGGAAGCCCTAAACTTTTCTGCGCGTTTATCCCTCAGGGCAGTAGCAGGCTGGAGCCTTGCGTCGCCCGGCTTTCCAGCACTTCATGGGCCTTTTGCGCCTGCGCCAGCGGGTATTTCTGGCCGTTGGCGACATCAACTTTGATAACGCCGCTGGCAATCAGCGAGAACAGCTCGTTACTGGCTTCCGCCAGCTCTTCGCGGGTGGTGATATAGCCTTGCAGGGAAGGGCGCGTGACGTACAGCGACCCTTTCTGGTTCAGAATGCCGAGGTTAACGCCGGTGACCGCGCCGGACGAATTGCCAAAACTCACCATCAGACCGCGCCGCTGCAGGCAATCCAGCGACATCTCCCAGGTATCCCTGCCCACGGAGTCATACACCACGTGCAGTTTTTTACCGCCGGTAATCTCTTTTACCCGCTCCGGCACGTTCTCATCGCGGTAGTTGATCACCTTCCAGGCGCCCGCCTGCAACGCCCGCTGCGCCTTCTGCTCAGACCCGACGGTGCCAATGAGCTTCGCGCCCAGCGCTTTCGCCCACTGGCAGGCGATAAGCCCCACGCCGCCTGCCGCTGCATGGAACAGGAACGGCTCGTTCGGTTTAACCTCGTAGGTTTTGCGCAGCAGATAGAACACCGTCAGCCCTTTGAGGAACGACGCGGCGGCCTGCTCGAAGGAGATAGCCGACGGCAGAATAGCCGCTTTATCCGCCGGAACGTTATGGACGGAACTGTAAGCGCCAAGCGCCGACTGGGCATACACCACCCGGTCTCCGGCTTTGATATGCTTCACGCCGCTGCCGACCTTGCTCACCACCCCGGCGGCTTCTGTCCCCAGACCGCTTGGTAGCGACGGCGGTGGATAGAGACCACTGCGGATATAGGTGTCGATATAGTTGATGCCGATAGCCTTATTTTCCACCTGAATCTCGTGCTCGGCGGGATCGGCGGGGGTAAACTCCACGGCTTTTAATACTTCCGGGCCACCATGCTTGTGAAATTCAATTCGTGTTGCCATGATTCCTCCAGAAATGTGGTAATCTTTCGACCCACTCTTTATCTCGGTAACTCCATTCACTATGGCAGGAAATAAACCCTTCAACAAACAACAGACTGAACCCCGCGAACGCGATCTGCAGGTCGCCGGGTTGAAAGTACCGCCGCACTCGATTGAAGCGGAACAGTCGGTGTTGGGCGGTTTAATGCTGGATAACGAACGCTGGGATGATGTCGCCGAGCGCGTGGTCTCGGAAGATTTCTACACCCGCCCGCACCGGCATATCTTCACCGAGATGGGTCGCCTGCAGGAAACCGGCAGCCCGATCGATCTCATCACGCTCGCGGAATCGCTGGAGCGTCAGGGACAGCTCGACAGCGTCGGCGGTTTCGCTTATCTGGCGGAATTGTCAAAAAATACGCCAAGTGCGGCGAACATCAGCGCCTACGCCGATATCGTCCGTGAACGCGCGGTTGTCCGTGAGATGATCGCCGTGGCGAACGAAATCGCCGAGGCGGGATTCGATCCGCAGGGGCGTACCAGCGAAGACCTGCTGGATCTTGCCGAATCCCGCGTGTTCCAGATTGCGGAAAACCGCGCCAATAAGGATGAAGGCCCGCAGAACATCGCCGAAATCCTCGACGCCACCGTCGCCCGTATTGAGAAACTGTTCCAGCAGCCGCACGACGGCGTCACCGGCGTGGATACCGGTTATCAGGATCTGAATAAGAAAACGGCCGGTTTACAGCCGTCGGATTTGATTATTGTCGCTGCGCGTCCGTCGATGGGTAAGACGACATTTGCGATGAACCTCTGCGAAAACGCGGCAATGTTGCAGGATAAACCGGTTCTTATCTTCAGTCTTGAGATGCCCTCCGAACAGATTATGATGCGTTCCCTGGCCTCGCTGTCGCGTGTGGACCAGACCCGCATCCGTACCGGGCAACTGGACGACGAGGACTGGGCGCGTATTTCCGGCACCATGGGCATTCTGCTGGATAAGCGCAATATCTTCATCGATGACTCCTCCGGCCTGACGCCGACGGAAGTCCGCTCCCGCGCGCGCCGTATCTATCGTGAGCACGGCGGTCTGGGGCTTATCATGATCGACTACCTGCAGCTGATGCGCGTGCCGTCGCTGTCCGAAAACCGTACGCTGGAAATCGCCGAAATCTCCCGCTCGCTGAAGGCGCTGGCGAAAGAGTTGCAGGTTCCGGTGGTGGCGCTGTCGCAGCTGAACCGCTCCCTGGAACAACGCGCCGACAAGCGCCCGGTCAACTCGGATCTGCGTGAATCTGGCTCCATCGAACAGGATGCCGACCTGATTATGTTTATCTATCGTGATGAGGTCTATCACGAGAACAGCGACCTGAAAGGCATCGCTGAAATCATTATCGGTAAGCAGCGTAACGGTCCGATCGGTACGGTACGTCTTACCTTTAACGGGCAATGGTCGCGCTTCGATAACTATGCGGGACCTCAATATGATGATGAGTAATTTCTAAGGAATTCAAATGCAAGCGGCAACTGTTGTCATTAATCGCCGCGCTCTGCGACACAACCTGCAACGTCTGCGTGAGCTGGCGCCCGCCAGTAAGCTCGTTGCGGTCGTGAAAGCGAACGCCTACGGACATGGCCTTCTTGAGACCGCGCGTACCCTGGCCGATGCCGATGCGTTTGGTGTCGCCCGTCTGGAAGAGGCGCTGCGCCTGCGTGATGGTGGGATAACACAGCCCATTCTCCTGCTGGAAGGCTTCTTCAACGCCAGCGATTTGCCGCTTATCTCGGCACAGCGCCTGCACACCGCAGTGCATAACCTGGAGCAACTGGACGCGCTGGAGCAGGCGACGCTGCCGGAACCGGTCACCGTCTGGATGAAGCTGGATACCGGTATGCACCGGTTAGGCGTCCGTCCGGAAGACGCCGGGGCTTTTTATCAGCGCCTGAGTCAGTGTAAAAACGTGCGCCAACCGGTCAACATCGTGAGCCACTTCGCCCGCGCCGACGAACCGGAATGCGGCGCGACTGAACGCCAGCTCGACGTGTTTCACACCTTCTGCGACGGCAAGCCGGGCATGCGCTCTATCGCTGCCTCCGGCGGTATTCTGCTGTGGCCGCAGTCGCATTTCGACTGGGTGCGTCCGGGTATTATTCTGTACGGCGTTTCACCGCTGGAGAGCAAACCATGGGGGCCGGATTTCGGTCTGCAGCCGGTGATGTCACTGACTTCAAGCCTTATCGCCGTTCGTGAACATAAAGCCGGCGAGCCGGTTGGCTACGGCGGCACCTGGGAAAGCACGCGCGATACGCGCCTTGGCGTGGTGGCGATGGGCTATGGCGATGGCTACCCGCGCGCGGCGCCATCAGGCACCCCTGTGCTGGTTAACGGTCGCGAAGTGCCGATCGTTGGGCGCGTGGCGATGGATATGATCTGCGTTGACCTCGGGCCGCAGGCGCAGGACAAAGCGGGCGATCCGGTCGTGCTGTGGGGCGAAGGGCTGCCGGTGGAACGCATATCGGAACTCTCGAAAGTGAGTGCTTACGAACTTATTACGCGCCTGACGTCGCGGGTGGCGATGAGATACGTCGACTAATCTGCGCATTTACCCTCTTCTGCATGGAGAGGGTATTCCCCCCCAACATCCTCTCGATCTTCTCCCGTATCCGGTTTATTGTGGTATTCACCTGCCTTCTGTAAATCTGGAGAACCTCTCGTGTTTCAAAAAGTTGACGCCTACGCGGGCGATCCTATCCTTTCCCTGATGGAGCGTTTTAAAGACGATCCGAGGGCCGATAAAGTGAATCTCAGCATTGGCCTGTACTACAACGAAGACGGCATCATCCCTCAGTTGCAGGCGGTCGCGCAGGCGGAAACTCGCCTCAATGCCCAGCCCCACGGGGCTTCGTTGTATTTGCCGATGGAAGGGTTGAACACTTACCGCCACGGTATCGCGCCGCTGCTGTTCGGCGACGATCACCCGGTTCTCCGGCAAAATCGCGTCGCCACGATTCAGACGCTGGGGGGCTCAGGCGCGCTGAAAATCGGCGCTGATTTCCTCAAGCGCTACTTCCCGAATTCGCGTGTGTGGGTCAGCGACCCGACCTGGGAAAACCACATCGCCATCTTTGAAGGAGCCGGGTTCGACGTAAATACTTACCCCTGGTTTGATGCGCAGACGAACGGCGTCCGCTTCGACGCGCTGCTGGAAAAACTGAACACCCTGCCGGAACAGGACATCGTACTGATGCATCCGTGCTGTCATAACCCGACCGGCGCCGACCTGACGAACGCGCAGTGGGATGCGGTCATTGAGGTGCTAAAAAACCGCAATCTGATCCCGTTTCTGGATATCGCCTATCAGGGGTTTGGCAGCGGCATGGATGAGGACGCCTATGCCATCCGCGCGATTGCTCGCGCCGGGCTGCCAGTGCTGGTCAGCAACTCCTTTTCTAAAATTTTCTCGCTGTACGGCGAGCGTGTCGGCGGCCTGTCCGTGGTCTGTGAAGACAGTGATACCGCGAGCCGTGTGCTGGGGCAACTGAAGGCGACGGTGCGTCGCAACTACTCCAGCCCGCCGAGTTTTGGCGCGCAGGTGGTGTCGGCAGTGCTGAGCGATGCGGCGCTGAAAGCGACCTGGATTGCAGAAGTCGAGGCGATGCGCGTCCGTATTCTGGCTATGCGCCAGGCGCTGGTCGAGGTGCTCCGCGAGGCGGTGCCGCACGGTAACTTCGATTATCTGCTCAAACAGCGCGGCATGTTCAGCTACACCGGACTGAGCGCTGCCCAGGTCGATCGTCTGCGTGACGAGTTTGGCGTTTATCTGATCGCCAGCGGTCGTATGTGCGTGGCCGGGTTGAACGCGGGTAACGTGCAGCGCGTGGCGCAGGCGTTCGCGGCTGTAATGTAAGCGCTCACTTACATATTCCTCTTTCCTGTCACGGGGAGAGGAATATGAATAACCCTACACTGAGTGTGATCATCTCCATTTTCTATAACATTGTTCCCAGATATTCCTTCCCTTCATGTGGCTCAGCGGTTATGGTCAGAACGCTTTGTGAAAATACCGCCCATTTACAATAATAACGATCTGATGATTTAGGGATAACAATGCGCAAGATTACGCTGGCGCTTAGCGCCTTTTGCTTATTATTTACACTAAACAGCACCGTTGTTGATGCCCATGCTTCTTCACCTTCTCCGCTGTATCCGGGGACAAATGTCGCGAAGCTCGCCGAACAGGCGCCGATTCACTGGGTATCTATCGCTCAGATTGAAAATAGTCTCGTGGGTCGTCCACCGATGGCGGTGGGTTTCGATATCGACGATACCGTGCTGTTTTCCAGCCCAGGTTTCTGGCGTGGCCAGAAAACGTACTCTCCGGGAAGCGACGCCTATCTGAAAAACCCGGAGTTCTGGGACAAGATGAACAACGGCTGGGATGAGTTCAGTATCCCGAAAGAGGTGGCGCGCGCGCTGATCTCGATGCACGTCAAACGCGGCGACAGCATCTACTTCGTCACCGGCCGCAGCCAGACGAAGAGCGAAACCGTATCGAAAACCCTGCAGGATGATTTTCTGATCCCGGGGGCGAATATGAACCCGGTGATTTTTGCTGGCGACAAAGCGGGTCAGAACACTAAAACCCAGTGGCTGCAGGAGAAAAATATCAAAATCTTCTACGGCGATTCGGATAACGATATCACGGCGGCGCATGACGTCGGCGTAAGAGGGATCCGCGTGCTGCGGGCCTCCAACTCGACCTACAAGCCGCTGCCGATGGCCGGGGCGTTCGGCGAAGAAGTTATCGTCAACTCAGAATACTGACAATAAAAAAACGGCAATCAGCAGGTTGCCGTTTTTTTAATCAATGTGGTTTCACCTTTGCCCGTCTTGCTGCACACTTATCTGAATGACATCCGTGCGGGTTGCGGCGGTGTGCCGCGACGTTACAAGGGGAAAATGATGACCAATTCGGATCTATTGCAGTACTGCATGGCGAAACCGGGTGCGGAACAGAGCGTGCACAGTAACTGGAAAGCAACGCAGATTAAAGTCTCCGACGTGCTGTTCGCCATGGTCAAAGAGGTGGAGGGGCGTCCGGCCGCATCGCTGAAAACCAGCCCTGAACTTGCGGAGTTGCTGCGTGAGCGGCACAGCGACGTGCGACCGAGCAAACATCTCAATAAAGCGTACTGGAGCACCGTTTATCTGGACGGCTCGCTGCCGGATTCACAGATTTACTACCTGGTGGATGCCTCGTATCAGCAGGCGATAGAGCTGTTACCTGAACAGGTCAGGCAACAGCTTTCGGTGTGATTACTGCAGCATCGGTTTCAGGAACCGCGCCGTGTGCGAGGCATCGCACTCCGCGACGGTTTCCGGCGTGCCGGAGACGAGGATTTCCCCGCCGCCGCTGCCGCCTTCCGGCCCAAGGTCGACTATCCAGTCCGCCGTTTTAATGACGTCCAGGTTATGCTCGATAACCACAATGGTATTGCCCTGGTCCCTGAGCTGATGCAGCACGTCCAGCAGTTGCTGGATATCGGCAAAGTGCAGGCCCGTCGTCGGTTCATCAAGGATATACAACGTCTGGCCGGTACCGCGTTTTGACAGCTCGCGCGCCAGCTTCACGCGCTGCGCTTCGCCGCCGGAGAGCGTGGTTGCCGACTGGCCGAGACGGATGTAGGTCAGGCCGACGTCCATCAGCGTTTGCAGCTTACGCGCCAGCGCCGGAACGGCATCGAAGAACTCGCGCGCTTCTTCAATGGTCATGTCCAGCACTTCATGGATGGTCTTGCCTTTGTACTTAATCTCCAGCGTTTCGCGGTTATAGCGTTTGCCTTTGCACTGGTCGCATGGCACGTAGATATCCGGCAGAAAGTGCATCTCTACCTTGATAACCCCATCGCCCTGGCAGGCTTCGCAGCGTCCGCCGCGCACGTTAAAGCTAAAACGCCCTGGCGTATAGCCGCGTGAGCGCGCTTCCGGCACCCCGGCAAACAGTTCGCGAACGGGCGTGAACACGCCGGTATAGGTCGCCGGGTTCGAGCGCGGCGTACGGCCAATCGGGCTCTGGTCGATGTCGATAACCTTGTCGAAATGCTCCAGCCCTTGAATATCGCGGTACGGCGCCGGTTCGGCAATGGTCGCGCCGTTCAACTGACGCTGGGCAATCGGGAACAGGGTGTCGTTAATCAGCGTCGATTTCCCGGAACCGGACACGCCGGTGATACAGGTAAACAGACCGACCGGCAGCGTCAGGGTGACGTCTTTCAGGTTGTTGCCGCGCGCCCCGGTCAGCTTCAGCACTTTTTCCGGGTTAGCCGCCACGCGTTGCTGCGGCACTGCAATCTTGCGCTTGCCGCTCATGTACTGGCCGGTCAGCGATTCCGGCACCGCCATAATGGCGTCCAGCGGCCCTTCTGCCACCACCTGGCCGCCGTGAACGCCCGCGCCAGGACCGATGTCGATCACGTGGTCGGCGGCGCGGATGGCGTCTTCGTCATGCTCCACCACAATCACGGTGTTGCCGAGGTTGCGCAGGTGGATAAGCGTACCGAGCAGGCGCTCGTTGTCGCGCTGGTGCAAGCCGATGGAAGGCTCATCCAGCACGTACATGACGCCGACCAGGCCCGCGCCAATCTGACTTGCCAGACGGATACGCTGCGCTTCGCCGCCCGAGAGGGTCTCTGCCGAACGGGACAGCGTCAGATAATTAAGGCCGACGTTGACCAGGAACTTCAGCCGATCGCCAATCTCTTTCAGCACTTTTTCGGCGATTTTTGCCCGCTGGCCGGACAGCTTCATGTTGCTGAAGAAGTCCATCGCATGGCCGATGCTCATGTCGGAGATGGTCGGCAGCGCCGTGTTTTCCACGAACACATGACGCGCTTCGCGGTTCAGTCGCGTGCCGTCGCAGCTGGTGCAGGGACGGTTGCTGATGAATTTCGCCAGCTCCTCGCGCACCGCATTGGATTCCGTTTCTTTATAGCGGCGCTCCATATTGTGCAGCACGCCTTCGAACGGATGGCGGCGCACGGAGGTGTCGCCGCGATCGTTCATGTATTTGAACTCGATAGAATCCTTGCCGGAACCGTACAGCACCACTTTTTGTACGTGGGCGCTGAGGCTGCCCCACGGAGCATCGACGTCGAATTTGTAGTGATCCGCCAGCGATCTTAGCATCTGGAAATAGTAGAAGTTACGGCGATCCCAGCCGCGGATCGCGCCGCCTGCCAGCGACAGCTCCGGGTTCTGGATAATGCGGTCCGGGTCGAAATACTGCTGTACGCCGAGACCATCGCAGGTCGGGCAGGCGCCCGCCGGGTTGTTGAACGAGAACAGGCGCGGCTCAAGCTCGCGCATGCTGTAGCCGCAGATGGGGCAGGCGAAGTTCGCGGAAAACAGTAGCTCGTGCGCTTTCGGATCATCCATATCGGCGACCACCGCCGTACCGCCGGAAAGCTCCAGCGCGGTTTCGAACGACTCCGCCAGACGCTGCGCCAGATCCTCACGCACCTTGAAGCGATCGATGACCACCTCGATGGTGTGCTTCTTCTGCAACTCAAGCTTCGGCGGATCGGAGAGATCGCACACCTCGCCGTCGATACGGGCGCGGATATAGCCCTGGCTTGCCAGGTTTTCCAGCGTTTTGGTGTGCTCGCCTTTACGCTCTTTAATGACCGGTGCCAGCAACATCAGGCGTTTTCCTTCCGGCTGCGACAGCACGTTATCCACCATCTGGCTGACGGTTTGCGCCGCCAGCGGTACATCGTGATCCGGGCAGCGCGGCTCGCCGACGCGGGCGAACAGCAGACGCAGGTAGTCGTGGATTTCGGTGATCGTCCCCACAGTGGAACGCGGGTTATGCGACGTGGATTTCTGCTCGATCGAAATCGCAGGCGACAGCCCTTCGATATGGTCGACGTCGGGCTTTTCCATCAGCGACAGGAACTGCCGCGCATAGGCGGAAAGCGACTCAACGTAGCGACGTTGTCCTTCGGCATACAGCGTGTCGAAAGCCAGTGAGGATTTGCCAGAACCCGACAGCCCGGTCACGACAATCAGCTTATCGCGTGGGATGACGAGGTTGATATTTTTGAGATTGTGGGTGCGGGCGCCCCGAACTTCGATCTTATCCATTCACCTTTCCCGGTAGAGACTCGGAATGCCTGGTTTGTTTGAAGGACAAACGGCAGAAACGGCTAAATTATGACACAGTTTGACCTGTTTGAATATACAGTATTGGAATGCATCTTCAGCGGAATTGTGCAACAATGCCTGGTTGGCGAGAGATCTCTGGAAAGAGCCTCACAGCTATTAAAATGCTGCGTGGAAATGGTACACTCACGCGTTTACACTATTAAGAAACGTATTCAGGAGACACGATCATGGCCAGCAGAGGCGTAAACAAGGTGATTCTCGTCGGTAATCTGGGCCAGGACCCGGAAGTACGCTATATGCCGAGTGGTGGCGCAGTGGCCAACATTACGCTGGCTACTTCCGAATCCTGGCGCGATAAAGCGACCGGTGAAATGAAAGAGCAGACCGAATGGCACCGCGTTGTGCTGTTCGGCAAACTGGCGGAAGTCGCTGGCGAATACCTGCGTAAAGGTTCTCAGGTCTATATTGAAGGCCAGCTGCGTACCCGTAAATGGACCGATCAGTCCGGTCAGGAAAAGTACACCACTGAGGTTGTGGTCAACGTGGGCGGCACCATGCAGATGTTGGGCGGCCGTCAGGGCGGCGGCGCACCGGCAGGCGGCAACATGGGTGGCGGCCAGCAGCAGGGCGGTTGGGGTCAGCCTCAGCAGCCGCAGGGCGGCAACCAGTTCAGCGGCGGCGCGCAGTCTCGCCCGCAGCAGCAGTCCGCTCCGGCGCCGTCTAACGAGCCGCCGATGGATTTCGACGACGATATCCCGTTCTAAGAAAGCCCTGCGACAGTCATTGTCCGCTTTCATCGCAAAGACCCCGTTTACGGGGTTTTTGCTTTTTCAGTCGTCAGCTTGTTTTTGGATTCTTCCGCCGCTTTCTGCTTACGTGCCTGTTCGTCCATAATGAGCCGGTAAGCGATGTAGTACTTATAGATATTGCTGACGTAGGTGACCGTCTCGGCGCCTATCTTTTCCGCAGCCAGATATTCGACGTTGCCGAACCACACGTTCGGGTCAAAGCCGCGCTTCTGGGTCTCTACCCGCAGGCGGGCGATGCGCGCCGGTCCAGCGTTATACGAAGCAAACGAGAAAAGCGCCTTATCAAGAGGGGTCATCGGTTCATCACCGTAGTACTGGTCTATCATCCAGCGCATATATTTCACCCCGGCATGGATATTGGGATCCAGGCTGTGGATATCACCGACTTTGAGCTCTTTACCGGTACGCGGCATTATCTGCATGACGCCAATGGCGCCCACCGGGCTGCGTACGGACTGGTTAAGGCGTGACTCTTGATAGCCCTGGGCGGCCATCAGCAGCCAGTCTACGTCATACTCATTGCCGTACTTTTTGAACAGCTCCACCATCGCCAGGAATTTGCGCCGTTCTTTCTCCGCCGCCGCATTTTTGACGTATTTAGCGTCCTTCAGATAGCGCAGAAAGATGGTATTA
>NZ_JAFAGS010000155.1 GCF_019237635.1 Pluralibacter sp.
AGCGAGTTTAAGGGCTTCCTGGCGGAATTCAGGCGAGTGCTGCTTGCGGGGCTTGTTGCTGGTTGTGGCTGATTTGGTCATGAGTCACCTCTGGTTGAGAGTTTACTCACTTAGTCCCGTGTCCACTATTCACGGGTAGGATCATACTCCCCTCGAATAAAGGCATTACCACAATAGCAGTGTGATAATCAACGAAGGACTGATCACATCTTCAACGATTAGCGTGATGGTACTATGCACTTTAGCCGTTGCTTTGGGATTTTTTACTCAACATGGGTGTTCATATGAAAGTTTTAAAAAACTCTAACCTTTCAGACGAATTTGAAGGATGGGACGATTCAATCACCGAAATGATGATCAATGTGAAAGCCCAAAAAACACACTTTGGGATCATGCTGGTGTTTGGATTCTCAATCGATGATTTCAGAAATCTTGTGTCCCATTCTGGACTATACCGCACTCTGCAATTCGCTGAATCATTCCCTATAGGTGATGGCTTAGATCCCAAATCAAATAAAGCAATCCTGAAATTCGAAGAATCCATGTTTGAAGGAATGAATGGTTACTAGCATGAAGAGTTTGCCAGCTACTGTGAATCAATGGAAAAGCTGACCTCTCAGCCTTTCGAACTCATAAAAGAACATGCCCGGAACGCAGTATCAACGGCACTGGTCACCATTACACCAATGATAAGCGCCGCATCGCAATACTGCGTGACAACCTATTCCGTCGAAAAACAAATGTGGATCGTATCTTCTCTGGCGGTAAATGGTTCAAAACCTGCCAACAAACTTCATTAAGGATGATTCTATGGCGACTGGTTATTTTCTGCGTATTGGCGACAAAACAACATGCGGAGGGAGTATTCTTTCAGGCTCCCCAAATCACAGTTTCGGAGGGATTGCGACTGCGAGGAATGGTGATTCTGTATCCTGTGGAAAAGATAGCAAAATCTATCACATTGCTGGTGGAATACCCACTTACTCGATTCACGGCGTAGCGGCAGCTGGTACTTTGTATAGTCGTAGTACATGCCCATGTAATGCAAGTTTCATTTCGTCATTCCCAAATGCTTCCTATTGGGACGAAGAAAAGAAAGCAGTCAGGGCTGCTCCTGTTACTACACCGTCGGTAGCTGCTGTCCCCACGAATGCACCAGCAAGGGTTGCAGAGCCAGAACAACATGCACAGGCGGCGAAAAAGAAAAATAACTTTGCTGAGACTTGTGGCTCAGAAGATTATGCACTCTCAAACGGCGTTTATCTCTGGACTGAATCCACAGGTGCAGGGCATGTTTTCGTTTCGGTGCATGATAGCAATGACGTTTATCTATACACTTATGGTCGCTACGGTAGGACAGATCAGAGTACCCTCACCGGAGATGGGATTTTAGATTTCTTTCAAGGTGAAGATGCTCGCAAATACTATCGATACGAGCTATACGAGATGGGCGCTCGTGTATTCCGCATAGCTGATGCCAGCCAGTCGAAGACAAGGCAGTACTTTGAAAACTTGTGGAACAACGGCACTCCGCCAGTTCAAACCTCAAACATGCAGGACGGTACTAAGCAAAGAGGTCATACGATCGACAAGTATGATGTGACAGGAAGCAACTGTACCACTCATTCTGTTGAAGGGATTAAGTTTGCAGGCTCGAAAATTTTTGATTCTGGTTACAGGTCTATCACTACTCAACTACCTATCGAATCCGAAGAAGATTTCACCGTTCCCGTATCACTTCAAAGGTATCTTATAACAAAAGGTTCTCAATTCTCACCCATAACTGTTGCTGAAATGACGTGTATTTTTAAGAACATCTATCCGAACATCGAGAATAAAAGTCCTCAACCTATGGGCGGAAGTGCAAAAATTCAGCAAGTAGGTGCTGACTCTGCCGCTGTTACAGGCTCAACATCTCCATACTCAGGCGGTACAGTAGGTGGCTCATTAGGAAGTACATACGATGATCAATAAGAAGTTCTGGATCAGGTGGGTGAGTATCGCGCTGATCTGCATAGCGTATTACGTTATCGTGCTGTATTTCGATCTTGTCTTCGCCCTTAACTTCTCAGAGACAATGAGCCAGGGCGGGGAGTTTACGCCTTCTCAATGCACCTGGTTTGTTAAAGAACTATCGCAAAATCACTCTGATTCAGCGTTAGCCTCTATTGTTGGTTTCGCTGTCTGCGTACCTCTGATCCTGCTCATCTTCAAGAAAGTGAGATGACCGCCAAAGGCTGGAGACTTCCAGCCTTTTCCCCTTCCCACGAATTTAGTCAACAGAAGCCATAAAACTCGTGGTGATACACACGGACGAAACAACCCTATCGGCACAGAGGTTGAAACCTGCCAGAGAATGGAAAACGGTGTGCATAAAAGATGGGATTCAAAGTGCTGCTAAAGCTGTCACACAAAATGATGAGCGCTACTCACGCCAACAATTCAACACCTTGATAAATAATGATTTTTTATTTAGCTTGCGCGCCTTCCCAGGCGTCTAATATACTTTTTAAAACAACGAGTTAAGATGAATAGCAACCTAACTCACTGATCTGTAGCTATTTCATGGTACACAGACTGACAAACAATGTGTCACACACAATGATTCGTGGGCGCACATACTACACGAATTTTAGACTAAATGATTCAACAAGTTTTGTGCGTCTGCGTCCTGGTGCTGACAGCCAAAGGCTGGAAAAATCCAGCCTTTGTTCTTCAAAGTATACCGTCGGCATCACAGCGCCAGGAAAGATTACTGCCCGGCACGCCATGGATAGTGGGTGAAGATTTGCCGGACGGCATCGTTGAGTTTCTGCGGATCGAGCGATTGTTCGTCGGATGGAATGGTTTCGCTGGCGGTTCCCCGCCATACCAGCCGTTTTTTCTGGCTGTCCACAATGTCCACGGTTAGCGTCCCTTCTTCTGTCGTCCAGACGTTTTGATCATATCCGCCCCAACCGCCATACTAGACTGGCCCCATAGATAACCAGACACTTCGCCTCTCTTAAAATAAGAGGTAGTCTTAGACCTATGTTTAACACCAGTCAGAATAATAAGATGGTTGAAGTGTTATCAGGACCTGAGCGGCGTCGGCGCCGTACACCGCAGGAAAAAATAGCCATTATTCAGCAGACAATGGAACCCGGCATGACCGTGTCTCATGTCGCGCGCCTGCATGGTATCAATGCCAACCAGATCTTCAAATGGCGCAGGCAGTATGAAGACGGTTCGCTAACCGCTGTAGCTTCAGGTGAGGAAGTCGTGCCGGCATCTGAACTTGCTGCCGCCAATAAGCAAATCCGCGAACTGCAGCGCCTTCTGGGCAAAAAGACGATGGAAGCTGAAATACTTAAAGAGGCTGTGGAGTTCGGCCGGGCAAAAAAATGGATAGCGCATGCGCCCTTGTTGCCCGGGGACGACGAATAGCCGACGTCAGCCGAAGCATGGGTGTGTCGCGTGCGCAACTGAGCATCAGGGTTCATCGGCTGTCTGACTGGCAGGATCGCAGACGACAACCCCGCTTTGACGATGCCGCGGTGTTGTCCCGGATAAATACGGCTGTGGCCGACCTGCCCACATACGGTTATCGCCGGGTATGGGCGCTGTTGCGACGGGAGTCTGAGCAGGACGGACAACCTGTTGTTAACGCAAAACGGGTGTACCGCATTATGAGCACCCACCATCTGCTCCTTGAGCGTAAGTCTGCTGATAATCACAGGAAGCGAGCTCATAGAGGACGCGTGGCGGTAGCAGAGAGCAACCGGCGCTGGTGTTCAGACGGTTTTGAGTTCCGCTGCGATAATGGTGAAAAGTTGCGGGTGACCTTCGCACAGGACTGCTGTGACCGGGAGATCATCGACTGGGCAGCGGGCACAGGCGGCTATGACAAAGAAACCGTGCAGGATGTGATGTTGGGTGCGGTGGAAAAGCGCTTCGGACAGCATCTGCCGTCAGAGCCGCTGGAATGGCTGACGGATAACGGTTCAGCTTACAGGGCACATGAAACGCGGGCGTTCGCACGGATGCTGGGGCTTGAACCGTGCACGACAAGAGTACGCAGCCCGGAAAGTAACGGCATTGCAGAAAGCTTCGTGAAGACGATAAAGCGGGATTACATCAGTATCATGCCCAAACCGGACAGCCGGACGGCGCTGATAAATCTGGCAGTGGCGTTCAGCCATTACAATGAACATCATCCGCACAGTGCGCTGGGATACCGCTCACCACGGGAATATATACGCAGAAAGTTATCGCAACCATAAGAGAGAAAAAGTGTCTGGATATAAAGGGTCAAATCCACATACCCTCCCCAGCCAATCATCGCAGGGCCACCTTCCACATGCGTCTGCTCAACTTTTTGGGTACTCACATATACCAGCAAATCAGCAGGTTTCTGCTGCCGGTAACCGCGGTTGTTTAACTGCTGAGAAATGTCATTTCGCAGGGTTTGTTCAGTCAGCGTCAGGTAACTTTGCGACGATTTTTCCGCAAAGGCGTAGGTTCGGTACTGCGTGCTGTTGGCGGCTTTGTCATAGTCACTGTGAATGACAGGCTGGCTGGCGCAGCCGGCAAGCACTAAAGCTGCACCAAGAGTGGTAAGAGCGGGCATCAGGCGCATAAAGTTTCCTTATTAAAACAAAGCATTCGGTGAGGGGCTTCGCTTTACGAGGCTCCATTGTCAATGATAGACAAAGCGGCGCACTGTGCGGGGCATTCTGGATATTTTTGTACTTTGGGCTGTCAATAGCAGAAGAAACGGCCTAAAGAGTCAAGGAGTGACCCTTGCACTCCTGACTCTGACTATCAGGGAATTTATTCAAATGGTTTCACATCACCCACGCCTTCGCGCATCACAACCGGAGAATCATCGGTCAGATCGATAACCGTTGTCGGTTGTTGACCCAGGTATCCACCGTGGATAATCAGATCGACCACTTTCTCCAGTCGGTCTTTGATCTCTTCCGGGTCGGACTCAGTAAAATCGCTGCCGGGCAGCATCAGGGAAGTCGACAGCATCGGTTCGCCGATGGCCTCCAGCAGCGCCTGCGCGATCGGGTTGGAAGGCACGCGCATGCCGATGGTTTTACGCTTCTCCTGCAACAGACGACGCGGCACCTCTTTCGTCCCTTTGAGGATGAAGGTGTAGTTACCCGGCGTATTGTTTTTGATCAGGCGAAACGCCACGTTGTCGACATACGCATAGGTCGACAGCTCGGAAAGATCGCGGCACATCAGGGTAAAGTTGTGACCATCCGGCAGGTGACGGATGCGGCAAATCCGCTCCATGGCGCCTTTATCTTCAATTTTGCAGCCCAACGCATAACCGGAATCGGTCGGGTAGACGATAATGCCGCCCTTGCGCACAATCTCCACCGCCTGGTTAATCAGGCGCGGCTGTGGGTTTTCCGGATGAATATAAAAAAACTGACTCATACTTCCCTCTCGTTCGTCTTCTGGGGCTGCTCCCAGCTTTGCCACACGCCTTCCGCGCCGGCAGGGAGCCACAGCTTACGGCCCAGTTCTATCCACGGACACGGCAGATGAAAATCCGAACCTTGTGACGCCAGCAAACCATACTGGCGCGCGTAAGCGGCGAGTTGTGCGCGTTCGTGGGGTGCCTGCTGGCACTGTGCGACTTCCATCGCATCGCCACCACATTCGCTGAAAAAAGCCAGCAGTCGCTTCAGCCACTTGGCGGAAAGGTTATAGCGACCCGGATGGGCCAGTACCGCCTTGCCGCCAGAATGATGAATCACATCAATAGCTTGATCTATTGTACACCACTGTGGCGGAACATATCCGGTTTTCCCGCGCGCCAGATAGCGTTTGAACACGTCGGCCATGGTGCTGGCTTTACCGGATCCCACCAGAAAGCGGGCGAAATGCCCGCGCGTCACGGCCCCGCCGTCCGCCAGACGCAGCGCCCCTTCCCAGGCGCCGGGGATATTCGCTTTCTCCAGCCGCTCGGCAATCAGTTTCGCCCGCTGCTGGCGCCGTTCGGTTTGCTGCAGCAAAAACGCGGTCAGCGCCGGATGCTCAATATCAATATTCAGGCCAACGATATGGATCTCATGATTTTCCCACACGGTGGAAATTTCTGTGCCGCTAATCAGCGTTAACGGCAGTCCGGCCCGGGCTATCTCAGCGCGCGCAGCCGGAATGGCCGCAACAGTGTCATGGTCGGTGATAGCCAGCGTGCCGACGCGCATTGCCAACGCGCGATGCACCAGTTCTTCTGGCGTCAGGCAACCGTCGGAGGCGGTGGTGTGGCTGTGTAAATCGTAAATCACAGCGTAAGAGGTCTCGCTCAAAATCGCTCCCGTTACAGGTGAAGGTCTGTTGCAGCGCACATCATAACGTCAGCGGAGGATTTTCTGAAATCAGGGGTTGACTTTGCCCCACCGAACTAGTTAACTAGTACGCAAGTTCACACAACGAGGTTTCTGTTATGAAAATGTCTCTCAATACACTGCATGGCGGCTGGCGCACTTCCTGATAACGGGCAGTGTTTCGCGTCTGCATAAGACAAACAGATACCTTGCCCGCCATTGCGCGGGCTTTTTTTTGAACCACGAATTGAATTGAACAGACCAGGCGAGAACGACAATGCAAAGACAAAAACCTACGCTCGAGCTCCTGACCCGTGACGCCATTTATCGCGAAAACCCGACGGCGCTGTTTCACCAACTGTGCGGCGCGCGTCCGGCGACGCTGCTGCTGGAGTCCGCCGACATCGACAGCAAGGACGATGTTAAGAGCCTGCTGCTGGTCGACAGCGCGCTGCGTATTACGGCATTAGGTGACACTGTCACTATTCAGGCGCTTTCTGATAATGGTCTGACGCTGCTGACATTGCTGGACAGCGCGCTGCCTGCGGGCGTGGAAAACCAGCAGCAGCCCCACGGTCGCGTACTGCGCTTCCCGGCGGTGAGCAACCTGCTCGATGAAGACGCCCGCCTGTGCTCGCTCTCCGTATTCGACGCGTTTCGCCTCCTTCAGGCGCTGGTCACTGTGCCGGTCGCAGAACGCGAAGCGATGTTCTTTGGCGGCCTTTTCGCCTACGACCTGGTAGCCGGTTTTGAAGACCTGCCTACGCTCAAAAGCGATACCACCTGCCCGGACTACTGCTTCTACCTGGCGGAAACCCTGCTGGTCATCGACCACCAGAGCAAAACCACCCGCATTCAGGCGAGCCTCTTTACCCCATCGGAAAGCGAAAAACAGCGCCTGACCCAGCGTATCGCCCAGCTCGGCCAGCAACTGAATGAACCCCCACAGCCGCTGCCGGTGACGCGTATCGACACCATGCGCTGCGAATGCAACCAGAGCGACGACGAGTACGGCGCCGTGGTGCGCAAAATGCAGCGCGCGATCCGCGCTGGCGAAATTTTCCAGGTAGTGCCATCCCGCCGCTTCTCGCTGCCCTGCCCGTCGCCGCTGGCGGCCTATGACGTACTGAAGAAAAGCAACCCCAGCCCGTACATGTTCTTTATGCAGGATAACGATTTCACCCTGTTCGGCGCCTCGCCGGAAAGCTCGCTGAAGTACGACGCCAACAGTCGTCAGATTGAAATCTACCCGATTGCCGGTACCCGCCCGCGCGGGCGCCGCGCCGACGGAACGCTTGACCGGGATCTCGACAGCCGCATTGAGCTTGAGATGCGCACCGACCATAAAGAGCTGTCGGAGCACCTGATGCTGGTAGACCTGGCCCGTAACGATCTGGCGCGCATCTGCACGCCGGGCAGTCGCTATGTCGCCGATCTCACCAAAGTGGATCGCTACTCCTTCGTGATGCACCTGGTCTCCCGCGTGGTCGGCGAACTGCGTCGCGACCTCGACGTACTGCACGCATACCGCGCCTGCATGAACATGGGCACGCTGAGCGGCGCGCCGAAAGTACGCGCCATGCAGCTTATCGCCGCAGCGGAAGGCAAGCGTCGCGGCAGCTACGGCGGCGCGGTCGGTTACTTTACCGCCCACGGCGACCTCGACACCTGCATCGTTATCCGCTCGGCGTTTGTGGAAAACGGCATCGCCACCGTCCAGGCGGGCGCGGGCGTGGTGCTCGATTCGGTACCGCAGTCGGAAGCGGATGAAACACGTAACAAAGCTCGCGCGGTGCTGCGCGCTATCGCTCAGGCCCACCACGCACAGGAGATTTTCTGATGGCTGATATTCTGCTGCTCGATAATATCGACTCGTTCACCTACAACCTGGCAGATCAGCTGCGCGCCAACGGTCACGACGTAGTGATTTACCGTAACCACGTTCCGGCTCAGACCTTAATCGACCGCCTGGCCACCATGAAAAACCCGGTGCTGATGCTCTCCCCTGGCCCCGGCGCGCCGTCGGAGGCGGGCTGCATGCCGGAGCTACTGACCCGCCTGCGCGGCAAGCTGCCGATTATCGGCATCTGTCTTGGCCACCAGGCGATTGTGGAAGCCTATGGCGGCTATGTCGGCCAGGCGGGCGAAATTCTGCACGGTAAAGCCTCCAGCATTGAGCACGACGGTCAGGCGATGTTCGCCGGGCTGCCGAATCCGTTACCGGTGGCGCGCTACCATTCGCTGGTCGGCAGCAACATCCCCGCCGGGCTGACCGTCAACGCGCACTTCAACGGGATGGTGATGGCGGTACGCCATGACGCCGATCGCGTCTGCGGCGTGCAGTTCCACCCGGAGTCGATCCTGACCAGCCACGGCGCGCGCCTGCTCGAACAAACGCTGGAATGGGCGCTGAAAAAGCTCGAACCCGCCAACACGCTGCAGCCGATCCTCGAAAAACTGTATCAGGCGCAGACCCTGAGCCAGCAGGAGAGCCACCAGCTGTTTTCCGCCGTGGTGCGCGGCGAAGTGAAGCCCGAGCAACTGGCCGCCGCGCTGGTGAGCATGAAAATTCGCGGTGAAGACCCGCAGGAGATAGCTGGCGCCGCCACCGCGCTGCTGGAAAACGCCGCGCCGTTCCCCCGCCCGGACTACCCGTTTGCCGATATCGTCGGTACCGGCGGCGACGGCAGCAACAGCATCAATATTTCCACCGCCAGCGCCTTTGTGGCGGCCGCCTGCGGCCTGAAAGTGGCGAAGCACGGCAACCGCAGCGTCTCCAGCAAATCCGGTTCTTCCGACCTGCTGGCGGCTTTTGGCATCAACCTGGATATGAAGGCCGAGAAATCGCGTGAAGCGCTTGACGAGCTGGGCGTCTGCTTCCTGTTTGCGCCGAAGTACCACACCGGTTTTCGTCACGCCATGCCGGTGCGCCAGCAGCTGAAAACCCGCACCCTGTTCAACGTGCTGGGGCCGCTTATCAACCCGGCGCACCCGCCGCTGGCGCTGATTGGCGTCTACAGCCCGGAACTGGTGCTGCCGATCGCCGAAACGCTGCGCGTGCTGGGCTACCAGCGTGCCGCCGTGGTGCACAGCGGCGGGATGGATGAAGTTTCTCTGCATGCGCCCACCGTGGTGGCAGAGCTTCACAACGGCGAGATCAAGAGCTATCAGCTGATCGCCGACGACTTCGGCCTGACGCCGTACCGCCAGGAGCAGCTGGCAGGCGGTACACCGGAAGAAAACCGTGACATTCTTACGCGCTTACTACAAGGTAAAGGTGAAGCCGCGCACGAGGCCGCCGTCGCGGTCAACGTGGCGATGCTGATGCGCCTGCACGGACATGAAGACCTGAAAACAAACGTTCAACACGTACTGGATGTGCTGCACAGCGGCGCGGCCTATGACCGGGTAACCGCCTTAGCGGCAAGAGGATAAAGAATGCAGACCGTTTTAGCGAAGATTGTCGCCGACAAAAAAATCTGGGTCGACGCCCGCAAGCAACAGCAGCCATTAGCCCGCTTTCAGAATGAAATCGTGCCGAGCACCCGCCATTTTTACGATGCGCTGCAGGGCGCGCGCACCGTCTTCATTCTCGAATGCAAGAAGGCCTCGCCGTCCAAAGGCGTGATCCGCGAGGACTTCGACCCGGCGCGTATTGCCGGAGTCTACAAGCACTACGCCTCCGCCATTTCCGTGCTGACCGACGAGAAGTATTTCCAGGGCAGCTTCGATTTTCTGCCCATCGTCAGCCGCATCGCGCCGCAGCCGATCCTGTGTAAGGACTTTATTATCGATCCTTACCAGATTTACCTGGCGCGCTACTACCAGGCCGATGCCTGTCTGCTGATGCTCTCGGTGCTGGATGATGAACAGTATCGCCAGTTGGCCGCCGTCGCCCATAGCCTGAGCATGGGCGTGCTGACGGAGGTGAGCAATGAAGAAGAGCTGGAGCGCGCCATCGCCCTCGGTGCGAAAGTGGTGGGGATCAACAACCGCGACCTGCGCGATTTGTCTATCGACCTCAACCGCACCCGCCAGCTGGCGCCGCGCCTTGGCGCTGGGGTTACTGTCATCAGCGAGTCCGGTATCAATACCTACCGCGAAGTGCGCGAGCTGAGCCATTTTGCTAACGGCTTTCTGATTGGCTCCGCGCTGATGGCGCATGACGATCTGAACGCCGCCGTACGTCGCGTGCTGCTGGGAGAAAACAAGGTGTGCGGGCTGACCCGCGCGCAGGACGCCCAGACGGCCTATGAGGCTGGCGCTATCTACGGCGGTCTGATTTTTGTGCCCTCCTCACCGCGCGCGGTCAGTGAAGCCCAGGCCCGCGAGGTAATGAGCGCCGCCCCGCTGAGCTACGTCGGCGTCTTTCGCAACGCCCCGGCATCGGAGATAGCCGCGACGGTCGACACTCTCGGGCTATGCGCGGTGCAACTGCACGGCAGTGAAGACCAGGCCAGCATCGATGCGCTTCGCGCCCTGCTGCCCGCCAGCGTGCAAATCTGGAAAGCGCTGAGCGTCGGTGAAACGCTGCCGGCCCGCAATCTCAACCACGTCGATAAATACGTGCTGGATAATGGCCAGGGCGGCACCGGCCAGCGTTTCGACTGGTCCCTGCTTAATGGCCAGGCGCTGAGCGATGTTTTACTGGCTGGCGGCCTTGGCCCCGATAACTGTGTAGAAGCCGCAAAAAGCGGCTGTGCCGGGCTCGATTTCAATTCAGGTGTAGAGTCGCAACCGGGAATCAAAGATGCCAGCAAGCTGGCCTCGGTATTTCAGACGCTGCGCGCATATTAAGGAGCAATGATGAGTACGTTATTAAATCCCTATTTTGGTGAGTTTGGCGGCCAATACGTGCCGCAGATCCTGATACCCGCCCTGCGCCAGCTTGAAGAAGCCTTCGTCAGCGCGCAAAAGGACCCGGCGTTTCAGGCTCAGTTTACCGACCTGCTGAAAAACTACGCGGGTCGCCCGACGGCGCTGACCAAATGTCAGAACCTGACCACCGGCACTCGCACCACGCTGTACCTCAAGCGTGAAGACCTGCTGCACGGCGGCGCCCACAAAACCAACCAGGTGCTCGGTCAGGCGCTGCTGGCAAAACGCATGGGCAAAACGGAGATCATCGCCGAAACGGGCGCCGGTCAACACGGCGTCGCCTCAGCGCTGGCCAGCGCCCTGCTCGGCCTGAAATGCCGCATTTATATGGGGGCGAAAGACGTTGAGCGTCAGTCGCCTAACGTGTTCCGTATGCGTCTGATGGGCGCGGAAGTGATCCCGGTACACAGCGGTTCCGCCACGCTGAAAGATGCCTGCAACGAGGCGCTGCGCGACTGGTCCGGCAGTTATGAAACCGCGCACTATATGCTGGGCACCGCAGCAGGCCCGCACCCGTTCCCGACAATCGTGCGTGAGTTCCAGCGGATGATCGGCGAAGAGACCAAAGCGCAGATCCTCGAAAAAGAGGGCCGTCTGCCGGATGCCGTGATCGCCTGCGTTGGCGGCGGTTCAAACGCCATCGGCATGTTTGCGGATTTCATCGATGAGGCGTCCGTTGGGCTTATCGGCGTCGAGCCTGCCGGTCACGGCATTGAGACCGGCGAGCACGGCGCGCCGCTGAAACATGGCCGCGTGGGGATCTATTTCGGTATGAAGTCGCCGATGATGCAGACGGATGAAGGCCAGATAGAAGAGTCTTACTCCATTTCCGCCGGGCTCGATTTCCCGTCCGTCGGGCCACAGCATGCGTACCTGAACAGTATCGGCCGCGCCGATTACGTCTCCATTACCGATGACGAAGCGCTGGATGCCTTTAAAGCCCTGAGCCGTCATGAAGGGATTATCCCGGCGCTGGAATCTTCCCACGCGCTCGCCCATGCCCTGAAAATGATGCGCGACGCCCCGGAAAAAGAGCAACTGCTGGTGGTTAACCTGTCCGGGCGCGGCGATAAAGACATCTTCACCGTACACGATATTCTGAAAGCGCGAGGGGAAATTTGATGGAACGCTATGACAACCTGTTTGCACAACTGAACGCTCGCCGGGAAGGCGCGTTTGTCCCCTTCGTGACGCTGGGCGACCCGACGCCGGAACAGTCGCTGAAAATCATTGATACCTTGATTGACGCGGGTGCGGACGCACTGGAGCTGGGCATTCCCTTCTCCGACCCGCTGGCGGATGGCCCAACCATTCAGAACGCGACGCTGCGCGCCTTTGCCGCTGGCGTCACGCCGACCCAGTGCTTCGAACTGCTGGCGGCGATTCGCCAGAAGCACCCGACCATTCCCATTGGCCTGCTGATGTACGCGAATCTGGTGTTTAACCGCGGCATCGACGAGTTCTACGCCACCTGCGCCCGCGCAGGCGTCGACTCCGTGCTGGTGGCCGACGTGCCGGTGGAAGAGTCCGCACCGTTCCGTCAGGCGGCGATGCGCCATAACGTGGCGCCGATCTTTATCTGCCCACCGAACGCCGATGACGAACTGCTGCGTCAGATTGCGTCGTATGGCCTCGGATACACCTATCTGCTCTCCCGCGCAGGCGTCACCGGTGCGGAGAACCGCGCCGCCCTGCCGCTGCACCATCTGATCGATAAGCTTACCGAATACCATGCCGCGCCGCCGCTGCAGGGCTTTGGCATTTCCTCGCCCGATCAGGTCGCGGCCGCCATCGGCGCAGGCGCCGCGGGGGCAATTTCCGGCTCCGCTATCGTCAAAATTATCGAGAAGAATGTCGATAATTATCCGGCGATGCTGGCCGAGCTAAAGGCCTTCGTCCAGGCGATGAAAGCGGCGACCCGTCACGCGTAACCTCCCGCTACCGTCTGGCGCTATCGCCAGACGGTGCTTCCGGGACACGAAAACTACCGTTTTCAAATGTTGGCGAGGTGTAATACCCACGCGCTCAAGTAAATGCCGATACCAAATGAGGCATGAGCAATCAGACTACGACGACGAGCCACGTTTGGGTGAGGTGTGCGGGAAGCGGCAATGCCAAAACCGAATCCTGGCTGCATGACAAAAAAGGGAGCAACCACACTGACAATCCCCAGGATAAATGCCGGGATAAAGGTAGGTTGCATGAGCCAGTCGGTGCCTACAATAGATATCAGTACCCCGCTAAAAATGACGCCCGTCACATAGTGGGCAACCCAACCAATACCCACCTCACCCTTGACAGCAGGGGCGCATAATATCGTGTTGTGCTTAAATTTGCCCTGCCACATGTGACCCATCCAGCGGCCCACGAACCTGTAATCAAGTGAAGGAATGCTGAAAAAGTGTCTTTGTAACACGGCCCAGAGATCCATAAACAGCGTTGCCCCAATGCCGATAACCACTGTTTGTAAGGTACTATCCATTGTCACATCCTTTTAATCGTATCATCGGAATGCCAGGCGCTACTCAAATCGCTCAGTTGACGCTGGTTCCAGTCACCTGAATTTGATAATATATCATTCAATTAATTCATTGAATGATGGGGTAATGATTTACTTATGTCAACAGACCAAATTCGCAGTAGAAATACAGTCTTTCTTGAACTGGCTGAGGTTACTCGCACGCTGGGCAATGCGCACCGTCTTATCCTTTTAGAACATATTTCCCAAGGGGAGCGCTCTGTTGACCGCCTGGCGGAACTGGCTGGATTGTCGATTGCAAATGCCTCACAGCATCTTCAACAGCTAAAACGCGCGGGCTTTGTTCAGTCGCGGCGGGAAGGGAAAAATGTGCTGTACAACATTGGTAGCGGACCTGTCCAAAATTTACTGCAAGCAATCCGGCAGTATGTTGAGTTTCGTCATGATGAGATCAGTAGTTTTGTCTCTGAGGCCTTCATTCAGCGGGCTCAATTCAAATCGGTGTCACGCAATGAATTACTTAACAGACTCAGTGACGGTGACGTCACCCTGCTCGATGTTCGCCCTCACGAGGAGTATCGGTCTGGTCATCTTCCTGGTGCAATAAACATCCCTGTGACTGAGATAGAAGGAAGACTCGCCGAGCTTCCCAGGAAACGGGAAATCGTAGCTTATTGTCGGGGTCCCTACTGCATTCTTTCTCTGGATGCCATGACGTTGTTAAGTGAAAAAGGGTATACAGTGCGTTGTCTGGAAGACGGTTTTCCAGAGTGGAAAGCTGCAGGGCTCGAAGTGCAGACTGATTAATGAACAGGCCATACTCAATCCCTCATGATCATCACCGTCAACGATGCTACATACATCGCTGGCCCAGGACAGGCAATCCGCCGCTGTTCGTATCGTGACCCTACATCTCGAATGATTCGTCAAACCGCAGGGTCAGACGGACGCTCCCAAATGCGCAACGCTGACATCTTTTGCAACAATTGACGTTACAAGTTTCTTACAAATCCGGTGCATTTCCTGATGCTGTTGATAAATCACCGGCATAAATCCTTTATTTGCCAATTTTTTTAATGGCTACTTTCAGCTTATTGCAACAGGCGATAATGAGTGAAGTGTCAGGAAAGAAAAATATGCTGCGGTGTATTTTTTAACGATTACACAACTATAATACCGGCGCAGTCGCGCCGGTACGTATGACGGATTAATTAAGCTCGCTGTCAGGCCAGTATTTATATCCGTTGACCATCGCCTGTGCCGCCAGGCCCTTTTCGGTAATTTCGTAGACGCTGACTTTTGACGGCAGCGACTCGGTATCTTTTGCCACGCCGCTTGCCGAAGCGCTCACCGGCGCAACACCCTTATCGTCATATTTCGCTGCGGCGTTAGCATCCGCGCCGACGACATAGCCTTTAGTGACGAAGTCGTTTAATGCGCTGCGATCATGGAATACCAGCACAGTGCTCAACTGTTTCACGCCCATACCCACACCCGCTCCCGCCTGCGCCATTTTCATATAGGTGTCTCTGCCGGTGCGTCGGTCTTTAACCACGCCGTAACCGCTGCCAAAACCAAAGAAGAAAATTTTACTGCTGTTATTCGAAAATACCGCATAACCTGCCGAATGCTGGACATCGCTGCGCGCTTGCGGATTGAGCGCATATAATTTACTTAATGTACTGCTGCGCATTTGTTGAATACTGGAACGCTTCTGACGTGCCGTGTCACCTTGAGCGCTACACCCGGAGATAATTAACGCGGAAATAAGAAAAAGGGATTTTAACTTCATTATGACGATCTACATTCTTTACTGGATGGAAAGGTGTCATTTTAATTTTCAGTAAAGAATAAGAAAGCAAGTACCGCGGGTGAAATGTAAGAAATCCATTTTTAAACTAAATTGTTTAAAAAAACGACTGACCGCCGGGCGGCCAGTCTTGCTGGCTCAGAAGCGGTAGCCTGCGGAGAACATAAAGACCCACGGATCAAGACGGGTGCTGACCGACTGGTTTACGCCGTTGGCTTTAAACTTGACGTCAGTATCAATATCGATGTACCAGACCGAGGCGTTGATGAGCCAGTCCTGGTTCAGCATATAGTCGACGCCAACCTGGCCCGCCACTCCCCAGGAGTCTTTCAGGCTCAGATCGGACAGGCCCGCGTCTTTGCCCGTATCGTTAAAGCTGTTGTTAAAGAAGGTGGTGTAGTTGATCCCCACCCCAACATACGGACGCAGCTTGGTCTTCGCATCAAAGAAATACCACTGCGCCATCAGCGTTGGCGGCAGTTGATGCACCGTCGCGATCGTGCCGGTAGGACCCGTACCGACCTTATGGCGGAACGGCGTTGCCGCCAGCAGTTCAATACCGATGTTATCCGTTGCCATATAGGTAAACGTCAGCCCCAGTTGGGTATTGTTGCTGACCTGGAAGCTGCCCAGGCTGCCGAGCACGTTATCAGAACCTTCCGTTGGGCGTACCGTCGCGGTACCCGCCCGAATAAAAAACTCGCCCGCGTCATGGGCCCATGCGCCACCAGAGAGACTGCTTAAAACCAGTGCTGCCACTGCTAATTTTTTCATTTCCACTCCTTCGTTATGGTTTTAAAAGCGCGGTGACTATACCCACAAATGAGTAAAAACGATCCAACACAGATCACACACAATCCTTAGATTTAACATTTATTGATCTTGATTAATTTTTACGGTCCACTTTCGTTAAGCAGACTCGTATCCACATCAATTTTCAGATTTTTCAGTGTTACAGAAATAGTGCGGCCCAATTTTCGCGGGACAAATCAGCCCTCTTCCGGCCAGTCATCTGCCATGTCCGGCGAAGACGGTCTGGTGAATGACGCGCGCGGGCGCGCTACGGATTACCACCTCTTTACAAAGATATGCTTTTCCATACCGGACATGATGCTGCAAGAACAGCGTCAACTGAGTTACAATTACCGGCTAGCTAACATCTGCAATACTCAAGGAGAGTGCATGTCTATCACGGCGAAGTCCGTTTACCGTGACACGGGTAATTTTTTTCGTAATCAGTTCGTTACCGTTCTGCTGATTGCGCTGTTGTGTGCGTTTATCACGGTGGTGCTTGGCCATGCCTTTTCACCGAGCGAAGAGCAGATGGCGGTCCTGCGCGATGGCGATAATCTCGCCGGCAGCGGCGGGCTGTTTGAACTGGTGCAAAACATGACGCCGGAACAGCAGCAGATCTTGCTGCGGGCCTCTGCGGCGTCCACCTTTTCCGGGCTTATCGGCAATGCCATTCTGGCAGGCGGTGTTCTGCTGATGATCCAGATGGTTTCTGCAGGTCAGCGCGTCAGTGCCCTGCGCGCGATCGGCGCCAGCGCGCCGGTGCTGCCGAAGCTGTTTCTGCTGATCTTCCTCACCACCTTTATGGTGCAGCTGGGCGTGATGCTGGTTGTCGTCCCTGGCGTCGTGTTGGCGATCCTGCTGTCTTTCGCCCCTGTCATGCTGGTGCAGGACAAACTGGGTATTTTCACCGCCATGCGCAGCAGCATGCGTCTGGCCTGGAGCAACATGCGTCTGGTGGCGCCTGCGGTCATCAGTTGGCTGCTGGCAAAAACCCTGCTGCTGATGTTTGCCTCAGGCTTCGCCGTGCTGACGCCGGAAGTTGGCGCCGTGGTGGTAAACTGCATCAGCAACCTTATTTCGGCGCTGTTGCTGATCTATTTATTCCGCCTGTATATGCTTATTCGTAGCTAATCTTTCCAGGCCCGGCGCTGCCTGGCCGTTACTGAATTACGGAACCGATGTATGAAGCAGTTTCTGGATTTTTTACCGCTGGTGGTCTTTTTCGCCTTCTATAAACTCTACGACATTTATGCCGCCACCACGGCGCTGATCGTCGCCACCGCAGTGGTGCTGATTTACAGCTGGGTGCGCTATCGCAAAGTCGAGAAGATGGCGCTGATCACCTTTGTGCTGGTTGCCGTTTTTGGCGGCCTGACCATTTTCTTCCACAACGACGAGTTTATTAAGTGGAAGGTCACCGTGATTTACGTCCTGTTCGCCAGCGCCCTGCTGGTCAGTCAGTGGGTGATGAAGAAGCCGCTGATTCAGCGCATGCTGGGTAAAGAGCTGACGCTGCCGCAGTTTGTCTGGTCGCGTCTGAACATTGCGTGGGCAGTGTTCTTTATTCTCTGCGGTCTGGCGAATATCTATATCGCGTTCTGGCTGCCGCAGAACATCTGGGTAAATTTCAAGGTCTTCGGATTAACCGCCCTGACGCTGGTCTTTACGCTGCTTAGCGGCATCTATATCTATCGCCATATGCCGCAGGACGACAAATAATGACCGTGAATAACGATGCGCCGCAGGGCGATCTAGTGCTGCGCACGCTGGCGATGCCAGCTGATACTAACGCCAACGGTGATATTTTTGGCGGCTGGCTGATGTCGCAGATGGATATCGGCGGCGCGATCATGGCCAAAGAGATTGCACATGGCCGTGTCGTCACCGTCCGCGTTGACGGTATGACCTTTCTGCGTCCGGTCGCTGTAGGCGATGTGGTCTGCTGCTATGCCCGCTGCGTCAAGCGCGGCAACACCTCCGTTACCATCAACATTGAGGTATGGGTGAAGAAGGTCTCATCCGAGCCTATCGGCCAACGCTATAAAGCCACCGAAGCGCTGTTTATCTATGTGGCGGTGGACAGCGAAGGCAAGCCCCGCGCCATTCCACAGGTCTGAATGCAAAAAGCCCGGTGAACATCACCGGGCTTTTTGTCCCTGCCGTTCGCCGTCAGATAAAACCCAGCAGCGAGAAGAAGAAGTAGCCAAGGACGATAATCGCCACCGGCAGCACGTACAGCGGGAAGATCTGCAATAAGATAGTGTGGTGCGGCACGACGATGCGCGCTTCAATCTGCTCCCGGCTTAACCCTTCCGCCCCTTTCGCTTTCTCAAGAATCATTTGATCCTCAACCCCTTCGCGCAAAAATTTCGCCTGACGGCTCATTCGCGCGCCGGACGCCTGCAGCGCCAACCCGACGAACACCAGCACATAGATAACCCAGAACAGAATGTTTGCGCTGTTGTGGAAATCGGGCAGCGGCGAGTTGTACCAGAAGATGTTCAGAAACGGCGTGTTAAAGCGCATCATCTCAATCATCACGTGGGCGAAATCGAGCATCACCGCATTGATCCCCGGCTGCTTTTCGCTGTGCTCATACATGAATTTGAAAATGGAAATCAGGGTGGACACTACGGCTGGAATAAAAATCACCCAGCCAGCAATGCGCTTCAGCACGGCGATGCGTCCAGCTTGTTGATACGTCATGGGTTCCCCTTGTTAAGACGCGCTCTGTTTGGCTGTAAGTCTACCTTTAGTTGACGGTTTTCGCCTGCGCTTTAAAAGCGATATGGTGTACGATTGTTGCAATGCTTATGTCTTACTACCCTACAGGAGTCGTTTTATGGCCGCCCAGCGCCAAATTCTTGCCGCTATTTTTGATATGGATGGTTTACTGATTGATTCCGAGCCCCTTTGGGATCGGGCTGAACTGGATGTCATCGCCGGGCTGGGAGTGGATATTTCCCGCCGTGACGAACTGCCGGACACGCTAGGATTACGCATCGATATGGTGGTGGATCTGTGGTTCGCTCTGCAACCATGGCAAGGTCCTGGTCGCGAAGAGGTGACGGCGACCATCATTAACCGCGCGATTGCGCTGGTCGAAGCGGAGCGCCCGCTGCTGCCGGGCGTTCGCGAGGCGGTAGCGCTGTGTAAAGCGCAGGGGCTGAAGGTTGGTCTCGCGTCGGCATCGCCGTTGCATATGCTGGAAAAAGTGCTGACGATGTTTGGTATCCGTGACCAGTTTGACGCCCTCGCCTCCGCTGAAAAACTGCCTTACAGCAAGCCACACCCGCAGGTGTATATTGATTGCGCCGATAAGCTCGGCATCAGCCCGCTGTCTTGTGTGGCGCTGGAAGACTCCGTCAACGGCATGGTCGCCAGTAAAGCCGCGCGTATGCGCTCTATCGTCGTGCCGGAGCATGAAAACGCGGACGACCGGCGTTTTGCGCTGGCCGACGTCAAGCTGAGCTCGCTGGAACAGCTCCGCGCAGTCCACCTGCTGGGGGAATAACCGCCGCGCCATCCGCCGCGCGACGCGGTTGATGGCAAGATGAACGGATTGTGACAAAGAGTTACACCGTCACCTCTTCCGCCTACTGTATAAAAACCCTATACTGTATGAATTGACAGTTTTGCGGGTACGATCATGACGGCGGAAGGCCACCTTCTTTTTTCCATCGCTTGCGCGGTTTTTGCTAAAAACGCAGAGTTGACGCCTGTGCTTGCGCAGGGTGACTGGTGGCATATTGTGCCCGCCGCCGTGCTGACCTGCCTGCTGCCGGATATCGATCACCCGAAATCGTTTCTCGGACAGCGGCTACGCTGGATAGCAAAACCCATCGCCCGGGCCTTCGGCCACCGCGGCTTCACCCACAGCCTGCTGGCGGTGTTTGGCGCCGTGACGCTGTTTTATCTCAAAGTGCCCGACAACTGGATTGTCCCTGCTGATGCTATCCAGGGTATGGTGCTGGGCTACCTCAGCCATATCCTTGCCGATATGCTGACCCCGGCAGGCGTTCCGCTGCTGTGGCCCTGCCGCTGGCGCTTTCGCGTACCGATTCTGGCACCGCGCAAAGGCAACCAACTGGAGCGCGTACTGTGTATGGCGCTGTTCGCCTGGGCTATCTGGATGCCGCAATCGCTGCCGGATAATAACGCCGTGCGCTGGTCGTCCAATATCATCAGCGCCCTGCAACTTCGCTTCGATCGTTTTATTAATCACCAGACAGGACAATAACCAGGCAAAACAATTCGCTTTGGAATAACCCATTCCATTTGGATATAAGCGCGACATCACACTTCTGCTACTCTTGCGCCATTACAGTGAGCCTTCCATAAAGGCCGAATAACAATATCAGGAGAACGGGGATGAACCTTCCATTAATAGCGAACATTATCGTGTTCGTGGTTTTGCTATTTGCTCTTGCGCAAACCCGCCACAAACAGTGGAGTCTGGCCAAAAAGGTACTGGTTGGTCTGGCGATGGGCGTGGTCTTTGGCCTTGCGCTACAGCTTATTTACGGCGCCGACAGCGTGGTGCTGAAAGATTCCGTACAGTGGTTTAATATCGTCGGCAACGGCTATGTTCAGTTGCTGCAGATGATCGTGATGCCGCTGGTTTTCGCCTCCATCCTGAGCGCTGTCGCCCGTCTGCATAACGCATCTCAGTTAGGAAAAATCAGTTTTCTGACCATCGGCACCCTGCTGTTCACCACCCTGATCGCCGCTCTGGTCGGCGTGCTGGTCACCAACCTGTTTGGCTTAACTGCCGAAGGTCTGGTGCAGGGCAGCGCGGAAACTGCGCGTCTGAACGCGATTCAGAGCAACTATGTCGGTAAAGTCGCTGACCTCAGCGTCCCGCAACTGCTGCTCTCCTTTATTCCGAAGAACCCGTTTGCCGATCTGACGGGCGCCAACCCGACTTCGATCATCAGCATCGTTATCTTTGCCGCCTTCCTCGGCGTCGCCGCGCTGAAGCTGCTGAAAGATGATGAGCCGAAAGGCCAGCGCGTACTGACCGCGATCGACACGCTGCAAAGCTGGGTGATGAAGCTGGTCCGTCTGGTGATGCAGCTGACGCCGTACGGCGTGCTGGCGCTGATGACCAAAGTGGTGGCTGGCTCCAACCTGCAGGACATCATTAAGCTCGGCGGCTTTGTGGTCGCGTCCTATCTGGGGCTGGCTATCATGTTCGTGGTTCACGGCCTGCTGCTCGGCGCAAACGGCGTTAACCCACTGAAATATTTCCGCAAAGTATGGCCGGTGCTGACTTTCGCCTTTACCAGCCGTTCCAGCGCAGCATCTATTCCGTTGAACGTAGAAACGCAGACCCGCCGCCTGGGCGTACCGGAATCCATCGCCAGCTTCTCGGCCTCCTTTGGCGCGACCATTGGTCAGAACGGCTGTGCAGGCCTGTATCCGGCGATGCTGGCCGTCATGGTGGCGCCGACTGTCGGCATTAACCCGCTTGATCCGCTGTGGGTAGCCACGCTGGTCGGTATCGTCACCGTCAGCTCTGCCGGTGTAGCCGGCGTCGGCGGCGGCGCAACCTTCGCGGCGCTGATCGTGCTGCCGGCGATGGGCCTGCCGGTGACCTTAGTGGCGCTGCTGATTTCCGTTGAGCCGCTGATCGATATGGGGCGTACCGCGCTGAACGTCAGCGGCTCCATGACCGCAGGCACCCTCACCAGCCAGTGGCTGCGCCAGACGGATAAAGCCGTTCTCGACAACGACGACGACGTCGAACTGGCTCACCGCTAAAAGCAAAAAACCGCCGAACGTTCGTAATACTTGTCAGTTAAGCTCTGCGGGTTATTCCGTTCACTGTATGACCTGCTGATTCTGTCACTTCACATCCTGTGAACGGGATAAGGGGGCCGCCACGGCCCCCTTATCGATCCCCGTGGCCCGTTCAGGCAAAGAAGAAGCCGAGGGTACCGCGAAGCGGCGGTTTTCTTTGCCGGGAGCCGGGATTGTTAAGGGCGCGGCGGCGAGCGCCCTTGACACGTTCACCGCAGAGAAATTGACAGGAAGCTTAGGAGGAAAAGTGAACGGAACGGTTCCCCCCTTTTTTCAAAGGGGGGTCTTTAAAGCAAAGTAATGGGCATTACGAACATTCGGCGGTTTTTTTTTCACTCTTCGATTTCCCCTTCCTGACGCATTTGCGATGCCCATCGCTGGGCGGATTCCGGTACGCTAAACGCCTGTGAACGGCGAAAGTGGGAACCCATCAACACAAATGCCACGTATTTTCCCCGCAGCAGCCAGACATCCCGAAAGCCATCGACTTTCGACGCATGGTCCGGCGGCGCAGGTTCAACGCGGGGAACATAGCTGATAACAGGACGGTTTTGATGGCGCAGCTGTTTCATGACAGAAAATTCACCAGAGAAATAACAAAGGCGGAAAATCACTATGATAGCCGATTGCGCCCCTGAACGCCGCACCCTGTGTGCTTTCTTTCTGGACAAAATAGTCAGGCGGCCGGGAGCGAAAGCTCCCCCGGCCGCCGGGGATTACACGTCGTGGTAGTTTCCCAGACGGTACCCGCGCTCTGCAATCGCATATTTCAGCGACGCCGATGTGAGGACGTCCAGTTCCGCCAGACGCGGATAACAGTAAGCGCTGCCCATGATGGTATTGTCGATAAACGCCGGATGGCACATCACTTCCAGCGACCGCTCCCCCTGAGCGGCCGATTTATCCAGCGTTTGCAGGAACAGGCTGTCGCTAATGGCCTCGCCGTAAAACTCGCTGGCGAAACCGTCGCTGCTACGAACGCCGCAGTCGTCAAGCTGATGCAACGCCACGAGGCTGCGATCGATACGCATCGCCAACCCTTTTGACTTCGCAAACCCGGCCACCAGCGGAAAAATTTGCGGGATCATATGCACGTGATGGTGGCTGTCGATATGGGTCGGTTCGCGGCCAAACAGGTCGACAAAGCGGTGATACTGGCAGTCCAGTTCGCGGGCGATTTCCTCCAGCGGCAGCGTATTTTCCTCCGCCATCTGCCAAATCCACTTGCCGAGCTTGCC
>NZ_JAFAGS010000156.1 GCF_019237635.1 Pluralibacter sp.
TCGCGGCTGGCATCCAGCAGGGCATTATTACCTGCCTGCAACTGGCTGCCCTGAACGTTGATATCACCGTCCGTAGCGTGGATGGCAAGATTATGCCCGGCCAACACACTGCGGCCCTGCGCCCTGATTGAAGCGTTTTTGGAGAACCGATCGTGGCGGTACTCCAAAAATATATCTTGTCTGAGGGTGAAGGGATTTAGGGGAAAATTCCGCCAACAATGGGGGGATTCTTACTCTAAAATAAATCACTTATGAACGTTCATTTTTTAGATATGCAAACCAGCACCCCCCCCCAGCTACCAGGCCGCCAACAGTGGCCCCTTTAACTAGCCTCATAAAGCTGGGAAGATATGTTCCAAATGGAATATCGCGAACAACATAGAGGTATAGCTTTGCGGCAGCGTATGTAACCAGAGCAACAGCATTAGCCATCAACACAAAGGCGAAGATAAGGAAAATTAATGACAATAACCGTTTTTTGAAAGTCATTTTGTTTTTTCTTCTGTATTAAAACTATTGTTAGGGTCAACTAACACGTTAAATCCTTCACTAGCCATCCCACCAGAAAACGTACCAGCTATACCGGGAATAGGGTTTAGCCGAGAAGGCTGAGACATACCCATCCCAATATCATCCCAACGCAAGGTTTTACTCACAGGATTTAAAAAATCATCCATTACTGGAGCGATAATTTTATTACCTATTCCATAACCGATAGCACTTCCGACACCGTTAATTGTTCCATACAGGAACGGATTCTTTCCGTCAATAGAACTGGTTGCTCCACCTATTGCAGCATTAATAAGAACCGTCGATTTAAAACCAGTATATCGAGTCAAAGCCCCCCCCAGTATGCTGCCATGACATTCTTAGGATCGACCGACCCTGTCCCCCATAAGTCAACAGCACTAACAGCTCCTGCACTAATAGCACCAGATATTACCATCGCTTCTGGAAGCACGCCGCCTGACATCACCGTTCCCATAGCGGCCACCGCCATCTGACACGACATCGGTGTATGTCCGCTGCAGGCTTCCTTAATAGCTGCCTGCTGCTCCTCTTTCCATTTATCAATAGTGCCGGGTTTATTGGCTTCCGCTGCGGCCAGCACACTTGCAAGGCCATTATTCTCAGCCGCATTCTTCCCGGCCTGAGCCCCGCTCATTGCACCCGAAGCATCTCTACCCGCAATACCACCCGCCATGCCCGCTGAAGGCCACCACCAACAGCCTTACCAGCTGATGCCGCCAGACCTAATTCCCAGGCCACAAAAGCAAAAGCCATATCCGAGGAGCCATCCACCATCACTTTCGTGATATTGGTGCTGTCCGGCATATCGCCTTTCGCTATTTTATCACGACCAGCCTGAGTTTCTTTCGGGGCCAGATTGTGGTCTACCGCATACTGGTTCCAAGAGGCAACCGCCTGTCCGTAACTCACCATTTCTGATGGCAGGCTGAGCGCGTTATTCTCAACAACAATTCTTTATTTGTTGCTTTTTCTGGAGTTTAGCCAGTATAAAAACCAAATGCCAGCCCCCCCCCATGCTCCAACTAAAATCCCTAATTCTCCATATTTTACTATATCCAACATTGATAATGGTTGTGTAGAAACAAGCCAAGCGACTAGTATAAAAGCTAATGCACTTGCGGCTGAATAAACTAAAATCAGAATGAGTAAAAAAATAAAGGGATGCTTCATTTGTTAACTCCCCTTGTTTTTTCCTGAACAATAGAACTACCCAACTCTGACGCGCCTGAACCTATAAAACCGCCAGCTATGCCAGGGTATGGACTCATTTCGCCACCTTTAAGCAAATACCCCGGACCAAAAGACGATTCAGAGTATTTTAAGGCATTTTTGCTGGCATCCATTCCCAGCTGGTTTTTTATATATTGAGATTCAAATTTATTCGTGATTGCTGCCCCAGCATTATAACCAATCCCTGTACCGGCCATGCTACCCACTACCGATGAAGTACTGTCCTGGCCTTCAATCTGGCTGCTCATGTAAGCACTACCGGCTCCCAACAACTGGTTAGCGTAATATCCTTTCCCGGCTGTACCTACCCCGGTTAAGCCTGACATCATGAAACTGAGATAATCAAATTTATCGCCGGTATTGCCGGTTGCAATCTGAACAGCCCCGTTAGCACCATAACTCAACCCGGCGCTGACAAATTTTTCGGCCAGCGTGGCTGATGACGTTAACAATGAACCGGCCCCAGCCACAGTCCCCCAGTAGTTTTCAGGCTCACCGAAGAAAGCCAGAGCCCTGTCACCCTGTGACGTATTGCTGTTCAGATAGTTCAGGTCATAGCTGTTACCTTCAATGACGTAATCCTTCACATCCTGGTTTTCCAGCGAGCCATACAGCCAGTCCGGTCGGGTCGCCGCGCTGAGTCCGCCTTCAATATTCCATTTATCTTCACCCGACAGCGCCGTTAACGGATCGGCTGCAATATTAATACTCAGCATCTGCCGGTTCTCACCGCTCAGTACGGCGTATTTGTTCTGGATATCGCCACAGTCGCCACCCGCCTTGCGACAGGCGGTCATTTCCTTATCAAAGGCCTGCGCCTGGTCATAGCTAAGATAGTTATTCTCAACAAAAAATATTCGCGCTTTTGACTACTACTCGGGAGGCTTTCTGCGCATCTTTCGTTCATCGAGTATTGCATATATCCACGACCTTACGGCTGCCGCGATTGCTGCAATAGCACTTACGACGGCAACCCGCTTAATATCTGACCGTTCAATAACAACTTCATGGCTGATAATGAATTTAACGGCGATCAGCGCCAGAGAGAAAAACACTAGGCAGCAAACAAACAAGTATGCAATGCTGAATAATAGCCTAAAGATAGTAGGCTTATTTTTTGTCATTTTTGTTCACCTCATCTTTAACGGCATTGCCAATAAACTCACCACCCAGAGAACCAATAATATCACCAATCGGAGCGCCTCCCGTGCCTAGCACGGGGCTAAGCACCGGTGGGGCGACAACATTCACTACCGAACCAAATACCCATCCGGATGTCGTCCCTGCAAAAGCACCTGGATCCGCGCCATCTGTGAACAGAGTGCCGCCGTAGGCAATACCTAGACCTTCCAGCGGTCCACGCCCTGCGACTAATGCCGCCGATACGCCTACCGATAAACTCGATTTAAAATCCCACGTTTTTTGCTGGCTTACCGGAAGGCTGAGATTTTGTTCGCTATTGATATCAAACCATTGATATGTTCCATTCGCAATTTCCGCTATGACTATCCCTCCTACCACTTTTCCGGCGGTTGCAACCGGGCCTAGATATGCGTCGCTGGCCAACATCACGCCATCTTTGTAACCATTCACAAACACTTTCGTGATATTTGTACTATCAGGCATGTCGCCTTCAGCCATGTGTTGAGAGGCTTTAGCTTTCTCTTCATCACTCATCGGATTCATGACATTTCCATTCTCATCAACCAGATTGGTATTACCCATCAGCGAGCCCTGTGCCTGTCCGTAGTCCATCATTCCTTTTGACAGCTTAAATCCGTTGCTCAGCGCATTATTCTCAGCAACAACTCGATCCGGTGCACATTGCTGTGATGATAACGGTTTTTCCCTCTTCTTTCCGTGAGTTACAAGCGGTTTTTCCTGTTGCATTTTCTTCACTGGCTTTTTTTAGCGTTGTTACCCTGTCCCGCTGTTGAGAGGAAAACCGTGTAAAGCTGTGGCAAATGACGCGCAAAAAAATCCCGGCATAATGGCCGGGATTTGCGAGCGTTCCCACTATTTCTTGATTCCTAAACGGAACATATCAGTTGGGAACAAAGGTTGTATTATCACTTCATCATTAAAAATGAATAACTTGGGCGATAAAGCTGTTACGTCATAGATATTTTCAGCGATTAATCTTAGATTTGACCTAAAAACTGGAATACTTGCATCATCTGCAAAGACAAACATGTCATCGTTTTTTACAGAGTTTGCGCTCAATAGCTCATCAAAACTCTCATAATCAGAATGCCTGATCTCTGACCAAGTAACACTTCCTTTCGCGAGAGGATACTTATTTAAAATGCCCAGAGCCTCCTGCTGAGCCAGCCCCTCTACTATATTAAAATCAGCACTCAGTGCTTCCCGACACTCATCAAATAAAGTCATTTGCTCTACCTGTTTAGCTGTTTCAATATTGTTTCAAAAGACTTTTCATTGCCTTCAAAAGGTATGACTTGCTTCACCGCTTTTCCAGGGCCTTTACCCTGTGAGTAATCCCATATATTGATGTGTGTGCCTTTGTCAGGATCATAATCAACACGCCAACCAACTTTTCCGTCGTTGGATTGCCGCCCTATGACTTTCCCATTACCAGCGCTGATTTCCAAACGTCCGATAACTGGCTTAGAGTCCGCTCCTAAATTACCTACAAGATCCAATGCCTTGTTTCGAGCAGTTTCCCAGTTTTTCTCTGGCTTGAGGATTTGTTCAATTTTAGGCTGGGAATTCCCTTTAGCCTTACTAATTCCCCCAAATGCTGACGCCGCAGCACTCGCGACTATTCCCGCCTGAACTTCATCTAGACCGTACTCTTTCTGGAGTGCTTCCGAGACTTTGTTGGTCGCGACAACCCCTTCGGCCTGCATTTGCTGCGCAAAAGTCGCCGTCAGATCGTAGACCATCTTGATCGGGATATCTTCACCCAGAGCACGATCTATTGCCTGCTTCACCGCCAGACTGTCAGTCAGTACATCACCGTATTTCTGCTGGCAGGTTGCCGGGCTGGCTGCACAGTCACTGATCAGTTGCTTCTGCTGTGCCGTACTCAACTCTTCGTACTTTTTGATAATACCGCCGCAGTCACCGCCTTTCGCCTGACAGGACTTCATTTCAGCGGACCAGGCATCTATCTGCTTACTGCTCAGATAGTTATTCTCAACAACAACTCGATCCGACACAGTTATTGAGAACGAAAGGGTGTTTTTCCTGTACAGTCAGCAGGTTACAACTCATTCTCGCAGGCGCATTTTAGCGCTGTCAACATTTTGCCCCGACGCGCGTTTTTGGCCAGGAGACGCTACCGCCCTGCCGTGACACAGGGTCTCGCGCAGTACCATCATATCAGCAGATTACAGCACCACAGGGGACGCTGTAGTCTGGGATTTTTATATCAATTAAGAAGAGCCGTTGATACATTGCCAGTATCGAAGAACTCCCTAAAGATCCTGACAACAAGATCAAAGTTTTTTGTAAGCTGACTTGCTGGCCAGTAATCTCCGAGAATTAACACTTTTTCATCTGGTTGTGTTAAATCAGTAATTGACATAACCTCATCATCTTCATTCAAAAACGTAACCAGATAAAAACCTTTTTCCATTCTTACTTGTACTTCTGAGATTAAATAACCCTCGCTGTCTAATTTATCGACGGTTACACAACCACTAAATAAGCGAACTTTATCTAGTAAGTTAACAATGTCTTCCCAGCAATCAGGCTTCTTCGTACCACCTTTTTGTGATATAGACCATGAAAGAAGTAACCTATTCATCATTAGATCCTTTTACGCGGAACCCCTTTGTTCCTGACTGCCAATATAAAGTCCTGCCAGTAGCTTCTTCAAATAATGTTAACGACTTAAGCCCTGATCTTTCAGCCATAATTTTTATGTCACTAAGACAGTAAGAGCAAACTTTCTCCCCACTTACGGACATAAGCATATCTTTGCCGTTAGTCATTCCTTTTTCATAAGCTTGCTGAATTACACCTATCTCTGCATGAGCTGTTCCCATATTCCCATTGGGTAGGTTTTTATCCGGCCGTTTGTCTATCTTGGCCTGCACAACATCATTGATAAGTGTCGGTTTATTGAAATCAGCTAACTGTGAAGGCCTAGCCCCTTGATTAGTATCTGAAAACTTAGTGCCATCAACATTACCTCTCGCCACGACCTTAAGATTAGCATCAACGATTTTACTTAGTTGTTTTGCCGCAGCAGAACCCAAAATTGGTGTCACCGAAGCCGCAATGATCTCCAGACCCTGCTTCGTTTCGGTGTAGCTTTCTGCGGTCTGACGATCAACCCCTTTGGTGACCATGAAATAGTTAATCATGGCGTCTTTCACCTGCTGCTGATTCTGTGCATCAATAGTGGTGATATCGAGGAGATTGACTATCTGACCATACGCATCAGCGTACTGTTGGCTATATTTCGAGTTATAAGGGCCATCTTCATACCCCTCTTTTGACGCAATGACTTTCAGTCTTGCACTGGCACACGCTGAACTTCCCGCGTTACCATTACCGCAGGCATCAATAACTTCCTTATCACTGGTAATATCTTTCTCAAGTAATGCGTCATATTTCTGCTGTGCTTTCTCGCGTTCTGCCGGATCTTTACTGTTTTTAAGCGTCTGTTTTGCTATCTCAAGCTCCGTCTTTTCAGACACGCTCAGATAGTTATTCTCAGCAACAACTCGTTCCGACGCGATTATTGAGAATGGGAGAGTATTTTCCCTGTACTTTCAGTTAGCTACAACCTTTTTCGCCTACTGTACTTTCGGCCAGGCAACTTTTGGCCCCGATACGCCTTTTTCGTCCAGACATGCTACCGCTGCTCCGCGCAACAACACAAGGTCAGTTAGGGCGCAGCCCTAGCCAAGTTAGCTTTAGAAGAACCACTGAGAGGCGGCACATCTAAAACTCACCTTGTATGGAAGTTAAAAGGGCAAAGCAAAACATTTCCCCTGATATTTCAAATTAACCCTTGCAGCGACTGAGTGCTAATCTCAGACCTGCGCCGATTTCGGTTGGGGAACTGCCTGCTGGAAGCACCACATAATCAGATTCATTGATCCTGTTACCACTCCATGCTTCCAGCTTTTCATGGAATGAAGGCCGGATTGTGATAACATCATTTACCAGATGGATGCCAGCTTTTTTCATATTTTTAAATAATGCACGTTTAGTTCTATAACCATACTTCACCATCAGAGTAGCTATCCAAGCTGCATATTGTTCTTTACCTTTTTCAAGATCGAAAAAAGCTACACGATCTTCCAAAACATCTAGTGTACGGCTGTCAGACAATGCCTGTAGGATCTCCTCACCTAGGCTTTTGTCATCTACATCAGGCAGTAATAAACGTGGTGGAAACAATGGATCTCTGCCTGTCATTCCTAATCCTGAATAAGTTTCAACACTCAAAAAATCTGGTGTAACAAATATATTCGCCCAGTAATCCTGATCTTTATTAAAAGCCATTATTTCACCTGCGTTACCGTCACTTTGACGCCCTGAGATTTACCATACTCAATAGCCCGATTGATTTCTATCCACTGTGTTTTAGTTGTGTTAGCAGGAACAGCGAGCTGTATCTCTCTGTTAGAGATCATTGATGGAGTTAATTCTCGTCCAGAGAGTGCATATTCTTTAAACTTAGCCGTAGCATCGATATTTCCTTTTATCGAACTGTAAACCTGATTCGGATTAGCCAGTTTCGCCATAGTCTGCGTATCCATTGATTTTACACTGGTAGCCGTTTTGGTCGCACCATCATAGTAATCAAAGGTTTTGAAATTCTGAGGCAAACGGGCATCTGCGGGAAGAGATTTCCCAACATAATCCTCCCACAGCATACCCTGTTTCATATTCCCCTGGCCCCATTTCATGCCAATATCTGCGGCACTCACCGTTGCTGTCGCCGTATTACGCCCCATAAAGGAGACCGCTGCAACCGTCACGTCTTTTGCCAGCAGCCCCAGCGACCCCAGTGCTGCCTGATTTTCCGGATCTGATGCAAACGCCGCGAACTGCATCCAGCCGGGTGTACTAGCATCGATCTTACTCAGATCCTGGCTGTTCCACTGCTGAACATACGCACGGGCCTGTTCATCGCTCATTCCACCGGCACCCGGAATGTTATTCATCCAGGCCGGGCGGCTTGCCATATCCAGGCCACCTTCAGCCAGTTTTTTATCCCAGGCAAGCGCGGAAGTCGGGTTATCTTTCAGCGTTCCATCCAGCTGCTGGCTCTGGTCATCGCTGATTCTCTTCCATTTATCAATAACAGCCTGACAGTCACCGTCCGATTTTCGGCAGTCTGACAGCTCTTTATCAAACGTCAGCGACTGGTTCGTACTGAGGTAGTTATTCTCAACAACAACTTTATCCGTTGCGAAGCTGGCTGCCTTAGAGGGCATTTCCCTGTGCTTTCCGTGGATTACACCTGATTTTTGCTGAGGCGTTTCAGGCTCTGCAACTTTTTGCCCCGACGCACCTTTTTTGCCTGAACACGTTCACACCATTACCTTGCGAGAGCAAGCTACTTTATCTCACGTACCTATTTTATTAATTTTCAATATATCTTTTCTTAATTCATTATCAATATCTGAAGTATTTATTTTATTTATAATCATCTTAGCCTGTTCAAAACAGTCCATATGATTTTTTAGATCCTCTACTTTTACTGTTGCCAGAGCTGCAATGAGTTCACCATCGTAATATTCTCCCGCCAATGGGTCTTCCGCCAATACTTTTAATACTCTTGGCATTAGCTGGTCGATAAAGAGATCCTGACGAATAGCACGACAAAGATCTTCTACGAACAGCTCTTCTATTGGTATATCAATGACACGTTCAAACCATTGTTCAAGCGATGATTTCTGAACAGAATCAGGTTTTAAATTTATTTTTCCTATCAACTTACGGAAAGTAATAATATCCCATGTCCTTTCAAGGCTGATTCAATTTTATTGATAGCATCTGTTGCGCGACCATATGCCGCTTGAGCTTCAGGATTATTAACATTTTTCAATGTGTCTGCATGGTTCCTTAAGCCCCTGAGGGTATTTTGCACTTCCTGCATGTGATCCCAATATCCACCGCTTTCCTTAGGTACAGGGTTACCATCCATATCCCTAAGCGTTCCTGTGATATCATGATCTTTTAAAGCATTTTTTATAGTGTTATCGATCTTCTTGATAGCACTTTCTTGCTTTTGATTGAGTTTATCAACAGGCTTACTTTCTTGTTTTTCATGATCATTTTCTGGTGGCGTTGGAGAGCCTGACCCAGCACCACCATATTCAGCCTTCTCGTTATCCGTCATGTTACCGGCAACGTTGGGTTTCGATTCCTGATTTGAATCATCCGAAGAACATGCACGCCCAAAGCTACACTGAGTGGCTTTATCAATCGCATCAAACAGATCATCCACAGCTGACGCTATTTTGCCATTGGCGTCTTTGGTGACCTGATCTCCTGGGCTTACCGGAACGCCGGGAACAGGCACCGGAACAGGAGCAGGAACCGCAAACGTATTATTCTCAACGACAACTCACTCTGATGTGAATCTCTGCACCTAACTTACATTTTCTTAGTTCATTCAGCATGTTACATCTAGTTTTCATCAGTGCATTTCAGTGGCGACAACATTTTTCCCCGACGTGCGTTTTTGGCCTTTATCACCTTCCACCACACCAAAACCAGCAAAACTCGATGATTCCCTTGCCGCTGGGAAGTGAATCTGACGGCTAACTAACAGGTAAAAAAATCCCTGCGACATGGCCGTTATTACCCTAATTTTTTAATTGATTAAAAAAATCTTCTATGTCAATAAAATATCCCCATTCTCCATCATTACCAGACATTGATATTTCATAGTTATGTTCTGACTTCCCAATATAAATCTCAGGAATAAGAGAACCTCGTGCTGCAAACCGGAGGCAATGATGGGAGCGGTAATCAAACATTGAGTCAACAACTTCATCATTTTCCGTATCTATATTTTCATAAAAATCCCGTATTTTTCTGGCTAATGATCCTCCATGTCTCCTATCTATTGGCAAATCTGACGACTTGATCTCATGCTCATTTTCTTTGAACCAATCAAGTAGCTCAGATAGATTTATTTTTCCATGAAAGATAGATATCACACCTGTATAGCTAATAACCGAAATATCAATAACTTGAAATTCATCCAGTAATGAACCTTCGATTAACTTGATACGCAGTTTATTCATGACTATTTTCCTTTAATCATTTTATTGTACTCTGCTTTACTGATATCACCGCGAGCAAGGAATTCACGTAATACTTTAGGTGGAACCTCTGTGCCTGGGACTGGATATCCATGCCATCCTCCAGCGTTATCAGGTTGGAACTCATACAGTTTCCCATCACTCAACCCATATTTTTGCTTTCCGCCCTGGATTGAACTGTTTAAAACATCTTGAGCTTGAGAATCACTTAAATCCATCGGAGTCCCCCATCCACCAGGCGCATGTTTGGGACTCGGTACATAGTTACTATCACCAGATAAATAAGCCAGATCGTCCTTATTCTGATCAGCAATCGGGGTTGTGGTTGTGTTCCCACCAGTATCAATAGCACCGTCAGTGTTGCCGGTATTGCTTAACGATGTATCGCTGTTCTCTGTATTGCCAGTGTGGGTTGGATTACCATATTGGTCAAATAGCTGATCTCCTCCTGTATTTGTTGGTCCCTGCTCAGCAATCTGATCACCGCCAGTATCGGTTGGTGATTTCGAATCATCGCTACCAAACATCCCGGCAATAATGGCACCAAGCCCCGCGCCCGCAGCACCGCCTGCTGTGCCACCACCCAGACTGCCGCCGCCTCCATGCATGACATCGATTCCATTCGCGCAGGTCATCGGTGTACATCCGCTGAGCGCATTATTCTCAACAACAACTCTTTCCGACGCAGGTTGCTGCGATGAATCCGGCTTTTCCCTGTTCTTTCCGTGAGTTACAGCGGTTTTTCCTGCTGTACTTTCTGCCCACCAACTTTTTGCCCTGACACACCTTTTCAGCCTGTTACACCATTTCCCCCAAATCTGTTAAAGAACAACTCCCAACACACTATGCCCATCATCCTTCCATGCAGTCATAGACAATATTCCTTGGGCGATAGCTTCTAATTATTCAGAGGGTAAGCTTTTGAAAAATCATTGTACGTCTCATGAAGATGATAAAATTTTGCATCAGGATCATTTTTCAGTTCTTCATATCTTTTCATTAGTTTTTTTAATAAACCCTCTGGTACAGGATAAGGATCTGTCTCATTTTTTGCACAGTAAAAGTAGAACAGTGCCTTTTCAAGCTCTGCAAGAGTTATATTTCCTGCATTACCTGTCAAATACTCAAAGGCATAAGGCCACTGTTCTGACAATAATAAGAAATTCAGTGCTGAACCTTTAATGAAAACACCATCAATGTTATTTGAATTAAGTATTTTTTTACAAAATGACAGACAGCACCCCGAATCTTTAACTAATAAATCACTGAGACACTCTAACGCATCATCCTCTGGATCATTAAAAGAGTTAGCCTCTACATAGCCATTAGCTAGGTAACTTTCTAAACCTTCAATATCCTTTTCGGTACTATTCACATTTATCATTTGAATGCTCCCGTATTAACAGTTGAAAGTCTTTTCGTGCCATCAGGTAATATTGTCCATGTAGCATAAACCCTTACGTTACCGTTAGGGCCTGATACAACAACAGATGTTTGTCTATTTGCAGACGTAGCACCCTGTGCTGAGTCCAATAACTTATCTATTATCATGCTGTTATTACTGGCAGTATTCACTATACTTGCTTGATCCAATACACGAGCCATATCTTGAGAACGCTCAATATTATGGATTTGTTTTTCTAATACTTCCATCCTTTTAGCATTATTTGGATCTTTTGCAAATTCTTTTTGGCTGCTAATTTTTGCATCTTTTAAAGAGTTATATTCTGTTTGCAAAGACTCTAGGTCACCAGAAGCTTTACCACGCATATACAGTTCAATCTTATCAACGGGTATTTTTGCATCACCTTTTACGGCTGTATGATCCTACCCGTGAATAGTGGACACGGGACTAAGTGAGTAAACTCTCAACCAGAGGTGACTCATGACCAAATCAGCCACAACCAGCAACAAGCCCCGCAAGCAGCACTCGCCTGAATTCCGCCAGGAAGCCCTTAAACTCGCT
>NZ_JAFAGS010000005.1 GCF_019237635.1 Pluralibacter sp.
GTGTCTGGTCTATGGCTGGTCGGCAGCAGAAGATATTCGTAAACGGATGCCCTACGCCCGCGCGGTCGATGCGCTCCCGGCCTGGGACGAAAGCCGTGTGGAAAATTCAGATGAACTGGTGGTTATCCAGCACAACTGGCACGAGCTACGGCTGTTCATGTGGGACTATGTCGGTATCGTGCGCACCACCAAGCGACTTGAGCGCGCACTGCGCCGTATTACCCTGCTGCAGCAGGAGTTGGACGAGTACTACTCCCGTTTCCGGGTATCCAACAACCTGCTGGAGTTGCGTAACCTGGTGCAGGTCGCTGAACTTATCGTCCGCTGCGCCATGATGCGTAAAGAGAGCCGTGGGCTGCATTACACGCTGGATTACCCGCAGTTGGCGGAACGCTCCGGCCCGTCGGTGCTATCGCCGCTGGCTCACATAAATAAGTAAAAGGCCTGGGTCAGGGCAGTGTACCCCTCGGAGTACTGCTGCTCTGGCCCGCGAATCACCAGCCGATCCGTAAAGCACTCGCCCGCGTGGGGAGAAAATGCCAGCAGAACGCGGTGTGGCAGGCGCAGTTCAGTTTCCGCAACGTCCGTACGTAGCCGCAGATGCCAGCCCATCGCCAGCGCCTGCTCAGTAAAGCTGTTACCAATGCTCTCCGGCAGCACAACGCAGAAAAAACCCTCTTCGGTAATCGCATCGGCGGCGCAGGCCAGCAGCGCGGTATGATCCAGCGAGGTGGTATAACGCGCCTGTTCACGCTGCGGTGTAGCGCACTCCACGCCCTGCTCATAATAAGGCGGGTTGCTGACAATCAGGTCGTAGCGGCTGTTCTGCCCGGCAATCCAGTCCCGAATATCCGCCGAATGGACGGCAATCCGCTCTGCCCACGGTGACTCTTTAACGTTTTCAACCGCCTGAGCCGCAGCCCCGGCATCAAGTTCAACGGCATCCAGCGTCACCGACGCCTCCGTACGCTGCGCTAACATCAGCGCCAGCAGACCGCTCCCGGTACCGATATCCAGGATCCGGTTCACGCGCGCGATAGGCGCCCACGCGCCGAGTAAAATGCCGTCAGTACCCACTTTCATCGCACAGCGATCGTGCGCGACAAAAAATTGCTTAAACGTAAATCCATTGCGACGAAGCACGGATTTAGACTGAATCATAGTCAACAACCTTTCCAGAAATACCAACTGAGCGTTGGGTTATGCACAATACCTGAGAACAGATAGCCATACAAACAGATGAAGATTACAGCCGTAACGTCTATAATCAGCGGCCCACACAGAGGTAGATCATGACTGTAACGACTTTTTCCGAACTCGAACTCGACGAAAGCCTACTGGACGCCCTCCAGGAGAAAGGCTTCACACGCCCAACCGCCATTCAGGCTGCTGCCATTCCGCCTGCGCTCGAAGGCCGTGATGTACTCGGTTCTGCGCCGACAGGCACCGGTAAAACGGCGGCATACCTGCTGCCAGCGTTGCAGCACCTGCTCGACTTCCCGCGTAAAAAATCCGGGCCGCCGCGCATCCTTATTCTCACGCCGACCCGCGAACTGGCAATGCAGGTTGCCGATCACGCCCGCGAGCTGGCGAAACACACGCATCTCGACATCGCGACCATCACTGGTGGCGTCGCCTATATGAACCATGCCGAAGTGTTCAGCGAAAACCAGGACATCGTCGTGGCGACGACGGGGCGTCTGCTGCAATACATTAAAGAAGAAAACTTCGACTGCCGTGCCGTCGAAACGCTTATTCTGGATGAAGCGGACCGTATGCTGGATCTGGGTTTTGCCCAGGATATCGAGCACATCTCCGGCGAAACCCGTTGGCGCAAACAGACCATGCTGTTCTCCGCTACGCTGGAAGGCGACGCGATTAAAGATTTCGCCGAGCGTTTACTGGAGGATCCAGTTGAGGTTTCCGCCACGCCGTCGACCCGCGAGCGCAAGAAAATCCACCAGTGGTATTACCGTGCGGACAACTTCGAGCACAAACTTGAGCTGCTGAAACATCTGTTAAAACAGGATGATGTCACCCGCTCCATCGTGTTTGTGCGCAAGCGTGAGCGCGTGCACGAAATGGCCGAATTGCTGCGTGCGGCGGGGATCAACAACTGCTATCTGGAAGGCGAGATGGCGCAGGTAAAACGCGTCGAAGGCATCAAGCGCCTGACCGATGGTCGCGTCAATGTACTGATCGCCACCGACGTTGCGGCCCGCGGCATTGATATTCCGGATGTCAGCCACGTCTTTAACTTCGATATGCCGCGCAGCGGGGACACCTATCTGCACCGTATCGGCCGTACTGGCCGCGCAGGGCGTAAAGGTACGGCGATTTCGCTGGTGGAAGCCCATGACCATCTGCTGCTGCTGAAAATCGGCCGCTATATCGAAGAGCCGCTGAAGCCCCGCGTGATCGATGAGCTGCGCCCGGTCACCCGTGCGCCGAGCGAGAAAATGACCGGTAAACCGTCGAAGAAAGCGCTCGCCAAACGCGAAGAGAAGCGGAAAGAAAAAGAGAAAGAAAAACCGCGCGTGAAGCAGCGCCATCGTGATACCAAAAACATTGGTAAGCGCCGCAAGCCGAGTGCCGAGAAGGTTGAATCGTCAGGTTCAGAAGAGTAAAAAAAGACGCCGGGTTCGCCCGGCGTTTTTTTGCCTATAGAAAACCCATAGCCTGTTTGTGCGCTTTCTGTAGACAAAAAAGCGGAGAATGCCCTGGGCATTCTCCGCGATGTGTTACCGGGTGACTACACGGTATTCCCGATACCTTTTATTTCCCACCCCGGAGAAATTACAGGCTTTCGGTAAACGTACGAGCGATAACGTCGCGCTGCTGCTCCGGCGTCAGAGAGTTGAAACGCACTGCATAACCGGAAACTCGGATGGTCAGTTGCGGGTATTTTTCCGGGTGCTTAACCGCATCTTCCAGCGTTTCACGACGCAGCACGTTAACATTCAGGTGCTGGCCGCCTTCCACACGCACTTCCGGCTTCACGTCTACCGGAATTTCACGGTATTCGATGTCGCCCAGATTGCTGACTGCAACAACCTGATCTTCAGTGAAACCGCCTTTAGCGCACAGGCAACGAGCTTCGCCTTTTTCGCTATCCAGCAGCCAGAATGAGTTCAGCAGGTCGTCGTTGGCAGCTTTAGTAATCTGGATTCCAGTAATCATTTGATACCTCCCTTGGGCTCGGTGTATTCGTTTTAACTGGCCGGGTTCTGGCCAATTGGTAAAACCATTGTTGCTTGAGTGTATATATATCAGTCGAGCACCCTTGATTCATTGATTTAAATCAACAAAAACCACACAGCAATGGTGGTCATATGCTGACTTTATTGCTTTAAATCAATTTAACCAAACAGGAACACGCAAAAATCATTGTAAACATTAAATTTTTTTTGAGTGAGACAGAAAAAACTCGGATTGAAATTTTGTTCTCCACATAGAAGTCGTTAAGCTATCGCCATGACTATTCGCAGGAGAGCGAGATGACCACTCCATTAACATGGCATGATGTCCTGGCCGATGAAAAACAGCAGCCCTACTTTCTTAATACGCTGACCACGGTCGCCAACGAGCGCCAGTCCGGTATCACGGTGTATCCGCCGCAAAAGGATGTGTTTAATGCCTTTCGCTATACCGAACTTGGCGACGTCAAAGTCGTGATCCTCGGGCAGGATCCTTACCACGGTCCGGGTCAGGCGCATGGACTGGCGTTTTCCGTACGACCTGGCATCGCCACGCCGCCGTCACTGCTCAATATGTATAAGGAGCTGGAGGGCACCATTCCCGGCTTTAGCCGCCCGTCGCACGGGTATCTGGAAAGCTGGGCGCGTCAGGGAGTACTGCTGCTCAACACCGTTTTAACCGTGAGAGCAGGCCAGGCACATTCGCATGCCAGCCTCGGCTGGGAAACGTTTACCGACAAAGTGATTAGCCTGATTAATGAACATCGGCAAGGGGTGGTATTTTTACTCTGGGGATCACATGCGCAGAAAAAAGGGGCGATTATCGACCCTCAACGCCACCACGTACTCAAAGCGCCGCACCCGTCGCCGCTGTCGGCACACCGCGGCTTTTTCGGCTGTAACCACTTCGTGCTGGCGAATCAGTGGCTGGCGGAACAGGGTGAAGCGCCTGTTGACTGGATGCCGGTGTTACCGGCTGAAAGCGAGTAAAAGAAAAATGCCAGCGTTACGCTGGCATTTTTCTTCAGGCTTTATTCTGCCGCCACCATTCGGCGAGCAGTACGCCAGTCGCAACAGAGACGTTAAGGCTTTCAACATTGCCGGTTCCGTCGATAGACACGCTCAGGTCAGCACTAGAAAGCGCTGCATCGGACAGACCGTCACGTTCCTGGCCCAGCACCAACACCATTTTACGCGGCAGCGTCGCTTTAAACAGCGGCGTACCTTCATGGCTGGAGGTTGTCACGATGGTGTAGCCCGCGCTGCGGAACTGCTCAATGGCCTCCAGCACGCTGTCGCCGGTGATCGGCTGAACGTGCTCGGCACCGCCTTCCGCGGTACGAATAGCCGCGCCAGATTCCAGCAGCGCGGCATCCTGCAGCAGAACGCCTTTCACGCCGAAGTGCGCGCAGCTGCGCATCATCGCGCCCAGGTTATGCGGGTTGCCCACATCTTCCAGCGCCAGAACGCAGTCATCAGCGTCGGCCTCGCTGACCCACTGCTGTACGGTTGTGCCGTTGCGTTTTTTGATCAGGAAACAAACGCCGCCGTGGTGCTCGGTGCCGGAGGCTTTAGTCAGCTCCGCGTCGTCCACCACGTGGTACGCTTTGCGATTTGCCGCCATCCAGCGCAGCGCCTCTTTAAAGCGCGGCGTGACGCTCTGGATGAACCAGGCGCGCACGATACATTCCGGGCGGCTCTGGAACAGGGCCTGACAGGCATTCTCGCCATAGACGCGGGTCTCTTCGGCGCGCTGGCGACGCAGCACTTCCGGGTCGATAAAGCTTTTACCACTGATGCCGCCGTGATCCGCTTTTACCAGCGCCTCATCGCCCGGCGCGCGTGATACCGTACGCCACGGGGAGGCATCGCGATCGCGACTGCGTTCGCCGCCGGTCGCAGAGCGGCGATCCTGGCCAGGCTTACCCTCGCGGGAAGGACGACGACCACCTTCAGTGCGGGACGTGCTGCTGCGTCCACCGCCTTTACCGGTACGCGGGTTGTGCGTGCGTTTATCCGAGTCGTCATCACTGCGGACATACATCACTTTGACCTTGCCGCTTTTATTTTTCAGTTCGTCGTTCATTTCATTCTCCACCTGCGCTGCGCGAAGCGCGAAGATTACCCGATGTGCCAACGCTTCGCCATGATTTCGTACCAAAGACAGTGACTATTATATTCATTGAATAAACCAGATTGTTGTTTAAAGCGCTCTCATCGATAATACGTAACATTAAAGAAACATTCCGGCGACACCGCCGACCATCCCCCGATTACCCAGAGGTTAGTTATGAATACCGTTTGTGCCAATTGTCAGGCGCTCAATCGCATCCCGGACTCACGTATTAACGATGATGCGGCAAAGTGTGGACGTTGCGGTCATGCGTTATTTGATGGTGAAGTGGTTAACGCCACCGACGCCACGCTGGATAAATTACTGAAAGACGATTTACCGGTGGTTGTCGATTTCTGGGCGCCATGGTGCGGTCCATGTCGTAGCTTCGCCCCCATTTTTGAGGACGTTGCTGAAGAGCGCAGCGGTAAAATGCGCTTTGTGAAGGTCAATACGGAAGCCGAGCAGGCGCTGAGCGCGCGTTTTCGTATCCGCAGCATCCCGACCATTATGATATTCAAAAACGGCGAAGTGGTTGACATACTCAACGGTGCCGTCCCGAAAGCGCCGTTCGACAACTGGTTGAACGACGCCGCCCGATCCTGACATCATGGGGCACAACTTGTGCCCCATTGCCGCCTCTGCGACAATAACGTTTTTTCCGTACGACCTCCCATGACTGAAAACGCTGTCCTTCGCCTGCGCGCCGAACGCCTGGCCCGCGCCACGCGCCCGTTTCTTGCGCGCGGCAACCGCATCCGCCGCTGTCAGCGCTGCCTGCTGCCGCTCAAACTTTGCCTTTGCGATACCCTTTCTCCAGGTCATGCGCACAGCCGCTTCTGTCTGGTAATGTTTGATACCGAGCCGATGAAACCCAGTAATACGGGTCGTCTGATTGCCGATATTTTGCCTGACACTGAGGCGTTTCAATGGTCGCGTACCGAGCCGCCGCAGGCGCTCCTCGACCTGGTGCAGAACCCGGATTACCAGCCACTGGTGGTTTTCCCGGCCTCCTACGCGGGCGCGGAACGCCAGGTCGTCGTCGCGCCGCCAACAGGTAAACCGCCGCTGTTCATTATGCTCGACGGCACCTGGACAGAGGCGCGGAAAATGTTTCGAAAAAGCCCGTACCTCGATACTCTCCCGGTTATCTCTGTGGATTTATCGCGCGTATCGACCTATCACCTGCGTGAAGTTCACGCAGAAGGGCAGTATTGCACGGCTGAAGTCGCTATCGCGCTGTTGGATCTGGCAGGCGACACCGAGGCCGCTGGCGCGCTTGGCGAACACTTCCAACGCTTTCGCACCCGTTATCTTGCAGGAAAAACCCAGCATTCGGGGAGTATCACAGCAGAGCAGGCAGAAAGCGTTTAAAATCATTCGGTCACTTGTGTCTGAGGGAGACCGCAATGAGCCAACGGGGACTGGAAGCATTACTGAGACCTAAGTCGATAGCCGTGATCGGCGCATCAATGAAACCGCAGCGCGCAGGCTATCTGATGATGCGCAATTTGCTGGGCGGCGGTTTCAATGGGCCGGTGCTGCCGGTTACCCCCGCCTGGAAGGCAGTGCTTGGCGTGCTGGCATGGCCAACCATTGAAAGCCTGCCCTTTACGCCCGATCTTGCCGTTATCTGCACCCACGCCAGGCGCAACCTTGAACTGCTGCAGGCGCTGGGCGAGAAAGGCTGTAAAACCTGCATTATTCTTTCCGCACCGCCGGAGCAAAATGCCGAGCTACTGGCCTGCGCCGGCCGCTACCAGATGCGCCTGCTTGGCCCAAACAGTCTCGGGCTGCTTGCCCCCTGGCAAGGGCTGAATGCGAGCTTCTCCCCGGTGCCGATACGCCGCGGCAAGTTGGCCTTTATTTCCCAATCCGCTGCGGTGTCCAATACGATCCTCGACTGGGCCCAACAGCGCGAAATGGGGTTTTCTTACTTCATAGCCCTGGGCGATAGTCTGGATATCGACGTTGACGATTTGCTCGACTATCTTGCCCGCGACAGCAAAACCAGCGCCATCCTGCTTTATCTTGAACATCTGACCGACGCCCGACATTTTGTCTCCTCCGCGCGCAGCGCCTCGCGCAATAAGCCGATTCTGGTGATTAAAAGCGGCCGTAGCCCGGCCGCTCAGCGCCTGCTGCACGTCAACGCTGGAATGGACCCGGCCTGGGACGCCGCCATACAGCGCGCCGGTCTGCTGCGGGTGCAGGATACGCACGAGCTGTTCTCCGCAGTTGAAACCTTAAGCCATATGCGCCCGCTGCGCGGCGAGCGTTTAATGATTGTCAGCAACGGCGCGGCCCCTGCTGCGCTGGCCCTTGATGAGCTGTGGCTGCGCAATGGCAAGCTGGCAACGCTCAGCGAAGACACCATTGCAGCATTGCGCCAGGCGCTACCGGCAAGCGTTGAGGCGGCAAACCCGCTCGATCTGCGCGATGACGCCAACTGCGAGCACTACCAGAAAACGTTGAACATTCTGCTCGACAGCCAGGACTACGATGCCCTGCTGGTTATCCATTCGCCGAGCGCCGCGGCCCCCGGCACGGAGAGCGCCCAGGCGCTTATTGATACCCTGAGCCAGCACCCGCGCGGCAAATATGTGACTATCCTGACCAACTGGTGCGGTGAATTCTCCTCGCAGGAGGCCCGTCGGCTTTTCAGCGATGCGGGTATTCCAACCTACCGGACGCCGGAAGGCACGATAACCGCCTTTATGCACATGGTGGAATATCGCCGCAACCAGAAGCAGCTGCGAGAAACGCCTGCCCTGCCCGTCAATCTGGCAGCGAACGCCAGCGATGCCCATCAGCTTTTGCAGCAGGCAATCGCCGATGGCGCGACGTCGCTGGATACTCATGAAGTTCAACCCGTTCTACAAGCCTATGGCCTGCATACCCTTCCGACCTGGATCGCCGCCGACAGCGCGGAGGCTGTCCATATCGCCGAGCAAATTGGCTACCCGGTAGCGCTGAAGCTGCGCTCGCCGGATATTCCGCACAAATCGGAAGTACAGGGGGTGATGCTCTATTTACGCACCGCGGCTGAAGTTCAGCGAGCGGCAGACGCCATTTTCGACCGTGTGAAAATGACCTGGCCGCAGGCGCGGATCCACGGGCTGCTGGTTCAGAGCATGGCGAACCGCGCCGGGGCGCAAGAGCTGAGAGTCGTCGTGGAGCACGATCCGCTCTTCGGCCCGCTCATCATGCTGGGTGAAGGCGGCGTCGAATGGCGGGCGGAAGAACAGGCAGCGGTGGCATTGCCGCCGCTCAACATGAACCTGGCCCGTTATCTGGTGATTCAGGCGATCAAAGGCAAGAAAATCCGTGGGCGTAGCGCGCTTCGTCCGTTAGATATCGCTGGACTCAGCCAGCTTCTGGTCCAGGTATCAAACCTGATTGTCGACTGTCCGGAGATCCAGCGGCTGGATATCCACCCTCTTCTGGCCTCCGGAAATGAGTTTACCGCGCTCGACGTTACGCTGGATATCGCCCCTTTTAGCGGCGACAGCGCAAGCCGTCTGGCAATTCGCCCCTATCCGCAGCAGTTTGAAGAGTGGGTTGAGATGAAAAACGGCGATCGCTGCCTGTTTCGCCCCATTCTTCCTGAAGATGAACCGCTGCTTCAGCAGTTTATTGCGCAGGTCACAAAAGAAGATCTTTATTACCGTTACTTTAGCGAAATCAATGAATTTACCCATGACGATTTAGCCAACATGACGCAGATCGACTACGATCGAGAGATGGCGTTTGTTGCCGTGCTTTCGTCGGCGAAAGGCAGCGAGATCCTCGGCGTTACCCGCGCTATCTCCGATCCGGATAACATTGATGCGGAATTTGCGGTACTGGTTCGTTCTGACCTGAAAGGACTGGGACTCGGCAGACGGTTGTTGGAAAAGCTGATTAATTACACCCGAGAGCACGGATTGCTGCGCCTGAACGGCATCACAATGCCTAACAACAAGGGCATGATTACGCTGGCGCGAAAACTGGGTTTTAAGGTTGATGTTCAGTTGGAAGACGGGATTGTCGGGCTGACACTTACGCTGTCAGAGTAGATATTCTGCGTATAAGCTGCTGGAAATGTTGACCACTTTAGCGGGTAGTAATGGTATTATTGCTCGCTTATGTCGTCTGCATGGTACAGAAGACCCTTGATTAAACAGAGAAGAAACGCACTGTGATGTTGTCAAAATTTAAGCGTAACAAGCATCAACAACACCTTGCTCAACTACCTAAGCTTTCTCAGTCAGTTGATGATGTCGAGTTCTTTTATGCTCCCGCTGATTTCCGGGAAGCACTGTTGGCCAAAATCGCCAGCGCCACGCGCCGGATCTGTATCGTCGCCCTGTACCTTGAGCAGGACGATGGCGGTAAAGGTATTTTACAGGCGCTGTATGACGCCAAGCGTCAGCGTCCGGAGCTTGACGTTCGCGTGCTGGTCGACTGGCATCGCGCGCAGCGCGGGCGTATTGGCGCTGCTGCGTCAAATACCAATGCCGACTGGTACTGTCGCGTCGCGCAGGAAAACCCGGATATGCATGTCCCTGTCTACGGCGTGCCGGTCAATACCCGGGAGGCGCTGGGCGTGCTGCATTTCAAAGGCTTTATCATTGATGACAGCGTTCTCTACAGCGGCGCCAGCCTGAACGATGTCTATCTGCATCAGCACGACAAATATCGTTATGACCGCTACCAGTGCATTCGCAATGCGCAGATGGCCGATATCATGTTCAACTGGGCCGATCAAAACCTGGTGCATGGGCGCGGCGTCAATCGCCTTGATAACTGCGACCGCCCGAAGAGCCCGGAAATCAAAAATGATATTCGCCAGTTTCGCCAGGAACTGCGCGATACCAGCTATCATTTTCAGGGTGACGCCGACAACGAGCAACTCGCCGTTACACCGCTGGTTGGGCTCGGAAAAACCAGCGTACTGAATAAAACGATAGCTAACCTTATGCCCAGTACCGAGCATAAGCTGACCATCTGCACCCCCTACTTCAACCTGCCTGCCGTTCTGGTTCGCTGCATCATTGATTTACTGCGTCAGGGGAAAAAGGTGGAGATCATCGTCGGTGATAAAACCGCTAACGATTTCTACATCCCGGAAGATGAGCCGTTTAAGATTATCGGCGCGCTGCCTTATCTGTACGAGATTAACCTGCGCCGTTTCCTGAGCCGTCTGCAGTACTACGTCAATACGGACCAACTGGTTGTCCGCCTGTGGAAAGACGATGACAACACCTATCATCTCAAGGGGATGTGGGTGGATGACGAGTGGATCCTGCTGACCGGTAATAACCTCAATCCACGCGCATGGCGACTGGATCTGGAGAACGCGATTCTCATACACGATCCTCAGCATCAGTTGACCGAATGCCGTGAGAAGGAGCTGGCGCTTATCCGTACGCATACCACTGTGGTGAAACACTACCGGGATCTGCAAAGCATTTCAGATTATCCGGTGAAAGTCCGCAAACTTATCCGCCGTCTTCGCCGGATCCGCATCGATAAGCTAATCAGCCGTATTCTGTAATCCGAAGCCCCGACACCGGGGCTTTTTGTTACTGTGCACTGACCGCTACAGGCGCAACCCACCGCCTTTACGATGCAGTCTGAGCGACACCAGAAACGCCAGCGCCCCCATCAGCGTAACGTACCAGAAAAAGAGGCTTTCACTACCGACCGATTTCAGCGATAGCGCGACATACTCCGCGGAACCGCCGAAGAACGCATTCGCCACGGCATAAGATAATCCAACCCCCAGCGCCCGCACTTTCGCCGGAAACATCTCGGCCTTCATCAATCCGCTGATGGAGGTGTAAAAACTCACGATAAGCAGCGCACACATCACCAGCAAAAATGCCATCAACGGGGATGAGACATGCTGCAGGGCGGTTAAAAGTGGCACGGTAAAGAGCGTTGCCAGCGCACTGAAACAGAGCATTGATGTCCTGCGGCCTATCTTATCCGACAGCGCGCCAAAGAGCGGCTGCATCAGCATATAGACCAGCAACGCAGCGGTAATCACTATGCTTGCGATATTGGCGCTCATGCCCGTCGTATTCACCAGATATTTCTGCATATTGGTGGTAAAAGTGTAAAAGAAGAGCGAGCCACCCGCGGTAAAACCCAGCACCAACAAAAAGGCCCGACGGTCGCGCCATAATCCCTTAAAAGATCCCGCCTCACGCAGCACCCGATTTTCCTGCAGCGAGGTTTCCTCCAACCGACGACGAAGCCAGAGCGCGACAACAGCGAGCGCCGCGCCAAGCGCAAACGGGATCCGCCAGCCCCATGCGTATATCTCATCACTACTTAACGATTGCTGCAATATCACTACCGTCAGCAGTGCCAACAGCTGGCCACCGATCAGTGTGACGTACTGGAACGAGGCAAAGAAACCTTTTCGTCCCACTGGCGCGACTTCGCTCATATAGGTCGCACTGGCACCATACTCCCCACCAACAGACAGTCCCTGAAGCATTCTCGCAAGTAAAAGCAGCGCCGGAGCCCAGATGCCGATGGCTGTGTATCCGGGCAAGCAGGCGATGACCAGCGAGCCCAGGCACATCATATACACCGAGATAAGCATTGAGATCTTACGGCCATGGCGATCAGCGACACGCCCGAATAGCCAGGCGCCGATCGGACGCATCAGAAATCCGGCAGCAAATATCCCGGCACTCTGCAGCAACTGGGTGGTTGTATTCCCGGCAGGAAAAAAGTGAGGTGCAAAATAGAGCGAACAGAAGGAATAGACGTAGAAGTCGAACCATTCCGCCAGATTACCGGATGACGCTCCCACAATCGCCCATATCCGGCGGCCAGTATCGCCACTGGCGCGAGACTCGCACGTGGTGATAGTGTTTTCAGCCATTGCAATCATACTCCAGCCTGATACGTTACAGGGACGCGCCCCCAACAAGGCATTCAATCAACAAATGTTATTTATTTGTTATAACCAAAAGCATGTCGGATAGCACGCTTTTTATTAGCGCGATCACAAACTGAGATTTAACGTAGAATCAGAAAAAGAAAGCAAAAAACCCCGCACCTTTCGGTACGGGGTTCTTCTAATTGATGCCTGGCAGTTCCCTACTCTCACATGGGGAGACCCCACACTACCATCGGCGCTACGGCGTTTCACTTCTGAGTTCGGCATGGGGTCAGGTGGGACCACCGC
>NZ_JAFAGS010000047.1 GCF_019237635.1 Pluralibacter sp.
ATGCAAAACGAGGTTAAGGATGCAGGTACTCAACTCGCTACGCAGCGCAAAGCAGCGCCACCCGGACTGCCAGATAGTAAAACGCAAAGGACGCTTATACGTCATTTGTAAAAGCAACCCCCGCTTTAAGGCCGTGCAGGGGCGTAAGAAAAAACGCTAGTCAGACTGCTTGTCGCCAACTTTCCAGGGTACTTCGTTGCTTGCCGTCGGCGTCGAAATTGTCGGCGGCAAGCCATTTTTTCATCGCCTGGTCGACCAGCGGCCACTCCTTATCGATAATGGAAAACCAGTCGGTATCCCGGTTGTGTCCTTTTATCACCAGCGCCTGGCGAAAACGTCCTTCAAACTGAAACCCCATTCTTAATGCCGCGCGACGCGACGGTTCATTGTGGCTGTTGCATTTCCACTCATAGCGACGATAGCCGAGCGTCTCAAAGGCGTAACGCATCAGCAGCCACTGCGCTTCGGTGGACATCGGCGTGCGGCTGAGCCGGGGTGAAAAGTGGACGTGCCCGACTTCGATTACACCATTTTTGCTGTCGATACGCATCAGCGCCAGCGTGCCGACCGGCAGGCCGCTTTGCCTGTCAATGACGGCGAAATGCATCGGATCCTGCAAATCGACAACGCTTGCGACCCAGCGGGCATAGCTTTCAACATCCGCATCAGGTTCACGTAGCAACCAGGTCCAGCTTCGGGTATCCGGCGCCTGCTGATAGGCCGCGAATAAATCGTGGGCGTGCTGTACGCCAAGAGGCTCCAGGCGGCAAAGCCGTCCTGCTAATGTCATCCGTTGCGGATGAGGGCGCGGTTGCCAGTCGGGAAGCGCGTCGCCAACCGGTTGACCAAATTGATTATTCTGGCTCATACCTGTTCCTTTTATTAATGTACCTGCGCAGCGTAATCATTTAGTGGTTCCCTAAAAAGTACCATCACGGTATGTTTTTATGGTACCACCAGGAGGGGCGATGAATATTCCAGATGAGGCATTTTATGGTTTGCTGGTACGGGCGCTACAACAACGAGACGCAGAGACGTTACAGCGTACGCTATATCATGCGCTGCGCGATGCCATGCTCGACGGCAGCCTGCAGGCGCACAGTCGCCTGCCGGGGTCGCGCACCATCGCCCAGCGGTTAATGGTCTCGCGAAATACGATTAATGCCGTGCTTGAGCAACTTGCAACCGAGGGATATTTACTGCGCGACAGGCTGGGTTCACATGTTGCGCAATTGCCCGCGGCTACCGAGGTTGTGCCGCTGCCTGTCGCAGATATTACGCTGCCTGCGCGTTTGCTACAGTTGCCACCCGGCCCGCGCCGCGATTCACCCGCGCTGGCGTTTACTCCTGGTACGCCTGCGGTAAACTATTTTCCCCTGCCGCTGTGGCGGCGTTTGCTGGACCGGGTGCTGCGCGAAGAGGGCAGTGCGCTGTTGGGGTACGGCGACTCGGCGGGCGAATGGCCGCTGCGTGCCGCGATAGCCCGCCACCTTGCGCTGTCGCGCGGTATTCACTGCGATGCAAGTCAGGTTGTCATTACCGAAGGCGCGCTGGAAGGGTTGAATTTATGCACCCATCTGCTGAGCGAGCCGGGGGATGTCGCCTGGCTGGAAGATCCCGGCTATTTTGGCGCAAGAAGCGCCTTTTTAACCGCCGGATTGCGGATAAAGGCGATGGCTGTCGATGACGAGGGAATGGTGTTTCCCGACAACACGCTGGAGGTTCCTCGCCTGATATTTACCTCGCCGTCACATCAGTATCCTACCGGAAAATTGCTTAGCGCCAGCCGCCGTCTGGCGCTGCTCACCTTCGCCAGCGCGCAGGGCGCGTGGATAATTGAAGATGACTACGACAGTGAATTTCGAAAGAGCGGAGAGCCGGTCCCGGCCATGCTCGGCATGGTCAAAAATGCGCCGGTGGTGTATCTCGGCACGTTCAGTAAGACGCTTTTTCCGTCGTTGCGCATTGGCTTTATGGTGATGCCGCAGGCGCTGGCGAAGGCGGCGCAACCGGCGATACGATCGCTGCTGCGCGGTGGGCACCGCACTGAGCAGCGGGCGCTGGCAGGGTTTATTGAAGAGGGGCACTATGCCCGCCATCTCGCGGCGATGCGGCGGCTGTATCGCAAACGACAGGCGCAGTTGCGCGACGCGTTGGCGCAGGCGCTGGACGTGCCGCACTGTATACACGGCGGCGAAGGCGGCCTGCACCTGACGGTAGAAATCGCGGGGATTGACGATGTGCGAGCGGCGGAGCTTGCGCGTCAGTATCAGCTGGCCCCGGCGGCGCTAAGCCGTTTTTATCTTAACCCGGCGATTGGGAAAACAGGGCTGGTTTTGGGTTATGGCAATACCTCAGCGTCGCAGTTTGCGCCCGCAATACGGGCGCTCAACCGACTGATTACGCAGACTCAGCGCGGGCAAGAGTGAAAATATCGTAGAACGACAGCTCGCCTTTGGTGGCGACCATCTTTTGCAGCTGCGCTTTCAACGGCTCCGTGACGCGCGGCGACTGCAGGATAGTGTCGATTAACTGGTTCGGTACGAAGCGGGTGTTGTACCACTCGCCGTTGTAGCATACGCGCAGATCGAGCACGTCAATATCTTCGTAACGGTAGCGAGGCGCGACGTCAAAGAAGAAAAAGCCGTTAAGCAAAATGAACAGCACCACCAGCAGCCACACGGAATCCGCCAGCGTATCGGAACGCATCATGACGATAAGCGTCGCCAGAAACCCGAGATACATCCCCAGAAACAGGCCAGGATAACGGCGGATAAAACTGATGCTGAAACGCGGCCGGTTGTCGCGTTTCTCAGTCGTGTTCAGCTCATCAATCGTGTTGGTAAGCAGGCGTTGGATTTCGGCCATTGGCGTCCCCTGAAAGTCCGAAGAACGGGAAATGGTGTTATTTTATGTTGCGTTAATTCTGGCGAAAAGTAACAGATCAGTTATGAAAAAGCATAACAGTCACACCAGCATTTTGATGACACGCGCCGGGTTACCGCCGACCACCGCATTGGCCGGGACGTCTTTGACTACTACGGCCCCTGAGGCGATAACGGCATTGTCACCGACGGTAACGCCTGGGTTAATTACCGCTCGCCCGCCGATCCACACGTTATCGCCAATGGTCACCGGCTTACCGAACTCCAGCCCACTGTTGCGTTCTGCGGCATCCAGCGGGTGGGTCGCCGTATAAATATGCACGCCCGGAGCCAGCATACAGTTATCACCGATATGGATCGGGCATACGTCCAGCATCACACAGTCGAAGTTGGCGTAAAAATTCTGCCCCAGGAAAAGGTTGTAACCATAGTCACAGCGGAAGCTCGGTTCGATATACGCATCATGATCCCGACCGAACAGTTCGCTAAGCAGGGCGTTTCGCTCGATGCGCTCGTCTGGCGAGGTATGGTTATAGCGGTGAATAAGTTGCCTCGCACGCAGACGGTCGGCGCGTAAGGTTTCATCGCCTGGGCGGTAGGGTTCACCGGCGATCATCTTGCGTTTTTCAACACTCATGTGGCAGAGAACATCATTAACGTATGAATTTCCAGACTGAAACGGGGATTTTATCGTAGAGCTTATTCATCGTAAGTTCGGCAAGACGATGATCGGCTGCTGAGTAAAAAACAGCCAGTTCATTGTCTGAAAGTTCATATTTATTTTTTTCAATGACACGCTCCAGCGTGTCAATAGTCTGACAACGTCGCAAACGCATCAAATAATCAGTCTTTGTTAAGGGTTTCTCTGACATAAAGTTACCTATTGATTGTAATAATTTTAACAGGAGAGACTAACAGGATTAGCTCTACTGATGTTCGTGAAACAACGAAAAAGCCTGTTTCCAGATTTTCGCCATTTCTGCAGATCCTCTGCGTTAATGCCATAGTTACTGAACAACATAAAGGTATCGTCCAGATATTCATCAATTTGTGCGATCAATTTATTGTCTTCGTTATACTTAATTTTGTAATTAAGTGCGAAGGTAGCAATATGCTCGATCAGTTCGTTGATTTGGAGATTAATCGCAGAGGTCGGGTCATTCACCCAGCCTGAGCGGTTCTCTTCAAGGTTAACAAGGCAGTCATGATACAGGGTTTCACAGAGAAATTTAAGCTGTGCAATATCATGTCTTTTTGGCGAGTATTCGTCCATAACACATCCCCCTTATGATTAACTCACAAACACCGTTGCGGGATGGATACTGCTGTCTGACCTGGAACATAACGCTATAAATCTAATGCTATAACTATAATCTACTCTTTAAAAGATTTCACCGCGCTATTACGAAAAATTACAAATATCGTTATTTTGCGTGAGGGTAAGACTTTTTCTCATGCGCCTTGAGGGTGGGGGCGTGCTGGCGTACAGCGGGAGCTCCCGTGCAGACGCTTAATTTTCATTGAGTTATGAAATCACCCGGTGATACACCGCTATCTTACGGAAAAAACTAAGAGAATTCTTAATTGCTTTCAATAAAAGAATAAGTTCGGCTTATGTATTACCCGTGGATTTAATACTGAGATTATTAAGATTATATACAGAAAATGATGACAATAAAATAAACGAGGATGCAATACGTGCCTTTAGGCCGCGGCGCAAATAAAAGGGGCCGCAATTGCGGCCCCTGGGATTAGCTTAGCGATTAATGATGCTCAACCTGGTGGCTGTGCTCAATGTCCTCGTTCTTTCTGCTAAAGCGGCGGCGTACCACCACGAAGAAGACCGGAACGAAGAAGATAGCCAGAATGGTTGCGGTCACCATCCCGCCCATTACGCCAGTACCGACGGCGTTCTGCGCGCCGGAGCCTGCGCCGGAGCTGATAACCAGCGGCATTACCCCAAGGATAAACGCCAGCGAAGTCATCAGAATCGGACGCAGACGCATACGCACCGCTTCAAGCGTCGCCTCGATAAGGCCCTTGCCTTCTTTATCCATCAGGTCCTTGGCGAATTCCACGATAAGTATCGCGTTCTTCGCCGACAGTCCAATGGTTGTCAGCAGGCCTACCTGGAAGTACACATCGTTGGTCAACCCGCGCATGGTGGCGGCCAGAAGCGCGCCGACAACCCCAAGCGGTACCACCAGCATGACCGAGAACGGAATCGACCAGCTCTCATACAGCGCCGCCAGACACAAGAAGACGACGATAAGCGAGATGGCGTACAGGGCAGGGGCCTGGTTGCCGGACAGACGTTCCTGATAGGACATCCCCGTCCAGTCGTAGCCGATGCCAGACGGCAGCTTGCCAGCAAGCTCTTCCATCAGCGACATTGCTTCACCGGTACTTTTGCCCGGTGCCGCCTGACCCAGAATTTCCATGGATGGCAGACCGTTATAACGCTCCAGACGCGGCGAGCCGTATTCCCAACGTGAAGTCGAGAAAGCGGAGAACGGCACCATCTGTCCATTGCTGCCGCGAACGTACCAGTTGCCGATATCGGCTGGCAGCATGCGGTATTTCGCTTCGGACATCAAGTACACTTTCTTCACACGACCGCGGTCAATAAAGTCGTTGACGTAGCTACCGCCCCAGGCCGCGCCCAGCGTGGTGTTGATGTCGCTAATCGACACGCCCAGCGCCTGCGCTTTTTCCTGATCGATATTGATCTTAAACTGCGGCGTATCTTCCAGACCATTCGGACGCACGCCGGTTAAAACATCCGGGTGTTTCGCCACTTCGCCAAACAGCTGGTTACGCGCCTGCGTCAGCTTTTCGTGACCCAGACCGCCTTTGTCAATCAGTTGGAAGTCAAAGCCGGTTGCCGTACCCAGTTCAACGATAGCGGGCAGGTTAAACGCAAATACCATCGCGTCTTTAATCTGCGAGAAGCGAACCATTGCGCGTTGAGTGATCGCCGCGACTTTGTTTTCTTCACCCGGCCGCTGGCTCCAGTCCTTCAGAGAAACGAACGCGATACCGGTGTTCTGGCCACGACCGGCGAAGCCGAAGCCGTTAACCGCAAACACGGATTCCACGTTGTTTTTCTCTTTGGTGAGATAGTAGTCGGTCATCTCATCCAGCACTTTCTGCGTACGCTCCTGCGTCGCCCCTGCCGGAAGCTGGGCCATACTCAGGAACACGCCCTGGTCTTCATCCGGCAAGAACGAGCTTGGCAGACGTACGAACAGGTAGGCCATGCCGACCACGATGATGATATAGAGCAGCAGGTAACGACCGGTGCTGCGCAGGATGTTGCCTACGCTGTCGGTGTAGTGGTGCGTGCTCTTATCAAACATGCGGTTAAACCAGCCGAAGAAGCCTTTTTGCTCGCCATGGCCGCCTTTCTCGATAGGTTTGAGCATGGTCGCGCACAGCGCTGGCGTCAGGATCAATGCGACCAGTACCGACAGCGCCATCGCCGACACGATGGTGATGGAGAACTGACGGTAAATTGCGCCGGTAGACCCCCCGAAGAACGCCATCGGGATAAATACGGCGGACAGCACCATCGCGATACCGACCAGCGCGCCCTGGATCTGACCCATGGATTTACGGGTCGCTTCCTTCGGCGGCAGGCCTTCTTCCGCCATGACACGCTCGACGTTTTCGACCACCACGATGGCGTCATCCACAAGCAGGCCGATGGCAAGCACCATCCCGAACATCGTCAGGGTGTTTATCGAGTAGCCGAATATCGAAAGAATGGCGAAGGTTCCGAGCAGTACCACCGGGACGGCGATGGTTGGAATCAACGTCGCGCGGAAGTTTTGCAGGAACAGATACATCACCAGGAAGACGAGGATGATCGCCTCAACCAGCGTTTTTACCACTTCATGGATAGAGATTTTAACGAACGGCGTGGTGTCATACGGATACACAATCTTCAGACCTGACGGGAAGAAGGGTTCCATACGCTTGAGCTCTGCACGAATCGCGTCTGCGGTGTTCAGGGCGTTGGCGCCAGTCGCCAGTTTAATACCCAGACCGGATGCCGGCTGGCCGTTAAATTTCGCGACAACGTCGTAGCTTTCGCCACCGAGTTCGATTTCCGCCACATCACGCAGGCGAACCTGAGAACCGTCCTGGTTCACTTTCAGCAGGATATTGCCAAACTCTTTGGTATTGGTCAGACGGGTCTGCGCAATGATGGAGGCGTTCAACTGCTGGCCCTTCACCGGCGGCGTACCGCCCAACTGACCGGCGGCGACCTGGGCGTTCTGCGCTTTAAGGGCGCTTATCACGTCGACAGGCGTTAACTGGAAGTTGTTCAGTTTATTCGGGTCCATCCAGATACGCATCGCGTACTGAGAACCGAACAGCTGAACGTCGCCCACGCCGTTGGTACGGCTGATGGGGTCCTTCATGTTCGACGCCACGTAGTCGGAAATATCGTCCTGGGTCATACTGCCGTTGGTGTTGATGACGCCGACAACCATCAGGAAGCTGCTGGACGCTTTTTCAACGCTCACGCCCTGCTGTTGTACTTCCTGCGGCAGCAGCGGCATCGCCAGCTGCAGTTTGTTCTGAACCTGTACCTGGGCGATATCCGGGTCGGTGCCTGACTGGAAGGTCAGCGTAATGGTCGCCGTACCCGTCGAGTCACCGTTTGAGGACATATACATCAGGTTATCGATACCGTTCATGTTCTGTTCGATAACCTGGGTCACGGTATTCTGCACCGTTTCCGCGTCAGCCCCAGGGTACATGGCGGTGATGGCGATGGCCGGCGGCGCAATCGTTGGATATTGCGCGACCGGCAGTTTGAGGATCGCAAGTCCCCCTGCCAGCATGATAATAATGGCGATCACCCATGCGAATATGGGGCGATCGATAAAGAAATTAGGCATGTCTTAACGGCTCCTGTTTAAGTTAAGACTTGGTCGATTCTGACGGGGCGCCGCCTGCGGCTTGCTGTTTATTGTCAGAATTCACTTCCTGCGCTTTTACCTGAACGCCCGGTCTTATTTTTTGTAAGCCAGTTACGATCACGCGGTCGCCGGTCTTCAGGCCTGCGGTCACTAACCACTTATCGCCAATGGCCTGGGTGGCGGTCACCTTGCGAACTTCGACTTTGTCGCCTTCGCCGATAACCATTACGCTGGCTTCACCGCGCGGCGTACGGGTAACCCCTTGTTGAGGCACCAGCAGGGCATCCGGGTTAACGCCTTCTTCGAGCTTCGCACGAACGAACATCCCCGGCAGCAGCGTGTGATCCGGGTTCGGGAAGATAGCGCGCAGGGTGATAGAACCGGTGGTCTGGTCAACGGTCACGTCAGAGAACTCCAGCGTACCGTCCTGCGGATACTCAATGCCGTCATTGGTGACCAGCGTCACTTTTGCCTGGCCGTTTTCCTGTTTCAGCGAGCCGTTCGCCAGCTCCTGTTTCAGACGCAGGAAATCGTTGCTGGACTGGGTCACATCGACATAGATCGGATCAAGCTGCTGAACGGTCGCCAGCGCGGTCGACTGGCCGTTTTGCACCAGCGCGCCCTCGGTCACCGATGACGCGCCAATGCGTCCGCTGATGGGCGAGGTGACTTTGGTGTACGCCAGATTGATACGCGCGTTTTCTACTGCGGCTTTTGCGGCCACAACAACGGCATTGGCCTGCTGCGCATTGGCGACAGCGGTGTCGTAATCTTGTTTACTGATGTACTGCGTTCCCACCAGTTTCTGATAACGGGCTACCGTCAGCTGAGCGATTTTCGCCGCCGCTTCGGCTTTCGCCAGATCGCCTTTCGCGCTGTCGTACGCGGCCTGATAGGTCGCCGGATCGATTTGATACAGGGAGACGCCAGCTTCGATGTTACTGCCTTCGGTAAAGTTACGTTTCAGGATTATCCCGCTGACCTGGGGACGAACTTCAGCAACGCGGTATGGGTTGGTTCGACCGGGTAACTCTGTTGTCATCTGAAGAGGTTCAGTTTTGAGCGTTACCACGCCAACCTCTGGCATATGAGCCGCCCCTTGCTGAGCTCCTTTATTATCACATCCTGTTAGCGCTAAGCTGCCTGAGAGCATCAGAACGACCGCCAGAGGCGTTAACCCTCTGTTTTTGTTCATATGTAAACCTCTAGTGTCCGATTTCAAATAGATGATGGATCAAGCGTCCACAAACCCATTGCTGTGTTTATATTATCGTCATGCTATGGTACATACATTCATAAATGTATGTAAACTAACCTCTGTAAATTCACTCACCTATGGCACGAAAAACCAAACAGCAGGCGCTGGAAACACGGCAGCACATACTGGATGTGGCTCTGCGTTTGTTCTCGCAACAAGGGGTATCATCTACCTCGCTTGCGGAGATTGCAAAAGCGGCTGGCGTCACGCGCGGCGCCATTTATTGGCATTTCAAAAACAAATCTGATTTGTTCAGTGAAATCTGGCAGCTTTCAGAATTCAGCATCGGCGATCTCGAAACAGAGTATCGGGTAAAATTCCCTGATGATCCACTGTCTGTTTTAAGGGAGATTTTAGTCTATATTCTTGAAGCTACTGTAATAGATGAGCGTCGACGCCTGCTGATGGAGATAATCTTCCATAAATGCGAATTTGTCGGTGAAATGGCAGTGGTTCAGCAGGTGCAGCGCGGCCTGTGTTTAGAAAGCTATGATCGCATCGAGCAGGCTTTGATGGAATGTATGAGCGCCCGACTCCTGCCGGTGAATTTGCTGACGCGTCGGGCGGCGATTTTAATGCGCGGCTACATCTCCGGTCTGGTTGAAAACTGGTTGTTTGCGCCCGAGTCATTCAACCTGAAAAAAGAGGCCCGGGACTATGTGGCTATCTTGCTGGAAATGTTCCAGTTTTGCCCGACGCTCCAGGGGGCGCCGCCTGCCGCCTGAATGTGATGGCTAACCGGGGTGTGACTAAGAATATTCCTGGCGCTAACGGCTGTTCGCCGGGGGGCAGAAGTGCTATTCTTCGCCCGCGTATATGCCCCCGGTTTTGCCGGTAATTGCCACCATTCATGTTAACACTATGTCGCACAACACTCGCTGGCGGAAATCGCTTTCCGCTTTTATCGTTATCCTGACTTGTTTCTTTGGCTCTATCTCGCTGAGTCAGGCCCGCGCACAGAACAGCAACGATTTACCCGATCGTAGCGATGTGCAAAAACAGCTCACCGTCCTGAGCAAGAAAAAAGATCTCTCCCCGCAGGACAAGCTCATTGAGCAGGACCTGGCCGAAACGCTGCAGATGCTCGACAAAATCGATCGCGTAAAAGACGAGACCGCGCAGCTCAAGCAGCAGATAGAACAAGCGCCGACCAAAATGCGCCAGGCGGTGGATGGGCTCAGTGCCCTGAGCGATACGGATAACGACGCTGAAACGCGAAAAACCTTAAGCCAGCTCTCCATGCGCCAACTGGAAGCGCGCGTCAGCGACGTGCTGGATAACCTGCAGTCTGCGCAAAGCGATCTCGCGACCTACAACAGCCAGCTTGTCTCTCTACAGACCCAGCCGGAGCGCGTGCAAAACGCCATGTACAACGCGTCCCAACAACTGCAGCAGATACGTAACCGGTTGAACGGCGCGACGATTGGCGAAGGGGCGCTGCGCCCGACGCAGCAGACAATGCTGCTGGTACAGCAGGTGCTGCTGAATGCCGAAATTGACCAGCAGCGGAAAAGCCTTGAAGGCAATACCGTCTTGCAGGACACCCTGCAAAAACAGCGTGATTATGTCACGGCCAACAGCAATCGCCTTGAGCATCAGCTCCAGCTTTTACAAGAGGCGGTAAACAGCAAGCGTCTTACTCTGACGGAAAAGACGGCGAAAGAGGCCATGTCACCGGATGATGCCGCCCGCATTCAGGCGAACCCGCTGGTGAAGCAGGAGCTCGTTATCAACCATCAACTGAGCGAACGGTTGATTAAAGCCACCGAGAACGGCAACCAGCTGGTACAACAGAACATCAAAGTTAAAAACTGGCTCGATCGCGCGTTGCAGTCGGAACGTAACATCAAAGAGCAGATTTCGATGCTTAAAGGCAGTCTGCTGCTGTCGCGTATTCTCTACCAGGAACAGCAAACCCTGCCGTCCGCGGACGAACTGCAGGATATGACCAACCGCATCGCCGACCTGCGTCTTGAGCAGTTTGAAGTTAACCAGCAGCGCGATGCGTTGTTCCAGAACGATGATTACGTCACTAAGATAGAAGAGGGGCACAGCAGCGACGTCAATCCTGAAGTGCACGACGCGCTGTTGCAGGTGGTTGATATGCGCCGCGAGCTGCTGGATCAGATGAACAAGCAGCTGGGCAACCAGCTGATGATGGCTATCAACCTGCAGATCAACCAGCAGCAGTTGGTCGGGGTATCAAAAAGCCTGCGCTCTATTCTGACGCAGCAGATTTTCTGGGTGAACAGCAATAAGCCGATGGACTGGGAATGGTTTAAATCCTTCCCGTCGGCGCTGAAAGACCAGTTTAGTAAGATGAAAATCACCGTGAACTGGGAGAAAGCCTGGCCTGCGGTGTTTATCGCTTTCCTCGCCGGTCTGCCGTTGCTGCTGATAGCCGGGTTGATTCGCTGGCGTCTGTCCTGGCTGCGGGCGTATCAGGCGAAACTTGCCTCTCAGGTAGGGCAACTGCGTAACGACAGCCAACTGAACACGCCGAAAGCGATTCTTATCGATCTTATCCGCGCGCTGCCAGTGGTGATGATTATCCTTGCCGCCGGACTTATCCTGCTGACCATGCAGCTTAACATCAGCGATCTGCTATGGGCGTTTTGTAAGAAGCTGGCGCTGTTCTGGCTGGTGTTTGGGCTGTGCTGGAAAGTGCTGGAGAAGAACGGCGTCGCCGTTAAGCACTTTAACATGCCGCCGCAACTGACCAGCCACTGGCGTCGCCAGATTGTGCGTGTCAGTCTGGCGCTGTTGCCGCTGCACTTCTGGTCAGTGGTGGCGGAGCTGTCGCCGCTGCATCTGATGGACGATGTGCTGGGGCAGTTCGCCATCTTCCTGAATCTGCTGGCGATAACGATTCTGGTCTGGCCGATGTGCCGCGAAAGTTGGCGCGATAAAGAGTCCCACGGCCTGCGCCTGCTGACTATCACCACGCTGTCGATTGTCCCTGTCGCGCTCATGGTGCTGACCGCAACCGGCTATTTCTACACCACGCTGCGCCTGTCCGGCCGCTGGATTGAAACCGTCTACCTCGTTATCTTCTGGAACCTGCTGTACCAGACCGTACTCCGTGGCCTGAGCGTCGCGGCCCGCCGAATCGCCTATCGCCGCGCGCTGGCCCGTCGCCAGCACCTGGTGAAGGAGGGGGCGGAAGGCGTCGAACCGCAGGAAGAGCCGAGCATTGCGCTGGAAGAGGTCAACCAGCAGACGTTACGTATCACCATGCTGGTGATGGTGGCGCTGTTCGGTGTGCTGTTCTGGGCGATTTGGTCTGATCTTATCACCGTCTTTGCCTATCTCGACAGCATCACGCTCTGGCACTACAACGTGACGGAAGCCGGCGCGGACGTCATCAGGAACGTGACGCTCGGCAGCCTGCTGTTTGCGCTGGTCGCCGGAATGGTGGCGCTGGCGCTTATCCGCAACCTGCCAGGCCTGCTGGAGGTGCTGGTGCTCTCGCGGCTCAACATGCGCCAGGGGGCTTCTTACGCCATTACCACCATCCTGAACTACGTCATTATCGCCGCCGGGGCGATGACGGTGTTTGGTTCATTGGGTGTTTCGTGGGATAAACTGCAGTGGCTGGCGGCGGCGCTGTCGGTCGGTCTTGGTTTCGGCTTGCAGGAGATCTTCGGGAACTTCGTCTCCGGTCTGATTATTCTCTTCGAGCGTCCGGTACGTATCGGCGATACGGTAACGATCGGCACTTTCTCCGGGACGGTCAGCAAGATCCGTATTCGTGCGACCACCATCACCGACTTCGATCGTAAAGAGGTGATCATTCCGAACAAGGCGTTCGTGACCGAGCGCCTGATCAACTGGTCGCTCAGCGATACCATTACCCGCGTGGTGATCCGCCTCGGCGTGGCCTACGGATCGGATCTCGACAAAGTGAAAGAGGTGCTGCTGCGTGTGGCGCACGAGCATCCGAAGGTGATGCAGGATCCGGCGCCGTCGGTGTTCTTCACCACCTTTGGCGCCAGCACGCTGGATCATGAGCTGCGTCTGTACGTGCGTGAACTGCGCGATCGCAGCTACACCGTCGATGAGCTAAACCGCGCGATCGATCGCCTGTGCCGTGAAAACGACATCAATATCGCCTTCAACCAGCTTGAAGTGCATCTGCGTAACGAAAAGGGCGATGAGGTCACGGAAGTCAAACGTGACGTGAAAGGCGATGACCCGACGCCGTTGCAGGCGTAATGATTGGCTGACCCACTCCCGCTCGGGAGTGGGCATCAGGCGTTCCCGGCGTTTTCACGCAGCTTACGTTCAAAATCCCGTTTGACCATCTCCAGCGCGCGTAATACCGTTTCCGGCGCAATGGCGTGCTCTTCGAGCAGCATGATCAGGTCTACCGCGAGTTTTACATCATCCGGGGCGTTTTCCAGCGACATCTTTTCTCCTTTCGGTTAGCGCGTCAGGCGCGCCAGCACCGTTTCAATATTCTGTAAGGCATCCCGGCAGCGTGCCAGACGCCCGCGAAAGGCATCGATTTCACGGGATAGGCGCTGCTGCTCTGCGAGGGTTGTCGCCTGCGCCAGCTGCTGCTCGCGCGCCTGTTTCATTTCCAGCAGACGCCGCTCGTAGTCCTGATGGCGCAGCCTTTTGCGCTGCCAGCGCGTGAGCGTCGGCGAGCCGCTATCCCACCCGCGTAGCGCCCAGGCGGCGCTTTCCCGCGCAATGGCCTCCAGCTGCGCCGCCAGATGCTCCGCCAGCCAGACGACCTGCGCCGTTTGCCGCTGTGCGACGGCGTGCTCCAGCGCCTGCAGGTTCTCCCGCGCCTCTTCAACGCAGGCCTGCAGAAACGGGCTCCGGTTGCGAAACAACTGGCGGTCGAACCGCTGTCCCAGCGTCGCGTGGAATGCCATCGGCCGGATATCCTGCTCCAGGCGCCTGAGCTGCGCATTCAGCGATTGCAGTAACAGGTCAGTTTTCATCTTTCTCTCCCGCGGCCTGTGCTACAGTAGCCGTTCTGTTTGATAGCGATTCTCACTATGCAACGCATTATTCTAATCATCATTGGCTGGTTGGCGGTAGCGCTCGGTACGCTCGGCGTGTTTTTACCGCTGTTGCCGACGACGCCGTTTATTCTGCTGGCAGCCTGGTGTTTTGCGCGTTCATCGCCGCGTTTTCATCACTGGCTGCTGTACCGCTCCTGGTTTGGCGGCTATCTGCGCCATTGGCAGCGGCATAGGGCAATGCCGCCCGGCGCGAAACCCAAAGCGATCGCGCTGATTCTCATTACCTTCGCGATTTCCCTCTGGCTGGTCAATATGCTGTGGGTGCGTTTGCTGCTGCTGGCGATCCTCGCCGGGCTGCTGGTATTTATGTGGCGAATTCCGGTGGTTGATTCAGAACAACAAAAATAACAATGGCCGCAATGGTTATTGCATTTATCGCTCACTGCCAGTAAATTCTGGCGTTTTCGAGCACGGGCGCGGCTGGTTAAAGGTTAATCAAGTGTAACCTTATTCCTTATGCTCAATGCGCCTTGTGAGTAACACCGTTTTAATCAGGCATACACCTATGACCGCAACTGCACAGCAGCTTGAATATCTGAAAAACAGCATCAAAAGCATCCAGGATTATCCGAAGCCTGGCATTCTTTTCCGTGATGTCACCAGCTTGCTGGAAGACCCGAAAGCCTACGCCCTCAGCATCGAACTGCTGACCGAACGCTACAAAAACGCCGGCATCACCAAAGTGGTGGGAACGGAAGCGCGTGGTTTCCTGTTTGGTGCGCCGGTCGCGCTGGCGCTGGGTGTGGGGTTTGTTCCCGTACGTAAACCGCGCAAACTGCCGCGTGAAACCATCGCGGAAAGCTACGAGCTGGAGTACGGCACCGATCAACTGGAGATCCACGTTGACGCCATCAAGCCGGGCGACAAGGTGCTGGTGGTGGACGATCTGCTGGCGACCGGCGGTACCATCGAAGCGACCGTGAAGCTGATTCGCCGCCTGGGCGGTGACGTCACCGATGCTGCATTCATTATTAATCTGTTCGATCTCGGCGGCGAGCAGCGCCTCGAGAAGCAGGGTATTACCTGCTACAGCCTGGTGCCATTCCCGGGTCATTGACTCGTGGCTCCCCACAACCTCGCTCAACGGGTGAGGTTGTGTTAGCATTACCCTCCTGTATTCCACCTTCCAGCGTTTCAGAGCCTGCCAATGAGTTATCAGGTCTTAGCCCGAAAATGGCGCCCACAAACCTTTGCTGACGTTGTCGGCCAGGAACATGTGCTGACCGCACTGGCGAACGGCCTGGCGTCCGGTCGTATCCATCACGCGTACCTGTTTTCCGGCACCCGCGGCGTCGGGAAAACGTCGATTGCCCGCCTGCTGGCAAAGGGGCTGAACTGCGAAACCGGTATTACCGCCACGCCGTGCGGCGTCTGCGATAACTGCCGTGAAATCGAACAGGGGCGTTTTGTCGATCTGATCGAGATTGACGCCGCTTCGCGCACCAAAGTTGAAGATACCCGCGACCTGCTGGATAACGTGCAGTACGCGCCCGCGCGCGGCCGCTTTAAGGTCTACCTGATCGACGAAGTGCACATGCTGTCGCGCCACAGCTTCAACGCGTTGCTGAAAACACTGGAAGAACCGCCTTCGCACGTGAAGTTTCTGCTGGCGACGACTGACCCGCAAAAGCTGCCGGTCACGATCCTTTCGCGCTGTCTGCAGTTTCATCTTAAAGCGCTCGACGTCGATCAAATCCGCGCGCAGTTGGAACACATTCTCGGCGAAGAAAAAATTGATTTTGAATCCCGTGCGCTACAGCTGCTGGCGCGCGCCGCCGAGGGTAGCCTGCGCGACGCCCTGAGCCTCACCGATCAGGCGATCGCCAGCGGCGACGGGCAGCTCACGGCACAGACCGTCAGCACCATGCTCGGTACGCTGGATGACGCTCAGGCGCTGTCGCTTATCGAGGCGCTGGTTGCCGCTGACGGCGAGCGCGTGATGACCCTTATCCACGACGCCGCATCGCGCGGCGCCGAGTGGGAGGCGCTGCTGGTGGAGATGCAAAGCCTGCTGCACCGTATCGCGATGGTGCAGTTGTCGCCGTCGGCGCTGGGCAGCGATATGGCGGCGGTGGAGCACCGTATGCGCGAACTGGCGCGTACCGTTCCGCCTGCTGACATCCAGCTGTACTATCAGACGCTGCTGATGGGTCGTAAAGAGCTGCCCTACGCGCCAGACCGGCGTATGGGCGTTGAAATGACGTTGCTGCGCGCGCTGGCATTCCATCCGAGCAAGCCGCTGCCGGAGCCGGAAGCGCAGGCGCTATCGTTTGTCCCCACCGCACCGTCTGCGGTGATGACGCCGCCGCCCGCGCCGACGCAACCGTCCGTCGCCCCCGCGCATGACGCGCTACCGGATGCCACAAGCCAGGTACTGGCGGCACGCCATCAGCTGCAGCGCGCGCAGGGAGCACCCAAAGCAAAAAAGAGTGAACCGGCAGCCGCATCCCGCGCGCGGCCGGTGAATAACGCTGCGCTGGAAAGACTGGCCTCGGTGACCGACCGCGTCCAGGCTCGTCCATCGCCGTCGGCGTTGGAGCAACAGCGCCCGGAGAAAAAAGAGGCTTACCGCTGGAAGGCCACGACCATTGTGGAAGAGGTCAAGGCGGAGGTCGCGACGCCGAAGGCGCTGAAAAAAGCGCTGGAGCATGAAAAAACGCCAGAGCTTGCCGCCAAACTGGCCGTCGAGGCCGTAGAGCGCGATGCCTGGGCGGCGCAGGTGAGCCAGCTCAAATTACCGAAGCTGGTCGAGCAGGTGGCGCTCAATGCCTGGAAAGAGCAGGAGGGCGCCGTTGTGCGTCTACATCTGCGTCCTTCGCAGCGTCATCTGAATAGCGCCGGCTCGCAGAAAGCGCTGGCGGAGGCCCTTGGAGAATTAACCGGTTCAACGGTTGAACTGACCATCGTGGAAGATGATAATCCCGCGGTGCGTACGCCGCTGGAGTGGCGCCAGGCCATTTATGAAGAAAAACTCGCGCAGGCGCGTGAGGCGATTATTGCGGATAACAACATTCAGACTCTGCGTCGGTTTTTCGATGCTGACCTGGATGAAGAGAGTATTCGCCCCATTTGACCGTGAGCCTGACTCCCGGTTGTTATCTTTAAACGTGACTTAAGAGAGAAGCCTATGTTCGGTGGTAAAGGCGGTCTGGGTAACCTGATGAAGCAGGCCCAGCAGATGCAAGAAAAAATGCAGAAAATGCAGGAAGAAATCGCTCAGCTGGAAGTCACTGGCGAATCCGGCGCAGGTCTGGTGAAGGTCACCATCAACGGCGCGCATAACTGCCGTCGCGTGGAGATCGACCCGAGCCTGCTCGAAGACGACAAAGATATGCTGGAAGATCTGGTTGCTGCGGCGTTTAACGATGCCGCTCGCCGTATCGAAGAAACCCAGAAAGAGAAAATGGCCTCTGTTTCCTCCGGTATGCAACTGCCGCCAGGCTTTAAGATGCCGTTCTGATGCAGACCAGCCCTCTGTTAACCCAGTTAATGGAAGCGCTGCGTTGCCTGCCGGGCGTTGGCCCGAAGTCGGCGCAGCGCATGGCCTTTACCCTGCTGCAGCGCGACCGCAGCGGGGGAATGCGTCTGGCGCAGGCGCTGACCCGGGCGATGTCGGAAATCGGCCACTGCGCCGATTGCCGCACCTTCACCGAACAGGACGTCTGCAACATCTGCTCGAACCCGCGTCGTCAGGAAAACGGTCAGATTTGCGTGGTAGAGAGCCCTGCGGATATCTACGCGATTGAGCAAACCGGGCAATTTTCCGGCCGCTACTTCGTGCTGATGGGGCATTTGTCGCCGTTAGACGGCATCGGCCCTGACGATATCGGCCTCGACCGGCTCGAAGCGCGCTTGCGCAGCGAAACGCTGCAGGAAGTGATTCTGGCGACCAACCCGACGGTGGAAGGCGAAGCCACGGCTAACTATATTGCCGAGCTGTGCGCGGAGTCAGGCGTCGTCGCCAGCCGTATCGCGCATGGCGTACCGGTCGGCGGCGAGCTGGAAATGGTGGACGGCACCACGCTGTCGCACTCCCTTGCCGGGCGTCACAAGATTAAATTCTGAACAAACGGAGGTCGTTGCGGCGGCTTCCGCTTGAAAAACCTTCCCCGTATCCCCATCTCACCCTCAACGCTTTTTTTTACCTTAAATATGGCATTGAGGAATTTTTAAATGAAAGGACAAGAAACCCGTGGTTTCCAGTCAGAAGTTAAACAGCTTCTGCACCTGATGATCCATTCTCTCTATTCCAACAAAGAAATCTTCTTGCGTGAGCTTATCTCGAACGCTTCCGATGCGGCAGACAAGCTGCGTTTTCGCGCGCTGTCTAACCCGGATCTGTACGAAGGTGACGGTGAACTGCGCGTGCGCGTGTCGTTTGATAAAGACAAACGCACCCTGACGATTGCCGACAACGGTATCGGGATGAACCGCGACGAGGTCATTGACCATCTCGGCACCATCGCCAAGTCCGGCACCAAGGCGTTTCTTGAGTCCATGGGCTCCGACCAGGCGAAAGACAGCCAGCTTATCGGCCAGTTCGGCGTCGGTTTCTATTCGGCGTTTATCGTGGCGGATAAAGTCACCGTGCGTACCCGCGCGGCAGGCGAGAGCGCAGAGAGCGGCGTGTTCTGGGAATCTCAGGGCGAAGGCGAATACACCGTTGCAGATATCACTAAGGCCGATCGCGGGACTGAAATTACCCTGCACCTGCGTGAAGGCGAAGACGACTTCCTGAACGACTGGCGCGTACGCTCCATCATTAGCAAATATTCCGACCATATCGCGCTGCCGGTCGAGATTGAAACCCAGGAAGAGAAAGACGGCGAAACCGTGGTCTCCTGGGAGAAAATCAACAAAGCGCAGGCGCTGTGGACGCGTAACAAGTCGGAAATTAACGACGACGAGTACAACGAGTTCTACAAACACATCGCGCACGACTTCACTGACCCGCTGACCTGGAGCCACAACCGTGTGGAAGGGAAGCAGGAGTACACCAGCCTGCTGTACATTCCGTCCCAGGCGCCGTGGGATATGTGGAACCGCGATCATAAACACGGCCTGAAGCTGTATGTGCAGCGCGTGTTCATCATGGACGACGCCGAGCAGTTCATGCCGAACTACCTGCGTTTTGTCCGCGGTCTGATTGACTCCAACGACCTGCCGCTGAACGTATCGCGCGAAATTCTGCAGGACAGCACTGTCACCCGCAACCTGCGCACCGCGCTGAGCAAACGTGCGCTGCAGATGTTGGAAAAGCTGGCGAAAGATGACGGCGAAAAATACCAAACCTTCTGGAAACAGTTCGGCATGGTGCTGAAAGAAGGCCCGGCGGAAGATCAGGCGAACCAGCAGATTATCGCTAAACTGCTGCGTTTCGCATCGACGCATACCGACTCCTCCGCGCAGACCGTGTCGCTGGAAGAGTACATCTCCCGCATGAAAGAAGGGCAGGAGAAGATCTACTACATCACTGCCGACAGCTATGCTGCTGCGAAGAGCAGCCCGCATCTGGAGCTGCTGCGTAAGAAGGGCATCGAGGTGCTGCTGCTTTCCGATCGCATCGACGAGTGGATGATGAGCTACCTGACCGAGTTTGACGGCAAGGCCTTCCAGTCGGTGGCGAAAGCGGATGCGTCCATCGATAAGCTGGCTGATGAGGTGGATGAAACGGCGAAAGAGGCGGAAAAAGCGCTTACGCCGTTCATTGACCGGGTGAAAAACCTGTTGGGCGAGCGAGTGAAAGAGGTGCGTCTGACCCACCGTCTGACCGACACCCCGGCGATTGTCACCACCGATGCCGACGAAATGAGCACTCAGATGGCAAAACTGTTTGCCGCCGCGGGCCAGAGCGTGCCGGACGTGAAGTACATCTTTGAACTGAACCCGGACCACGCGCTGGTGAAACGCGCAGCGGATACCCAGAATGACGCGCAGTTCAGCGAGTGGGTCGAGCTGCTGCTCGATCAGGCGCTGTTCGCCGAGCGCGGCACGCTGGAAGATCCGAACCTGTTTATTCGTCGAATGAACCAGCTGCTGGTGTCCTGACAAAACGCCCTCACCGCCAGGTGAGGGCGTTTTTTCTTCTGCACAATAATATTCTCACCATTAACCGTTTCAGCCGGGTCGCCTTCCTTGAGCCATTGCCGTTCTGGTGGTATCTTTTAGCGCTTTTGAAAATTAAAACGACTTTTTAAGGGGATTTTCGCAATGCGTATCATTCTGCTTGGCGCTCCGGGCGCGGGTAAAGGAACTCAGGCTCAGTTCATCATGGAGAAATACGGTATTCCGCAGATCTCCACCGGCGATATGCTGCGCGCTGCCGTGAAATCTGGCTCTGAGCTTGGCAAACAGGCAAAAGACATCATGGATGCAGGCAAACTGGTGACCGACGAACTGGTTATCGCCCTGGTCAAAGAGCGCATTGCTCAGGAAGACTGCCGTAACGGCTTCCTGCTGGATGGCTTCCCGCGCACGATTCCGCAGGCTGACGCGATGAAAGACGCGGGCATCAACGTGGACTACGTGCTGGAGTTCGACGTACCGGACGAACTGATTGTCGACCGTATCGTCGGTCGTCGCGTTCACGCCGCGTCTGGCCGCGTTTACCACATCAAATTCAATCCGCCGAAGGTGGAAGGTAAAGACGACGTCACCGGCGAAGAGCTGACGACCCGTAAAGACGATCAGGAAGAGACCGTCCGTAAGCGCCTGGTGGAATACCATCAGATGACCGCGCCGCTTATCGGTTACTACTCCAAAGAAGCGCAGGCGGGTAATACCCGGTACGCGAAAGTTGACGGCACCAAAGCCGTTGCCGACGTGCGCGCTGAGCTGGAAAAAATCCTCGGCTAGTTGCGTTCCGCTCACCCGTCGCCTGGCGGGTGAGAAAAATTCTCATTTTACCTTTCACACCAATTGGTTCTTCTGACGGCCTTTTCAGCTACAATTATCAGCCAGTTAACAGACAAGAGGCGGTAATGCGTCAGACGAAAACCGGCATTTTGCTTGCCAACCTCGGGACTCCCGACGCGCCAACATCCGATGCGGTGAAACGCTATCTGCGGCAGTTTTTAAGCGACTCGCGGGTCGTCGATATGCCTCGCCTGCTGTGGTGGCCGATACTGCGCGGGGTGATTTTACCGCTGCGCGCGCCGCGGGTGGCGAAGCTGTACCAGTCAATCTGGATGGAAGGCGGTTCGCCGCTGATGGTCTACAGCCGCCAGCAGCAGCAGGCGCTGGCGCAACGTCTGCCGCAGACGCCGGTCGCGCTTGGCATGAGCTATGGTTCGCCATCGCTGGAAAGCGCGGTTGAGCAACTGCTGGCCCAGGACGTCGATCATATCGTCGTGCTGCCGCTCTATCCGCAATACTCCTGCTCGACGGCCGCCGCCGTCTGGGACGCGCTGGCGCGCATTCTGGCGACCCGGCGCAGCATCCCGGGCATTTCCTTTATTCGCGATTATGCGGATGACGAAGACTATATCCGGGCGCTGGCCAACAGCGCGCGCGCCGCCTTCGCCGCCCACGGCGAGCCGGACCTGCTGCTGCTCTCCTATCATGGTATTCCCCAGCGCTACGCCGATGAAGGGGATGATTACCCGCAACGCTGTCGCGACACCACGCGCGAGCTGGTTTCGGCGCTGGGTATTCCACACGATAAGGTGATGATGACCTTCCAGTCGCGCTTTGGCCGCGAGCCGTGGCTGGCGCCGTATACCGATGAAACGCTGAAAATGCTGGCGAAGAAGGGGGTAAAGCACATCCAGGTGATGTGCCCGGGTTTTTCTGCCGATTGTCTGGAGACGCTGGAGGAGATAGCCGTCGAAAACCGGGAGATTTTCCTTGCGGCCGGTGGCCAGAAATATGAATACATTCCAGCGCTTAATGCCACCCCTGATCATATCGACATGATGGTTAAGTTGACATCGTCAGTACGCTGATTGCGCGCAGCAGCGAACGGGCGGGGAATATGTTACTATTCTCTGCTCGTTAACAGCTACCCGACCGCACATCATGAAATTTCCCGGTAAACGCAAATCCAAACACTATTTCCCCGTTAACGCCCGCGATCCGCTGCTCAAGCAAATCCAGCCTGAAAGTGAAACCAGCGCCTCCTGGGTGGTGGGTATCGATCAGACGCTGGTGGATATCGAAGCGAAAGTGGATGACACGTTCGTTGAACGCTACGGCCTGAGCGCCGGTCATTCTCTGGTGATTGATGATGATGTCGCGGATGCGCTTTATCAGGAGCTGGTGCGGGAAAACCTGATTACTCACCAGTTTGCCGGCGGCACTATCGGCAATACCATGCACAACTACTCCGTGCTGGCCGATGACCGTTCTGTGCTGCTGGGCGTGATGTGCCGTAATATTGAAATCGGCGGCTATGCCTATCGCTACCTGTGCAACACCTCCAGCCGTACCGACCTCAACTACCTGCAGGGTGTGGAAGGGCCGATTGGCCGCTGCTTCACGCTGATTGGCGATAACGGCGAACGTACCTTTGCCATCAGTCCGGGCCACATGAACCAGCTGCGTCCGGAGAGCATTCCCGAGTCGGTCATCGCAGGGGCGTCAGCGCTGGTGCTGACCGCCTACCTGGTGCGCTGTAAGCCGGGCGAACCGATGCACGATGCGACGATGAAAGCCGTCGAATATGCCAAAAAGCACAACGTACCGGTGGTGTTAACCCTGGGCACCAAATACGTCATTGCGGATAACCCGGCCTGGTGGCAGAACTTCCTGAAAGAGAATGTCTCGATTCTCGCCATGAATGAGGAAGAAGCGGAGGCGCTGACTGGCATCGCCGACCCGCTGCTGGCCTCCGATAAAGCGCTGGACTGGGTGGATCTGGTGCTGTGCACCGCCGGGCCGATTGGCCTTTATATGGCGGGTTTTACCGAAGAAGAAGCCAAACGCAAAACCCAGCATCCGCTGCTGCCGGGCGCTATCGCCGAGTTCAACCAGTATGAGTTCAGCCGCGCGATGCGTCACAAAGACTGCGAGAATCCGCTGCGAATCTATTCGCACATCGCGCCGTACATGGGCGGGCCGGAGAAGATAATGAACACCAATGGTGCGGGAGACGGCGCGCTGGCGGCGCTGCTGCACGATATCACCGCCAATAACTATCACCGCTCTAATGTGCCGAACTCCAGCAAGCACAAGTTTACCTGGCTCACCTATTCCTCGTTGGCCCAGGTGTGTAAGTATGCGAACCGGGTGAGCTATCAGGTGCTGAACCAGCATTCGCCACGCCTGACGCGCGGCCTGCCGGAGCGGGAAGACAGCCTCGAAGAGTCCTACTGGGATCGTTGAGTTTTTCTCCCCGGCGGCGCAGCGCGCGCCGGGGAACGCTTTTACGCCGTCACCGCCGCGTCCACCGGCGGTTCCTCCAGCAGCGACATCATCGTTCTGGCAATTTCACGCTCGCCCATCACCACCTGGTTAGCGCCGCGCTCGGTAATATAGGTCACCTCATCGTCGTAATGCGCGCGGGCGATAATCTCAATGTTCGGGTATTTCTCCCGGGCGGAGGCGACAATCTCCCCAGCCTCATAGCCGTTCGGAATGGTCAGCAGCAGCCAGCGCGCGCAGTCGAGGTGCGCCAGCGCCATAATTTCCTCGCTGGCGGCATTGCCCAGCACCGCGCGGATCCCTTGCTCGCGCAGCTCGTCCACGCGGGTGCGCGAGGTTTCAATCACCACCAGCGGAATGCCCTGCGCCATCAGCTTCTCGCCGAGCAGGCTGCCGACGCGGCCATAGCCGACCAGCAGCGCATGGTTGCAGATATCCACCGGGATCTGCTTCTCTTCTTCGATAGCCTCTTCCAGGGTTTGCTCTTCCAGCGTCTCGGTTTTGTCGAGGTATTTTTCCAGCAGGGCGAACAGCACCGGGTTGAGCATGATGGACAGGATCGCGCCTGCGAGCACCAGATTCTGTCCCGCCTGCGGCAGCAGGTCGAGCGCCATGCCCAGGCCCGCAAGGATAAAGGCGAATTCACCAATTTGCGCCAGGCTCGCGGCGATGGTCAGCGCCGTACGCTGCGAGTGGCCGAACATCCGCACCAGCAGGAAGGCCGCGGCGGATTTGCCGAAAAGAATGATAACGAGGGTGCCCAGCACAGCCAGCGGCTGCTCGATAAGGATCCTCGGGTCGAACAGCATCCCGACCGAGACAAAGAACAGTACCGCAAACGCATCACGCAGCGGCAGCGTGTCGTGCGCCGCGCGATGGCTCAGTTCAGACTCATTCAGCACCATCCCGGCGAAGAACGCGCCGAGCGCAAAGGAGACATCAAACAGCTCAACCGCGCCGAAGGCGATACCTAACGCCAGCGCCAGCACCGACAGGGTAAACAGCTCGCGGGAGCCCGTTGCCGCGCTGCGCGCCAGTATCCACGGCACCAGGCGACGGCCCACCAGCATCATGAGGGCGATAAAGGCGATGACCTTGCCGATGGTCAGCCCCATATCGATGGCAAGCGTAGCGAAACCGGTATTGCCTTTTTCCAGCATTCCGGCGACGGCGGGCAGCAGAACCAACGTCAGTACCATCACCAGATCTTCAACAATCAGCCAGCCGATGGCGATTTGTCCGCGCTGGCTATCGATGAGCTGGCGCTCCTCAAGGGCGCGCAGCAGCACCACGGTACTGGCGGTGGAAAGACAAAGCCCGAAGACGATGCCGGTCATCAACGGCCAGCCGAGCAGGTTGGAGAGCGCCATACCCAGCAGCGTCGCCACGGCTATCTGGGCGATCGCGCCGGGAATGGCGATGGCCTTTACCGCCATCAAATCCTTCAGCGAAAAATGCAGACCGACGCCGAACATCAGCAGAATGACGCCAAGCTCGGCCAGTTCAGGCGCCAGTTGGGTGTCCGCGACAAAACCCGGCGTAAAGGGGCCAGACAGCACGCCCGCTAACAGATATCCCACCAGAGGAGAAATACGCAGTTTGTTGGCAATCATGCCGAGGATAAAAGCGAGTACAAGCCCGCCGACAATGGTGGTGATTAGCGGTGTCGCGTGATGCATTCCGTCTCCTTTCGCAGTGTGGGGTCCATGTCATGACGTCGCCATAACCGGGTAATAGTTTATGACACTTTAAGTCATTCTGTTTATGAATAATTATTGAAATTTGACGAAAAACGCAATCAGGACAGAAAAAAGCACGGATCGGAAAAACGAGACCATTAAGGCTGTGGGAGGTGGGATAACTCAGGGAGTCACGGCGGCTAAGATTTCACTTTAGCCGCCGGGAAGTCAGGCTTTATGTCGGTTATCAGGTAAGAATATGGTCAACATGCCAAGTAACGGCAGGAAAGCACATATTTTATAAACCAATTCGATGCTGGTGTGGTCGGCAACCAGGCCCAGAACGGCCGCGCCAAGCCCGCCCATACCGAAGGCGAAACCAAAAAACAGCCCGGAAACCATACCGATGCGCCCCGGCAGCAGCTCCTGCGCGTAGACGAGAATGGCGGAAAACGCGGAGGCAAGGATAAAGCCAATAATCACGGTTAAGACGCCCGTCCACCACAGCGTGGCGTACGGTAACACCAGCGTAAACGGCGCCACGCCGAGGATGGAGCCCCAAATGACGTATTTACGTCCAATTTTGTCGCCAACCGGTCCGCCGATAACCGTCCCCGCCGCGACAGCGAACAGGAAGGCGAACAAGTGGATCTGCGCGTTTTGTATCGACAGTCCGAATTTGTGCATCAGATAAAAGGTGTAGTAGCTGCTGATGCTCGCCATGTAGAAGTATTTGGAGAAGATCAGCAACAACAGTACGCAGACGGCCAGAATGACCTTATTACGCGGCAGGGGATTCACCACCGGCGCCTTCGGCTTGCCTTTATTGATACGATGCTGTGCGGCGTACCAGCGGCTGATTTGCGCCAGCACGACGATCGCCAGCAGCGCCGCCAGCACGAACCAGGCTACGTTGCCCTTGCCATAAGGCGCGATAATCACCGCCGCAAGCAGTGGGCCGAGAGAGCTGCCGAAGTTGCCGCCCACCTGGAACAGCGACTGCGCAAGCCCGTGACGGCCGCCGGACGCCATGCGCGCCACGCGGGAGGATTCCGGGTGGAACACCGATGAACCGGTTCCGACCAGCGCCGCGGCAAGCACCACCGCTTCAAAACTACCTGCCAGAGCCAGCAGCACCAGTCCGCTCAGGGTAAAGCACATACCGATGGGGAGCGACCACGGCATCGGGTATTTGTCCGTCCAGTAGCCGACCACCGGTTGCAATAACGAGGAGGTGAGCTGGAAGGTCAGGGTGATGAGCCCGATCTGCACGAAGGTGAGTGAGAACTCAGACTGCAAAAGGGGGTAGATCGCCAGAATCAGCGACTGAATCATGTCATTAAGCAGATGCGAGAGGCTGATGGCCCCCAGGATACCGAACGATGTGCGCGCTTTTGGCGGCGACGCCGGCGTCCCCGGAATGGGCTGCGTAGATTCACTGATTGCCATAAATACCACGTCTAAAGTTATTGGAAGTGCAGGGGGTAATTATTATCTGACTAACATACCTGTCGATGCGTGTTGAAGGAAGTCTCGATTCTGCAAACAAAGTTGTCTATCTTTGTTACACATTGTAATTTCGGCACTTGTCATTACGTCAGGGAGAGAAACATGAGATTTTTGCAACGCGGCGTCGCGCTGGCGATGCTGGCGGCGTGGTCGCTGGCAAGCCTGCCCGCACAGGCCTATGAGCAGGATAAGACCTACAAGATAACCATCCTGCACACCAACGATCACCACGGTCACTTCTGGCGCAGCGAGTACGGCGAGTATGGCCTGGCGGCGCAAAAAACGCTGGTGGACAGCATTCGTAAAGAGGTAGCGGCAGAGGGCGGCAGCGTACTTTTGCTCTCCGGCGGCGACATCAACACCGGCGTACCGGAGTCCGACCTGCAGGACGCCGAACCCGATTTCCGCGGCATGAACTTGATAGGCTATGACGCCATGGCCGTGGGCAACCACGAGTTCGATAACCCGTTAAGCGTGCTGCGCCAGCAGGAAAAGTGGGTCAAGTTCCCGTTCCTCTCCGCCAACATCTACCAAAAAAGCACCGGCGAGCGGCTGTTTAAGCCATGGGCGCTGTTTAACCGCCAGGGGCTGAAGATCGCGGTTATCGGTTTAACCACCGACGATACGGCGAAAATCGGCAACCCGGAGTACTTCACCGATATCGAATTCCGTAAACCGGCTGAGGAAGCGAAGCTGGTTATCCAGGAGCTGCAGCAAACGCAGAAGCCGGACATTATCCTCGCTGCGACCCACATGGGGCATTATGACAACGGCAACCACGGCTCCAACGCGCCGGGAGATGTTGAAATGGCCCGCAGCCTGCCTGCCGGTTCGCTGGCGATGATTGTGGGCGGTCACTCACAAGACCCGGTGTGCATGGCCTCGGAGAACAAAAAGCAGGTCGACTATGTGCCGGGTACGCCGTGCGCGCCGGACAGGCAAAACGGTATCTGGATTGTGCAGGCCCATGAGTGGGGCAAATACGTCGGTCGTGCGGATTTTGAATTCCGCAACGGGGAGATGAAGCTGGTGAATTATCAGCTGATCCCGGTCAACCTGAAGAAAAAAGTGACCTACGATAACGGGCAAAGCGAGCGTGTGCTCTACACGCCGCAGATCCCGGAAAACCCGCAAATGCTCTCGTTGCTGACGCCGTTCCAGAATAAAGGCAAGGCGCAGTTGGAGGTCAAAATCGGCGATGTGAACGGCCGTCTTGAAGGCGATCGCGGCAAAGTTCGTTTCGTGCAGACCAACATGGGACACCTGCTGCTGGCGGCGCAAATGGCGCGCACCAATGCTGATTTTGCGGTGATGAGCGGCGGCGGCATTCGCGATTCCATCGACGCCGGGAAAATAACCTATAAAGACGTGCTGAAGGTACAGCCATTTGGCAACGTGCTGGTTTATGTCGATATGTCGGGCAAAGAGGTCACGGAGTATCTGACCGCTGTTGCGCAAATGAAGCCGGATTCCGGCGCCTACCCGCAGTTCGCCAACGTCAGTTTTGTGGCGAAAGACGGCAAGCTGGACGCGCTTAAGATCAAAGGCGAACCGGTCGACCCGGCGAAAACCTACCGGATGGCGACGCTGAGCTTCAACGCCACCGGCGGCGACGGCTATCCGCATATTGATAATAAGCCTGGCTATGTGAATACCGGGTTTATCGACGCTGAGGTGCTTAAGCAGTATATCGAGCAGAACTCACCGCTGGATGCGGGGGCTTATGAGCCGAAAGGCGAGGTGAGCTGGCAGTAACGGTGGAATGGCCCGGTGAGTCGATGCTCACCGGGTTTTGTTAATCCCTGCGCGCGATATCCGCAAATTTAGCATCCAGCATTTTCGCCAGATCGTCGGCCGCCAGTTCAATATCCAGACCGCGCTTACCGCCGGAGACATAAATCGTACCGAACGTTTGGGCAGGCGCATCGATAAGCGTCGGCAGGCGTTTCTTTTGCCCGAGCGGGCTGATGCCGCCGACCAGATAGCCCGTGGTCCGCTGCGCAACCAGGGGATCGGCCATATCCACCTTCTTCGCGCCCAGCGCTTTTGCCACTTTTTTCAGATCGAGCTGCGTGGCGACCGGCGTCACTGCCACGGCCAGATGCTTCATATCGCCATTCATCGCGACCAGCAATGTTTTATACACCTGGTCCGCGTTCAGCCCCAGTTTGCGCACCACCTCGTCACCGAAGTTGGTTTCGTTGGGATCGTGATCGTAGGTGTGGATCTGAAACGGAATCTTGTTTTTTTCGAGTAACTTAACGGCAGGAGTCATAACCATCCTTCTTACTACTTACCTGAAGTGAGGCAAGCATACGCCTGATGGTTGCTGAAAAAATAGTATTATCTTGCGCAATAGTGTTGGCAGTGGTGGTGACTTTGAGCGACAATCGGAGGATCCGGAGTGCAAACTCCGGGATAATAATAATGATGAAATTCCTCTTTGACGGGCCAATAGAAATATTGGCCATTTTTTTATTTTATCGCGGCGGCGAGCATTGCGGGCAGATTACCCTCTCCGTACAGATGCAGCGCGCCGACGGCCACCACGTAGCGCCCCGGCGGAAGGGCCAGCAGCATGTCGCGCCACGCCAGGTTGCGCTGGTGCATCAGCACATCGTACAGCGTCTCGCTAAAGGTATTGGGCAGCGAGGTGGCGGCATTGGTTGGCGGCTGTTCCAGCCACCAGCCGATCATCACCTGCAGCAGCCGGGCGTTGGTATGCCAGTGGGTGAGCGTATCTTCCAGCAGCGAAAGCCCGTCGTCCGGTAACTGACGCAGCAACGCCACCTGATTCTGTGCGCCCTCCAGCTCAATCACCCGGGTATTCGTACCGCGTACGCTGTTCAGCATCTGATAATCAATACCGTAATCGGCGCGCAGCCCCAGCGTTTGCGCCTGGGTCGCCTGCAGCACCATGGCTATCTGCCACAGCGGCTGGCTGTCGAGGAGTGTGAGCGACAGGCCCAGCTCGTTGGTTAGCTTCTCCAGCGTTTGCAGGTCGTCGGCAGACAGGCGCTCGGCCAGCGGCGGGTAGTCGGGGAGCGAGCCGAACGGACTTTCGCTGCCGGAGACATCGGCTTCAACGATCAGCGCATCGGCCTGGTGGATCTTTTTCAGTAGCTTCGGCGGCAGCGGGGACATATCGCGGGTGCCCATATGGATACTGCCGACGAGGTGAAGGTGGCGGTTGCCAGGAAGGAGAATATCCAGCGCGGGCCAGGAATAAGACGCCCCGATCAGGGTACGCCACAGCATTTTTATTCGGTCTGACAGGCCCATACGCGCTCCGTGATGAAAGGTTCATGCTAGCGCGTTGCCCGCTGAGGCGCAATGCTATCCCCCTGCGCAAAAACGCAGGGGAAGACCGTTACGCTTTCGGTTTAAAACGCAGCAGGCGGTTGGCGTTGCTGACCACGGTAATGGACGACAGCGCCATCGCCGCACCGGCCACGACCGGGTTAAGCAGGGTACCGGTCAACGGCCAGAGGATACCGGCTGCAATCGGGATGCCGAGCGAGTTATAGATAAACGCCCCCAGCAGGTTCTGCTTCATATTGCGCAGCGTCGCGCGAGAAATCGCCAGCGCATCGGCAACGCCGACCAGGCTGTGGCGCATCAGGGTAATAGCCGCGGTCTCGATAGCGACATCGCTACCGCCGCCCATCGCAATCCCGACTTCGGCCTGGGCCAGCGCCGGGGCGTCATTGATACCGTCGCCGACCATCGCCACCTGGCGGCCTTCCGCCTGCAGTTTTTTAATCGCTTCGGCTTTACCGTCCGGCAGCACGCCAGCGATGACTTCATCAATACCGGCTTCTTTGGCGATGGCGTTGGCGGTGATGGGGTTATCCCCGGTGAGCATCACCAGGCGATAACCTTCCCGGTGCAGGCGCGCCAGCGCGCTGACGCTGTCCTCACGCAGCGGATCGCGGATGGCCAGCAGCGCGGCGGCAACACCGTCGACGGCCAGCAATACTGGCGTTGCGCCGCGGGCGGCCTGCGCCTGAATCTCGTCGGCAAGCGATGCGGTATCGACATTATGCTCGTTGAGCAGCGCCTGGTTGCCGAGCAGCAGCGTGTGGCCTTCCGCGCTGCCGCTGACGCCAAGGCCGCGCAGGGTGCGGAAATCGCTGACCTGCGGCAATGCCTGGTCTGCGGCTTTCTCCAGAATGGCGTGCGCCAGCGGGTGGCTGGAGCCTTGTTCAAGCGCGGCTGCCAGACGCAGGGCCAGCGCTTCGTCCACGCCGTTCGCAGTGGTGACTGCGACGACCTGCGGTTTCCCTTCGGTCAGGGTGCCGGTTTTATCGAATACCAGCGTGTCCAGTTGGCTTGCGCGCTGCAGGGCATCGGCATCGCGCACCAGTACGCCGTATTCGGCCGCGCGACCCACGCCTGCGATAATCGACATTGGCGTTGCCAGCCCCAGGGCGCACGGGCAGGCGATGATCAGCACCGTGGTGGCGATGACCAGGGTATAAACAATTTGCGGCGCCGGGCCGAAAAAGTACCAGATGGCGGCGCTTACCAGCGCAATGACCACCACGGTCGGGACAAACACGGCCGAAATACGGTCCGCCAGTTGGCCGATTTCCGGTTTACTGCTTTGCGCCTGGCGCACCATGCGAATAATGCGCGACAGCGTGGTATGGCTACCGACGGCGCTGGCGCGAAACAGCACGCTGCCGTCCTGGACGACGGTCCCGGCGTGAATGTTTTCGCCATCGCCTTTTTGCTGCGGCACCGGTTCGCCGGTCAGCATCGCTTCATCAAACCAGGCTTCGCCCTGGGTAATTTCGCCATCGACAGGGACGCGGTCGCCGGTGGTCAGGCGCAGCGTCATACCGGGCTGAACGTCCGCCAGCGGCACGGTGATTTCACCCTCTTCAGTGACCACGCGGGCGGTGGGCGGCGTCAGGTCGAGCAGTTTTTCCAGCGCTTTCGACGAGCGCTGGCGAGCGCGGGCTTCCAGCATGTGGCCGAGGTTAATCAGACCAATGATCATGGCGCTGGCTTCATAGTAGAGATGCCGGGCCTCCATTGGGAACCACTGCGGCCAGATGTTGACGCTCATGGAGTAAAGCCACGCCACGCCGGTGCCCAGTGCCACCAGCGTATCCATGGTGGCGGCGCCGTTTTTCAGGCTCTTCCACGCGCTGGTGTAAAAATGGCCGCCCGCGAAGACCATCACCGCGAGGGTCAGCAGGCCGATGGCGAGCCACAGGGAGCGGTTAGCGTCGGTGACCATCATGTTATCGCCGATCATCCCCCAGACCATGAGCGGAAGGCCGACGAGCAGGGCGACGGCCGCCTGCCAGCGAAAACGTTTCATGGTGGCGACGGCGGTTTGCTGCTGGCGTTCGCGACGCTCCTGGTCATCTTCGATGGCCTCGGCGCCGTAACCCGCTTTTTCCACCGCCTGCACTAATTCTGCCGCGGACGCACTGCCTATCACCAGCGCGGTGCGTTCCGCCAGGTTTACCCGTGCCTGTGAGACTCCCGGCACTGCCGCAAGGGCGTTTTGCACCCGGGAGACACAGCTGGCGCAGCTCATACCGTTGATCAACAGCTGTTGGCTGTCATCAATATCGTCAGCTGCCGGAAGCTCAGGGTGGGCCGCTGTCAGCGCTTCCGACGGGATTGATGACTCTGCCAGCGGTTTAGCCTTTGGGTGGCTGACGACCGCGCCGTATCCGGCTTGTTTGATGGTTTCAATCAGCTGTTCAGCGCTGGCGCTGCCGGTGATGTGCGCTTCGGTCACGGTGACGTCGGCCTGCTCAACGTCGGAACGTTGCTCAAGGCTTTCTTTCACGCGTTTAACGCAGTGGCCGCAGGAGAGGCCATCGAGCGTGAGATCGATAGTGTGAGACATAACAAAACTCCTTTATAATTACCCGGTCAGATATTGACCGACATAATGCTTTTATCTAACTGTTATGAAGGTTAAACCTTCCATCAAGGGGAAGGTCAAGGAGGAAATGTGAATATTAGCGATGTGGCGAAAAAAACCGGCCTGACCAGTAAGGCGATTCGCTTCTATGAAGAGAAAGGGCTGGTGACGCCGCCGCTGCGTGGCGACAACGGCTACCGTAGCTACACGCAAAAGCATCTCGATGAGCTGACGCTACTGCGCCAGGCGCGACAGGTGGGGTTTAACCTGGAAGAGTGCGGCGAGCTGGTGAACCTGTTTAACGATCCAAAGCGCCATAGCGCCGATGTAAAAGCGCGTACGTTGCAAAAGGTGGCCGATATCGAGCGGCATATCAAAGAGTTGCAGAGCATGCGTAAACAGCTGCTGGCGCTGGCGCAGGCTTGCCCTGGCGATGACAGCGCCGATTGTCCGATTATCGACAATCTCGCTGGCGGCTGTCACCACCCTAAGTCAAGCTCAGGCCACTAAGAGGATTCGCGGTGGGGGCAGGCGCGCACGCGCAATACGATGCCTTCTACCGCGATAACCTCCACATGGGTGCCCGCGGGCAAGTCGTCGTCTGCGCTGACCGGCCACGAGCTGTCGCCGACGCGCATGTGTCCGCGGCCGTTGTAGAGTGCGCTATCCAGCGTAAAACGCATACCGACCAGCTGCTGGCCTCGCTGGTTAAGATGGCTGTCTGCCGCTTGCTGCTGTTTAACCCGGCTCGACAGCCAGCGCCACCACAGCCAGGCGGCGAGCAGCGTCAGCACGGCGAACAGCGCGCCCTGCCACGCCCAGTCGACGGGCAGCACCCATACCACCAGCCCGGTGACGAGGGCCGCGACGCCGCTCCAGAGCAGATAGCCATTTCCCCCCAGCATCTCCGCTGCCAGCAGCAAACCGCCGAGGCTCAGCCAGAAAACATGCGGATAAATGAGGATCGCGTCGATCATGGTTTTTTCCGCGCGTCGGCGCTGTCTTTGACCAGTTCGGTGATCCCGGCGATCGACCCCATCAGGCTGCTGGCGTCCAGCGGCATCATGACCACCTTACTGTTATTGGCAGAGCCAATATGCAGCAGCGCATCGGTGTATTTTTGCGCCACGAAGTAGTTCACCGCCTGGATATCCCCGGCTGCGATCGCCTCAGACACCATCTGCGTTGCGCGGGCTTCCGCCTCGGCGGAGCGTTCGCGCGCCTCAGCCTGCAAAAATGCTGACTGACGCTCGCCTTCGGCTTTGAGGATCTGCGACTGTTTTTCCCCTTCCGCCTTGAGGATTGCCGCCTGACGCACCCCTTCGGCCTCCAGAATGTAGGCGCGTTTGGTACGTTCCGCTTTCATCTGGGCGTTCATCGAGGAGATAAGTTCAGCGGGGGGACGCACATCGCGAATCTCAATACGCGTGACCTTGATGCCCCACGGATTGGTGGCTTCGTCGACGATATGCAGCAGGCGGGTGTTAATGCTGTCGCGCTGAGAGAGCATCTCGTCGAGCTCCATGGAGCCGAGCACCGTACGGATGTTGGTCATGGTCAGGTTGATGATAGCCAGCTCCAGGTTGCTGACTTCATAGGCGGCCTTCGGCGCATCGATCACCTGGATAAAGCAGACGGCATCGATGGTGACGTTGGCGTTATCTTTGGAGATGATTTCCTGCGAGGGGATGTCGAGCACTTGCTCCATCATATTAATCTTGCGACCGATGCGGTCCATAAACGGCACCACGAGGCTCAGACCTGGCTGCAGCGTTTTGGTATAACGCCCAAAGCGTTCAACCGTCCACTGAAAGCCCTGGGGGACGATCTTCACCCCTGCGCCGACAATCACCAGCGCGACAAAAATCAAGACGGGAATAAATACGAGCATCAAAAACCTCCTGTTTTTACCTGAATGACCTCAGATAAAGTATATCTTTTATCTTCAGCGCTGCGAAACAATAATGGATACAATAGGTAAGGTTTAGTACAGATAAAACGGATAGACCATGAAGGAAATATTGCAATTAAAACAGGTGGGTTATCGCATCGGCGATAATACTATTTTGCGCGATATCAATCTGACGCTGCGGGAAGGCGAATTTACCCTGATTACCGGTCCGTCGGGCTGCGGTAAAAGTACGCTGCTCAAAATCATCGCCTCGTTGATTAGCCCGACCTCCGGCACGCTGCTGTTTGACGGGGCGGATATCGAGCGTCTGTCGCCGGAACACTACCGCCAGCAGGTCTCGTACTGCACGCAAACGCCCGCGCTGTTTGGCGATACCGTTTACGACAATCTCATTTTCCCGTGGCAGATCCGCAATCAGCGTCCGGAACCCGACAAGCTGCTCGCTGATTTAGCCCGCTTCGGTTTAGCGGCGGAGACGCTGGAAAAATCCATTACTGAACTTTCCGGTGGAGAAAAACAGCGGGTCTCGCTCATTCGTAATTTACAGTTTTTGCCGAAAGTATTATTACTCGACGAAATTACCAGCGCGCTGGACGAAGAAAATAAGCATAAGGTGAACGATATTATTCACCACTATGCGGCGGAAAAAAATATTGCCGTGCTGTGGGTCACGCACGATCGGGGCGAAATCCGCCATGCGGATAGCGTCATTACGCTGGCGGCGAACGCGGGTGAAATGCAGGAGAGTACGCGTGAACGAGCATAATATTACTAACGAATCGCTGGCGTTTGCGATGGTGCTGGTGCTGGTGGCGATCGTCGTCAGCTACCGGGAAAAACTGGCGCTGGAAAAAGACATCATCTGGAGCATCTGCCGCGCGGTGGTGCAGCTCGTGATTGTCGGCTATGTGCTGAAGTACATCTTTAACGTCAACCACGCGGTGCTGACGCTGCTGATGGTGTTGTTTATCTGTTTTAACGCGGCCTGGAATGCCCAGAAGCGCAGCCGGTATATCGATAAAGCGTTTACTTCGTCGTTTATTGCCATTACCACCGGTACGGCGCTTACCCTGGCGGTGCTGGTGTTTTCGGGATCGATAAGCTTTACGCCGATGCAGGTGATTCCCATTTCCGGGATGATCGCCGGTAACGCGATGATCGCGGTAGGACTGTGCTACAACAATCTGGGCCAGCGTTTTCGCAGCGAGCAGCAGCAGATTCAGGAAAAGCTCAGCCTGGGCGCGACGCCGAAAATGGCCTCGGCGCGGTTGATTCGCGAAAGTATTCGCGCATCGCTTATTCCGACGGTCGATTCGGCAAAAACGGTGGGGTTGGTGAGCTTACCGGGCATGATGTCGGGGCTGATTTTCGCCGGGATTGACCCGGTAAAAGCGATTAAGTACCAGATTATGGTGACGTTTATGCTGCTGTCGACGGCCAGCCTGTCGACCATCATCGGCTGCTATCTGACTTACCGCAAGTTCTACAACGCCCGCCACCAGTTGGTGGTGACGCAACTGAAGAAATCATAGCGTGCTGCGGTTACCCTCTCCCGGATCGTACACGGGCGGGAGAGGGTAATCCGATTAATACAGCAACGAATAGAGCTTACGGCGATACTGCGACGCCAGCGCATCGCCGGTGCCCAACGCCGCCAGAATTTCCTGCAGCATCTTACGCGCCTGACCGTCTGCTGCGCCGAGGTCTTTTTTGAGATGGCTAAACAGCAGCTCCAGCGCTTCTTCGTTACGCCCGACCTGATGCAACTGCAACGCCAGCTGCGACGCCAGCGCCGCATCGTCCGGATGTGCCTCGACCTGCTGTTGCAGGTGCTGAATTTCCGGCGTGTCGGCGGCCTGTTTCAGTAGCTCAATTTGCGCGACCAGCCCCTGGTAACGGGTGTCCTGATCCTGCAAAGGAATGGTTTTTAAGGTGGCCTGCGCCTCGTCGGTACGGTGCAGGACTATCTGGGTTTCCGCCAGTAGCAGGCCAATCTGGCTGTCCTGACCTGACATCTGCCAGGCCTCTTTCAGCAGCGGCAGCGCGTCTGCGTGTTTACCTTCCTGCATCAGCGCCATGGCTTCCTGCGCTTTCAACTCTTCTTCGCGCGGCAGCACTTTGTCGAGCAGGGCGCGGATCGCCTCTTCCGGCTGCGGGCCCTGGAAACCGTCCACTGGCTGGCCGTTCTGGAACAAGTACACGGTCGGGATGGCGCGCAGACCGAACTGCGAGGCGATCATCTGTTCGGCGTCGCAGTCCACTTTCGCGAGAATAAACTGCCCGTTGTACTGGGCTGCCAGTTTGTCCAGCACTGGCGTCAGTTGCTCGCAGTGCTGGCTGCGTGCGGACCAGAAATAGAAAAGCACCGGAGTGGCGACAGACTGTTCCAGCGTCTGGTGCAGGTTAGCTTCGGTAATGTTGACGATATTCTGTACTGACATGTTTTTATCTCGTTTGTCGATTTCCCCATGACATGGGGGCGGCGCGGCGCGCCTTCAACTCAGCCCTGTAAGATTTTATCCATCATCCGGCCTGGCAGCAGGCGCTTAAGCAGCATAACGGCGTGCGTCACCAGCGTCACCGGATAGCGCATTTTCGGTTTGTCGCTGACGAACGCGTGGCGCACTTTTTCCACCACCGCTTCCGGGCCAAGGGTAAAGCGTGCGGCGATGCCCGGGTTCTCGACCGGTTTGTCGGCATCCATCTGGTTGACGTTGTCGGTAAAGCGGGTGCGAATCGGCCCCGGCTCAATCAGGCTCACTTTGATACCGCTGTAGCGCAGTTCCATGCGCAGCGCATCTGACCAGGCTTCCAGCGCATATTTGCTTGCCGCATAGGCGCCGCGACCGGGCGTAGAGATAAGCCCCATCACCGATGAGGTCATCACGATACGTCCTTCGCCGTGCGGCAGCATCGCCGGGAGCAGGCGCAGGGTGAGCTGGTGCGCACCAAAAAAGTTGGTGGAAAACTGCTGCTCCAGCTGTTGGCGGCTGATGGTCGACAGCGGGCCGTAGACCCCGTATCCGGCGTTATTGAAAATGCCGAACAGCCGGTTATCCGTCAGGGCGATGACGTCATCAGCGGCCCGTTCGACGCTTTCCGGTGAATCCAGATCTAACAGAATGCCGGTCAGACCTAAGCCTGACATCCGGGCAACATCGTCCGGTTTGCGGCAGGCGGCCAGTACGCGAAATCCCTGACGTTTAAGCTCTAGCGCGCTCTCCAGGCCAATACCGCTGGAACATCCTGTAATTAAGACCGTTTTTTGCATAACTTTACCTGAAGACGACCCCGGATTATCAGGAGTCGTGATTAACTAAGGGAGCCAGACGTGTCGCCATCCAGTCAGCAATAAACGGCTGTGCGTCACGATTGGGGTGAATACCATCGTCCTGCATCCACTGCGGTTTCAGATAAACCTCCTCCATGAAGAAGGGGAGCAGTGGAATATTAAATTCACTGGCAAGCTTCGGATATATCGCGCTAAAAGAGGCATTATAACGGCGGCCATAGTTAGCCGGGAGCCGAATTTGCATCAGCAGCGGCCTGGCGTTGGCGGCTTCGATATCCTTAAGGATGGTGCGCAGCGTCGCTTCCGTCTGCTGCGGCGGGAATCCGCGCAGGCCATCGTTACCGCCAAGCTCCACCAGTACCCAGCGAGGCTGGTGTTGTTTTAGCAGTTCAGGCAGGCGCGCGAGCCCCTGCTGCGAGGTGTCCCCGCTGATACTGGCGTTGATGACGTCGGTTTTCGGCTGCCATTTCGTATTCAGCAGTGCAGGCCATGCGGCATTCGCCGCCATGCGGTAGCCGGCGCTGAGGCTGTCGCCCAGCACCAGCAGGGTGTCAGCAAACGCAGTACGGCAGGTTAACAGAACCAGAAACAGGAAAGGCACATGCCAGCGGAAAACATACTTGAAGTTCATCATCTTAAGAAATCTGTCGGTCAGGGGGAGCAGGAGCTTTCCATCCTCACCGGAGTTGAGCTGCTTGTCAAACGGGGCCAGACCATTGCGCTGATTGGCGAGTCCGGCTCCGGTAAGTCAACGCTGCTGGCGATTCTGGCGGGGCTGGACGACGGCAGCAGCGGCGAAGTGACGCTGCTCGGGCAGCCGCTGCACGCGATGGATGAAGAGGCGCGGGCGAGGCTGCGCGCGGAACATGTCGGTTTTGTTTTCCAGTCGTTTATGCTGATCCCCACGCTTAACGCGCTGGAGAACGTCGAGCTTCCCGCACTGCTGCGCGGCGAAAGCGACCGCCAGGGACGGCAGGGGGCCAAAGCGCTGCTGGAACAGCTGGGGCTCGGCCAGCGACTGCACCACCTTCCGGCGCAGCTTTCCGGCGGCGAGCAGCAGCGCGTGGCGCTGGCGCGCGCTTTTAATGGCCGCCCGTCGCTGTTGTTCGCCGATGAACCCACCGGCAACCTTGACCGCCAGACGGGCGATCGCATCGCCGATCTGCTGTTTTCGCTCAACCGCGAGCATGGCACCACGCTGATTCTGGTGACGCACGATCTTACCCTGGCGGCGCGCTGCGATCGCCGCCTGCGCCTGAATAACGGGCAGTTGCAGGAGGAAGCATGATCGCGCGTTGGTTCTGGCGGGAGTGGCGTTCGCCGTCGCTGCTGATTGTCTGGATGGCGCTGAGCCTGGCGGTGGCCTGCGTGCTGGCGCTGGGCAACATCAGCGACCGTATGGACAAAGGACTCAGCCAGCAGGGCCGCGATTTTATGGCTGGCGACCGTACCCTGCGCACAGACAAACCCGCGCCGCAGGCATGGCTGGAAAAAGCCCGCGCGCTGGGGCTGAAGGTGGGCGAACAGCTGAGCTTCACCACCATGACCTACGCCGGGGACACGCCGCAACTGGCGAACGTAAAGGCGGTCGATGACGTCTATCCGATGTACGGCGAGCTGCAAACTGAGCCGCCGGGCCTGAAACCGCAGGCGGGCAGCGTGCTATTGGCGCCGAGGTTGATGGCGCTGTTGAACCTGAAAACCGGTGACACGATCGACGTCGGCGACGCCACATTGCGGATTGCCGGCGAGGTTATTCAGGAGCCGGATTCGGGCTTTAACCCGTTTCAGATGGCGCCCCGGCTGATGATGAACGTGGTCGATGTGGCAAAGACCGGCGCGGTGCAGCCGGGCAGTCGCGTCGGCTGGCGTTATAAATTCGGCGGCACTCCGGCGCAACTTGCGGCCTATGAGGCGTGGCTGCTGCCGCAACTGAGCCCGGAACAACGCTGGATTGGCCTCGATCAGGACGAAGGCGCGCTGGGCAAATCGCTGGCGCGTTCTCAGCAGTTCCTGCTGCTCTCGGCGCTGTTGACCCTGCTGCTGGCGGTGGCGGCGGTGGCGGTGGCGATGGGGCACTATTGCCGCAGCCGTTACGACCTGGTGGCTGTCCTCAAAACGCTGGGGGCGGGTCGCGCGCAGCTGCGTAAGCTTATCCTCGGGCAGTGGGTGCTGTTGCTGGCGATGTCGCTGGCAACCGGCGGGGCGATGGGGCTGCTGTTTGAAAACATCCTGATGGTGCTGCTAAAACCGGTGCTACCGGCGGCGCTTCCACCAGCCAGCCTCTGGCCGTCGCTATGGGCGACAGGCGCGATGGTGGTGATTTCGCTGCTGGTGGGGCTGCGCCCGTGGCGTCTGCTGCTGGCGACGCAGCCGCTGCGCGTCCTGCGCCGCGACGTGGTGGCGCAGGTCTGGCCGCTGCAGGTCTACATTCCGCTGGTGTGCGTGGTGGTTGTGCTGCTGCTGGCCGGGCTGATGGGCGGCAGCGTGCTGCTGTGGTCTGTGCTGGCGGGGGCCGTGGTGCTGGGGCTGCTGTGCGGTGTCGTGGGTTGGCTGTTGCTCAATGTGCTCAAGCGCCTGACGCTAAAAGCGCTGCCGCTGCGCCTGGCGGTGAATCGTCTGCTGCGCCAGCCGTGGTCAACCCTCAGCCAACTGGCGGCTTTCTCGCTCTCTTTTATGCTGCTGGCGCTCCTGCTGGTGCTGCGCGGCGATCTGCTCGAACGCTGGCAGCAGCAGTTGCCGCCGGACAGCCCGAACTATTTTTTGATCAATATCGCGCCTGATCAGGTCAGCCCGCTGAAGGGGTTTCTGGCGGAGCGCCAGGTGATCCCCTCCGCTTTCTACCCGGTCGTACGCGCGCGTCTGACGGCTATCAATAACCAGCCGACGGAGGGCAACCCGGAAGAGGCGCTGAACCGTGAGCTGAACCTGACGTGGCAAAGCGCGCGCCCTGAGCATAATGAGGTTGTGGCCGGACAGTGGCCGCCAAAAGCGGGGGAGGTGTCCATTGAGGAAGGGCTGGCAAAACGCCTGCAGATACGCCTCGGCGACCGGATGACCTTTACCGGCGATACCCAGGATTTTAGCGCCACGGTGACCAGCGTGCGGAAGGTGGACTGGGAGAGCCTGCGGCCGAACTTTTACTTTATTTTCCCGCCCGGCGCGCTGGACGGTCAGCCGCAGAGCTGGTTGACCAGCTTCCGTTGGGATCGCGACACTGCGCTGCTGACCCAGCTTAACCGTGAGTTTCCGACCGTCAGCCTGCTGGATATTGGCGCCATTCTTAAGCAGGTCGGGCAGGTGCTGGGGCAGGTGAGCCGGGCGCTGGAGGTGATGGTGGTGCTGGTGACCGCCTGCGGTATTCTGCTGCTGCTGGCCCAGGTGCAGGTGGGGATGCGTCAGCGTCATCAGGAACTGGTGGTCTGGCGAACGCTTGGCGCTGGGAAATCGCTGCTGCGTACCACACTGTGGGCGGAGTTTGCTCTGCTGGGGCTGGTGTCGGGGCTGGTGGCGGCCATCGGCGCTGAAACGGCGCTGGCGCTGCTGCAAACGAAGGTCTTTGACTTCCCCTGGGAACCCGACTGGCGGCTGTGGGTGACGCTGCCGCTGTGCGGCGGCGTGCTGCTGTCGCTGTGCGGCGGCTGGCTTGGGTTGCGCCTGCTGAAAGGTAAGGCGCTGTTCCGGCAGTTTAGCGTGTAGGATATATTGGGGCGGACATTCTGCTGAAATTGCCTGATGGCGCTACGCTTATCAGGCCTACATCCTGCGCGTGTTGCAAGGTTTTGTAGGCCGGGTAAGCGTAGCGCCACCCGGCAGAAGTACGAATGCCGCTGTTTTTTTGGCCGATCTTTTCTTTGCGTATTTCACATTTGCGAGCAGCTTTCCAGTTTCGTATAAAAGAAATCGTTGTATGGACATACAGGTGTATTATCGCTTCGAACCTGAAAAGCAGGTTCCAGGATTGGCGTCCTGAATCCGTAACGACGAATGAGAGCGTGATTCATTCCGCTCCTGTCCACTTTATCAACGGGTACGATCTTATTTGTTAGCTTCAGATGAACTCAACCATGAGTCTTCATATTTTATGTTTCCTGTGACATAATGCCATTCAATTTTATTATATCTGAGCCCTATGATTTCTAGCATGTTTGGTGTAATTGCACCAGGGATATAGGCATGAGAAAAAGCCACGTATGTAACAACAACCCGTTCCATGGTTATGCGATATGTTTCATATTCTATTCCCGCAGAATTGATGGCGTAGTATCTAATTTCTGCTTTCAGGAACACTTGCCCTGTGCATGCAGCGTTGTTAAGTAGGGGGCTTGTTTTATCTATTTGCTTGTGTAGAGTGTAAGCATCATGCATTCTTGTTCCTGTCAGGCGACCCGTATATGCATCTGCTGATTGGGATATGTTATGTTGGCTGCTCATAATTTCAATCGCCCCCTCTCTCATCAGTAGCGAGCAATCTCCTTTTATCTGTACTCCATTTGTGTCGTATAAAAACAAATAAGCGGGTAATGACATATCGATCTCCTTATTTTTTATGGAAAATCTGACCATTAAGGTCGATAAAGAACTCATAACGATAGGTCTGACCGTTCATTGTATAAAGTAAAGTATATTCGTACCCAAATTGCAGCGGTGCGAGAAAACATGATTGTGGGTATGTATAATTTAAAACTGCATTTCCGGTATTAATTATTTCTTTTTTATAATTATCCTTTGATGAGGACAAGCTATAAAAATCTACAATATCTTTTTTATCGATACTTATACAAATTCTGTCATGATCAATAATAACTCCGCGCTCCACCGTGAATGGGAAACCCTCACCGACTAAACAAGCGGAGAGAGGGCAACATAGTAAAGCTATAGTTATAATTTTCATAACGTAAAATCTCTCAACACATTCTTATATTTTATAATTAGCTCTTTTTCGGGTGTTGTAGGATCATAATCGCGGTAGTGAACATTTGCCATATGTCCCCAAAAGCCATAGTGGATCAATAACCAGTAATCACTGACTATACTCGCCTGTTGTTCTAATCCATAATCACTTAATCTGTCTTTATCCAGACTATAGTGATAGTCTACAGCCCATGAAAACGCTCCACGTGTTCTTACCCACATCCCCCGTTGATGTTGCCAGACGTGCATCATTTCATGCAAAAATAAGTGCTGACTTGAGTAATCTGATGAGAAATAATCATCTTTATAAACCCCCTCCTGAAACCATATTTCACCATTTGGTGTCATGGCGTACATATTATTTTGAAGATTAAAGGGAAGGTAACTCCCCCGATGGATCCACACTTCATTATAGCGAATGCTGTAATTGAAAAGCGTTGTAGCCAGATGAATTTCACCCAACGTTAAAATTCTTGCTTGACCATTATCTATTGGTTTGTATTTTACATTCCCGTGGTGTGTCATTTAGTCACTCCCTTGATGATGTGGAGGTACTATTATCATGATGCCAAGTGATAAAGAGTGAACGACATCAAAGATATCGCTCACTCTATTTAAATAGGATTATCGTTTGATTTCAGTAAATAAATGTTTTTACTTTAATAAATAATTCAATGTAATGATTTCACATCCTGGATACAAGCCATTCTGATACATCATCCCATCCACCGCGAAACACAATCTTGTCGGCTTTTCGCTCCAGTTGCCAGGTGTACATCGGGTCGTAATACTCGTTGAGCAGCGGCTCCAGCCAGCAGAAATGCACGTCCGTCGCTCCGGTGCGCTGTTGCGCCAGCAGGGCCGTATCCAGCAGGTCTGTCAGCTGGGCAAAACGCTGTAACCCTAATCGGCGACGGATGGCGAACAGGCCGTGATGCAGATACTCGCTGTACTCCTGCCAGCCCTGCTCCTCGCCATAGGCGGCGGTGAACGCGTGATGCATATGGGTAAAGTACTCTTCCTGCAGACGCGCAAGGCGAACCTCGAACGCATCTTCCACGACCGCAATCGGCGATTGCGCCATGCGCTCGCGCAGGCTTTCCGGCAGGTGGTTGGCGCCAATCATATGGCCTTCATCTTCCAGTACCCAGCGCACCTCTTCCCGCTGCTGCGCTTTTTGCAGCAGGGCGACGGCGAGATGGTTTTCAAAGCTTGCTTGCGGCAGTTGTGGTTGCAGCGTGCGGCCAAACGAAGAGCCGCGATGATGCGCCAACCCTTCAAGATCGATGCCGAGCGGCTGTGTGCGCACCAGTTGGGTTTTACCGTTGCCGGTACAGCCGCCGATAAGCACGACAGGCTGACTCACCAGCTCGTCGGTGGCGCTTATCGCCGCCTGACGCAGAGATTTATAGCCGCCAGCAACCAGCGGCACGTCCACACCGGCTTCCCGCAGCCAGCGCTGGGTGATGTGCGATCGCTGTCCGCCACGCGCGCAGCACAGCCAGGCGTCGGGATACTGCGCTATTGCCGCCTGCCAGGCGTCAAGTCGCTGCCGCCGCGTTTCGCCGCTCACCAACTGGTGGCCGAGCGACAGCGCCGCGTCGGCGCCGTTGCGTTTATAGCAGGTGCCGACTGCGGCGCGCTCGTCGTCGTTCATCAGCGGGAGGTTGATTGCGCCGGGCATCGCGCCCTGGGCAAACTCAACCGGGGCGCGAACGTCAATTATGGGTGTACCGGCGGTAAGCAGCGCGCGGTGATCCATCCCATCTTTCATCAGGAAATCCTTCTTCAACATGCATGGACGGGATTTTACGCGCCGGAGGGCATGCCGGGGAAGTCCCCCGGCAAGAAAGGTCAAAGATAGCGTATCAGGCGCTGAGCTTGCTTTGCGCCCAGGCGATGCCGCTGGCGTATTCCGGCGGCAGCAGTGGGATGAGCGCCTCCAGCGTAGCGCTGAGGTGGCCTGCGTCGCAATCGCTGAGGTTCAGATGCCCCACCTTGCGGCCCGGACGTACCTCTTTGTCGTACCAGTGCAGATGGACCAGCGGCAGCTTCAGCCAGTCGTAGTTGAGATCGGTACCGATCAGATTGACCATCACCGACGGGCTGTTGACCACCGGTTTCGGTAGCGGCAGATCGGTCACGCCGCGCAGGTGCAGCTCGAACTGGCTAATGGAGGCGCCGTTCTGCGTCCAGTGCCCGCTGTTGTGCACGCGCGGCGCCAGCTCGTTGATAAGCAGACCGGCTGGCGTGATAAAGCACTCCATCGCCATGACGCCGACGTAGTTCAGCTCGTGCATAATGGCCGACAGCATGCTTTCCGCCTGGGTTTGCTGCTGGGCATTCGCCTGCGGAAACGCCACGCTGACGCGCAGAATACCGTCCTGGTGGAGGTTATGCGTCAGCGGATAGAACACGGTGCTGCCATCCTGCGCCCGGGCGCCCACCAGCGAGACTTCGCCGCTGAAGTTGATGCCCTGCTCGACAATGCACTCGCCGTAGCAGTCGTCAGGCAACTCTTCGGTTTCGCCGTCGCGCAGGCGCCACTGGCCGCGGCCGTCATAGCCGCCAGTACGGCGCTTGACGATAGCGAGCTCGCCCAGTTTATCGAACACCGCTGGCCATTCGCTTTTGTCCGCCAGCAACTGCCACGGCGCGGTGGCGAGGTTCAGCTTATCGAACAACTGCTTCTGCGTCAGGCGGTCGGCGATGATCGGGAAAACGTCGCGGTTCACAAACGCATTGTGGCGCGCCAGTTCGCGGGTCAGCGCGGTTTCAGGCCAGCGCTCGATTTCCGCTGTAATCACGCTTTGCTGAAACGGCACGGCTTCCGGGTCGGCCTCCAGCCCCACTGGCCAGACGCTGATGCCCAGCGGTTCACCCGCCTGGCGCAGCATGCGGCCCAACTGACCGTTGCCGAGAACGCAGACCTGCTTCATGCCGCACCCCGTGGATCCGGGTTATCCAGCACGTCGTCAGTTTGCGCTTTACGCCAGTCGGCCAGACGCTGGCGCAGGCTTGTATCGTGCGTTGCCAGAATCTGCGCTGCCAGCAGCGCGGCGTTCGCCGCCCCGGCTTTACCGATAGCCAGGGTGCCGACAGGAATGCCGCGCGGCATCTGTACAATCGAATAGAGGCTGTCGACACCGCTCAGCGCCGCGCTTTGTACCGGTACGCCCAGTACCGGCACCAGCGTTTTCGCGGCAATCATTCCCGGCAGATGCGCAGCGCCGCCCGCACCGGCAATAATCACCTGGTAGCCGTTCTCTTCTGCGCTTTCGGCGAAGCTGAACAGCTTATCGGGCGTCCGGTGTGCGGAAACGACCTCAACATGGTGTGGAACATTCAGGATTTCGAAGATTTCGGCGGCGAACTGCATGGTAGCCCAGTCGCTTTTGGACCCCATCACGATGGCGACACGCGCCGGATTATTGCGGGAAGACATGCGTCTTAAAACTCCTGTGGTGCGAAACACACTGCTTTCGAGGGCACAGAGAATAGCATGATAAACCGGCAAGGAAAACGGTTGCGTGGTCAAGAACAGGGCAAACGAACGGGAGGATTCAGAATGGAAACGCGATCAGTTCGACGCTGTCCGCGGTGACTTTCACCATCGAACCTTCTTCATGCCAGGCGCCCAGCACCACGCGATGTGCGGGTTCGCCGTTGGCGGTGAGCGTGTGAACGTCGGGACGGTGGGTATGGCCGTGAATCAGCCACTGAACGTGGTGTTTTTCCAACACGTGGATCACCGCTTGTGGGTTGACGTCCATGATGGTCACGGACTTCGTGCTGTTGGCGGCCTGACTTCCGGCGCGCATTTTCACGGCGATACGGCTGCGGATAAACAGCGGCAGGGCGAGAAACAGCCGTTGGAGCCACGGCGTGTGGACTTTAGCGCGAAAGGCCTGATAGCCGGCATCGTCGGTACACAGCATGTCGCCGTGCATAATCAGCACCCGGCGGCCGTAGAGGTCGAGCACGTTTTCTTCCGCCAGGAGCGTCATCCCGCTTGCCCGGGCGAAGCGTTTGCCGAGCAGAAAGTCGCGGTTGCCGTGGATGAAGTAGCAGGGGACGCCGGAATCGACCAACGCCCTGATGGCGGCGGCCATTTCCTGGTGCAGTGGGTTCGGGTCGTCGTCGCCAATCCAGGCTTCAAACAGGTCGCCCAGAATATACAGCGCGTCGGCGCTGCGGGCATCGCCCCGTAAAAAACGCAGAAAACCGGCGGTGATCGCCGGTTCTTCTGTTTGCAGATGCAGATCTGCGATAAAGAGTGTCGCCACGAATTACTCGCTGACGGTCACGCTTTCAACGATAACGTCTTCTTTCGGTACGTCCTGATGCATGCCGCTGCGGCCGGTGGACACGCCTTTGATCTTGTCAACCACGTCCAGGCCTTCAACCACTTCGGCGAACACGCAGTAGCCCCAACCCTGCAGGCTTTCGCCGGAGAAGTTCAGGAAGTCGTTGTCGACGACGTTGATGAAAAACTGGGCCGTTGCGGAGTGCGGCGCCTGAGTACGGGCCATAGCCAGCGTACCACGGGTGTTTTTCAGGCCGTTGTTCGCTTCGTTTTGAATCGGATCTTTGGTCGCTTTTTGACGCATGCCAGGTTCGAAACCGCCGCCCTGGATCATGAATCCGTTGATGACGCGGTGGAAAATGGTGTTGTTGTAAAAACCTTCGCGGCAGTAGTCCAGGAAGTTTTTAACCGTTTCAGGCGCTTTATCATCGAACGTTTTGATGACGATATCACCGTGATTAGTGTGGAAAGTAACCATTTTTGCATCCTGTTCCGTTATAGTGGTGCGAATACCCGACGACGGGTTACGTATAGGGGCTTGTTATAGCATAACCGCCGGGTTGGATCACCTTGCAATGTGTGCTGCTTCCGGATTGAATAACAGGTAGAATACGCGGTTTTCGTTCACACACGGATATATGGAATCTTCGATGCTAAAAATCTTCAATACAATGACACGCCAAAAAGAGGAATTTAAGCCAATTCATGCCGGGGTTGTCGGCATGTACGTGTGTGGTATTACCGTTTACGATCTGTGTCATATCGGCCATGGCCGTACCTTCGTCGCGTTCGACGTCGTCGCCCGCTACCTGCGCTTTCTCGGCTATACGCTGAAGTATGTGCGCAATATTACCGATATTGACGACAAAATCATCAAACGCGCCAATGAGAACGGCGAAGACTTCGTCGCGCTGGTCGACAGGATGATCGCCGAAATGCACACCGATTTTGACGCGCTGAACATCCTGCGCCCGGACAACGAGCCGCGCGCCACGCACCACATTGCTGAAATCATTGAGATTACCGAGGCGCTTATCGCCCGCGGTCATGCCTATGTCGCGGATAACGGCGACGTGATGTTCTCGGTGCCGACCGACCCGAACTACGGCAAGCTCTCCCGTCAGGATCTGGACCAGCTGCAGGCGGGCGCCCGCGTCGATGTGGTTGACGTCAAGCGCAATCCGATGGACTTCGTGCTGTGGAAGATGTCGAAAGCGGGCGAGCCGAGCTGGCCGTCGCCGTGGGGCGAAGGGCGTCCGGGCTGGCACATTGAGTGCTCGGCGATGAACTGCAAACAGCTGGGCAACCATTTCGATATTCACGGCGGCGGTTCGGACCTGATGTTCCCGCACCATGAAAACGAAATCGCCCAGTCTACCTGCGCGCACGACGGCGAGTACGTCAATACCTGGATGCATTCCGGGATGGTGATGGTTGACCGCGAGAAGATGTCGAAATCGCTCGGCAACTTCTTTACCGTGCGTGACGTGCTGAAATACTACGATGCGGAAACCATCCGCTACTTCCTGATGTCCGGCCACTACCGCAGCCAATTGAACTATAGCGAAGAGAACCTCAAACAGGCGCGTTCTGCGCTGGAGCGCCTCTACACCGCGCTGCGCGGCACCGATAGATCCGTTGTGGCGGCGGGCGGTGAAGCTTTTGAAGCGCGTTTTCGCGAGGCGATGGACGACGACTTCAATACGCCGGAAGCCTACTCGGTGCTGTTCGACATGGCCCGTGAGGTGAACCGTCTGAAAGGGGAAGACGCCCAGGCCGCCAACGCGATGGCGTCCCATCTGCGTAAGTTGTCAGGCGTTCTCGGCCTGCTGGAGCAGGAGCCGGAAACCTTCCTGCAAGGCGGCGCGCAGGCGGACGACGGCGAAGTTGCGGAAATCGAATCGCTTATTCAGCAGCGTCTGGATGCCCGTAAGGCGAAAGACTGGGCGGCGGCCGATGCGGCGCGCGACCGTCTGAATGAGATGGGTATCGTGCTGGAAGATGGCCCGCAGGGAACCATCTGGCGTCGTAAGTAAGTTTTCCAGGCGCGGGTCTTCGTTTACAGGCCGGGTAAGGTGTAATCGCCGCCCGGCTTTTTAACGTCGACGCCACCACAATATGCCCATCAGTGCCACGCCCGGCAACCACACCCACAGCAGTTCAGAAACGATCACCTGATGCCCGTAGGGCGTGTTATAGCGCGATAGCGCAAACGGCGCGGCTTTAATGACTTGCCAGGGGGCAAGAAAACGTCCATCGGACCAGGGCCATAGCCAGGCGACGCCTTTGCCGCCGCGCGTAATGGCGTCCAGCAGGGTATGTGACGTCATTGAGACGGTTAAAAACAACCAGCAGCGCAGTAATCCAGTCTGAAACCATCGCCGCCCGATCAACACGCACAGCAGCGGGACGATGACCGCAAACAGTAGCGAATGCGTAAACCCCCGGTGGCCGAAAATATTGCCGTAGGCGATACCAAATTTAAACGCCAGCACGTCGATATCCGGCAGCATTGAGAGTGCAATGCCGGTAAACAACAGGCGAGGAGGAATAACGCGGGTGCCGAGGCCTAAGCCCAGACACAGCGGAACGGCGGCATGGGTAACGATTGTTGGCATGATGTGCTCAGTTCAGGAGAAAAGCCTGACTATAGCAATGAAAACCGTCGCTTAGTGTCGGTCAAAATCCGAATTTACGCCGACTCCCGCGTAATCAGCTGCCCGGAAAGGGTAATGCGCTGGGTTTGCAGTTCGGGCTCCTTGAGCTTGCGGATGATGAGCCCGGCCGCCTGGCGTCCGGTCTCTTCGCTGGCGGACGAGACGTAGGTAAAGGACGGCGACGTCAGGTTGACGTGCAGCATATCCTCGAAGCCGACCAGCGCCACCTGCTGGGTCAGAAACACATCTTTCCCCACGGTACGCCCGACCTGATGAATACCGGTAATGCAGCCGATCATGGCGTCTGGCGAGTGGCAGAGCAGGGCGGTGATGGTGTTGTTTTTCTCCAGCAGATGGCGTGTGGCGATACTGGCGGCACAGGTATCATCGCTACAGGCGGGGGTGGACTCTTCGCGAAATACCATCCCGTTCTGGGCGAGCGTGCTGCGAAACCCTAACAGGCGCTGCTGGCGGATAACGTCATCCTCATGCCCGCCGATATAAGCGATGCTGCGATGCCCGCGTTCTATCAAATAGCGTGTGGCCAGGCTTGCCGCCTGACGGTTGTCGCGCATCACCAGATTGCAGTTTTCCTCCATCAGCGACTGCGAGACCACCACCAGCGGCAGCGGACACTGGCGAATCCGTTCGGGAAGCTGCGTCTTGTGGGTATCGCAGGCCAGGTAAATCACCCCCGCCACGCCCTGTTGCTTAAAGGAGAGCAGGCAGCGTTCGAGGTGCGCGTGGTCATCCAGCGGCTGGCCGAGAAAGACCATATAGCCCTGTTTTTCCAGCTCCTGCACCACGCTTGCCATCACCTTGATGGAAAAGCTGTCGCTGAAATCACGCAGAATAAGACCGATAAGGTTTGAGGTGTTGGCGCGCAGGTTAGCGGCGGCCACGTTGTGCACATAGCCCAGCGCGGCGATCGCCGCCTGAACTTTTTCAATTGTGGCGTCAGAAATTTTTCCTTTCTGGCGCAAGACCAGCGAGACGGTGGAGACGGAAACGCCCGCCTGTTTTGCGACATCGATAATACTGACTTTTTTCAAACCCGCTCCCTGAAAAATCCGCCACAATCAGCCAGATAAAACAACGTCTCCCGCACGGGCAGGAGACGTCTACAGCCTGACATTGTTCCCGTTATTTGCCAATCATCGTCGACATGGTTTGTGCAATAAATTGCGCTCTGGCGCCAAAAATCACCTGAATACCGTTATCGCCGACGAAGACCACCCCGCGGGCGCCCACGCCGTTAAGACCGTCTTTATCGACCATATCGCTCTTCGTCACTTCGAGCCGCAAACGGGTAATGCAGGAGCCGACGGAGTCGATGTTTTTCGCACCGCCCAGCAGGCCGATGATCTCGGTCGCCAGTTCGCTGTCGGTTTTGTCGTCGGCGTTGACGGTGACGCCGGTACGCCCCGGCGTTTTCACGTCAAAGCGACGGATAACGAAGCGGAAGGTGAAGTAGTAAATCAGCGCCATTGGGATACCGACAATCACCGCGTTCAGGAAGTTCGTCTGGTAGCCGTTAAGCGACGGAACGATGCCGAAGGAGAGATAGTCGATAAAGCCTGCCGAGAACGATTTGGCGATGTGCGCATGCAGCAGGTACATCGTCATGTAAGCCAGGCCCGCCATGATGGCGTTGAAGACGTACAGAATCGGCGCCACAAAGATAAAGGTGAACTCAACGGGCTCGGTGATCCCGGTCAGGAAGCAGGTGAGCGCGGCGGAGAACAGAATACCGGAGGCGATTTTCTTGTTCGGCGTATGCGCCTCGTGGTACATCGCAAGACACGCTGCCGGCAGGGCGAACAGCATCAGCGGGAACTCGCCCTGCATGAATTTACCGGCGTTCTGGTACGTATCGCTGCTGAAGGATTTCGTTCCTTCTTCCAGCATCTTAAACCAAATGGTCTGGTCGCCGTGGATAACCTGGCCTGCCTGAGTGGTGTAATCGCCAAACGAGTACCAGAAGGACGGATACCAGATGTGGTGCAGACCCAGCGGGATCAGCGCGCGTTCCACCAGGCCGAAGATAAAGGTGGATGCCGCCTGGTTGTCGCCGTTAACCACCACCGACAGCGCGTCGATACCTGCCTGAATGTGCTGCCAGACGTACGGCAACAGCAGGCCGAGGATAAACGACAGGCAGGCGGTGGCGATAGCAACAAAGCGCTTACCGGAGAAGAAGCCGAGGAATTCCGGCAACTGCATCGCGTGGAAGCGGTTATAGCACCAGGCGGCGAGAATCCCGCAGATGAGTCCGCCGAAGACGCCCATTTGCAGCGTTGGAATGCCGACCACCATGGCGTATTTCCCGCCCTGGGAGGCCATCTCCGGCGTAATGCCGAGCACCGTGCTGATGGTGATGTTAGTGACGAAAACCGACACTGCCGCCGATAGCGCGGCAATGCCGGATTCGGACGCCAGACCGACGGCGGAGCCGATGGCAAAAAGCATCGGCAGGTTATCGAAGATAACCCCACCGGCGTTCATCATTAGCGGCAGATGAAATTTGTCGCCGAATGCCAGCAGCAAACCTGCCGCGGGCAACAGTGAGATTGGCAGCATTAAGGCGCGGCCAATCATTGATAATTTTGATAAAGATTTAACAAATCCTGAGAACAGACTCATGCTGATTCCCCCCGACTGGAGACCCTGATAGGCGCTTAATATGCGCTGTTGTTGTAAGTAGAACGTTTTAGTAGAACGTTCTACTTATCGTGTAAGAAGCCGGAAAGTCGTGCAACTTAAATTTCACATCAGGGCAGAGGAAATGGTGATTCTTTGAAGTCGATCGAAAATTAACCGCGAGGGGGGTAAGGACATTCGAAAGGGAACTGCCCGGCAAGCGAACGCCGCCGGGCATCAGACGCGTCAGGCGGTAACGGTAACACGTTGACCGTCAAAACTGACGGTTTGACCGGCGACGATTTTGCAGCGTTTACGGGTTTCTACTACGCCGTCTACGCTCACCAGTCCGTCGGCGATGGCGATTTTCGCCTGCGCGCCGCTCTCGCTCCAGCCTTCCAGCTTCAGCAGATCGCAAAGCTCAACGTACGGGTGTTTGCCTAAAGAAAAAGATGCCATGTTACGCGTCCTCTACGTCGTGATATTCCTCGCAGGCCTGCAAGGTGTTCTGAATCAGGGTGGCGACCGTCATTGGACCCACGCCGCCGGGTACTGGCGTGATGTACGAGGCGCGCACGGCGGCATCGTCAAAAATAACATCGCCCACGACCTTGCCGTTTTCGAGGCGGTTAATGCCCACATCAACAACAATCGCGCCTTCTTTGATCCACTCGCCCGGGATAAAGCCCGGCTTGCCGACGGCAACGACCAGCAGATCGGCATTTTCCACGTGGTGACGCAGATTTTTAGTAAAGCGGTGGGTGACGGTGGTGGTACAACCCGCCAACAGCAGCTCCATGCTCATCGGGCGGCCAACGATGTTCGAGGCGCCGATGATAACCGCATTCAGGCCGTAGGTATCAATGTTATAGCGCTCGAGCAGCGTGACGATGCCGCGCGGCGTGCACGGGCGCAGACGCGGGGCGCGCTGGCACAGGCGGCCAACGTTATAAGGGTGAAAACCGTCAACGTCTTTATCGGGCGCAATACGCTCAAGCACTTTGACGTTATCGATACCCGCAGGCAGCGGCAACTGCACCAGAATGCCGTCGATCGCGCTGTCGGCATTCAGGGTATCAATCAGTTCCAGCAATTCGGCTTCGCTGGTGGTTTCCGGCAGATCGTAGGAGCGGGAGACGAAACCCACCTCTTCGCATGCTTTGCGTTTGCTGCCGACATAAATTTGCGACGCAGGATTGCTGCCGACCAGCACAACGGCCAGTCCGGGGGCGCGTTTTCCCGCCGCAAGACGAGCCTGTACTTTCACCGCAACCTCAGAGCGTACCTGCTGCGCAATCGTTTTACCGTCAATAATCTTTGCTGCCATCAGAGAGAGGATTCCATCTGTCACTTACCAAAGGGGGGATGTGCATATTTTGGCAGAAGCCGGGCGTGATGTCAGTCATCGTTTGTACTTTTGTATGCCGACGGTCGCACCAAACAGGAGATTGTGCCGTGTTTGCGACAACGGCGGTCATTCGCATTATATTTACAGGCTTTTTCTTATTTATTTTTAGGACGTGACTGAGTTTATTCGCAGTCTTTATACATGTTTTGTGTCAATTATTTCCGGATAATTTATGAATACTGCTTCAGGCGTTATTTCAAGCCTCTGGGCAGGCCTGTTGTGCGAATGACTTTGGGTTATTCGCCATCGTGCGAATAATTATAGCTAGCAAGGAACATTTATGAAATTTAGCAAAATAGCAGCGTCTTTTGTTGCCACGCTCGGCCTCGTCGCTTCCGTGGCGCATGCCGACACGGTTTCCGTAAACGGCGGCAATGTGCATTTTAAAGGCGAACTGGTCAACGCGGCGTGCGCGGTGAGCACGGAGTCCTCTAACCAAACGGTTGAACTGGGTCAGTACCGAACCGCCACTTTTACCAAAGTGGGCACGACGTCGGCAAAAATCCCGTTCAATATCGTGCTGAACGACTGCGATCCGAGCGTTGCGGCGACTGCTGCGGTGGCATTCAGCGGTCAGATTGACGGTCAGGACAAGACCCTGCTTGCGGTGACGTCGGGCAACAATGGCTCAACCGCCACAGGCGTCGGTATCGAAATCCTCGACAGCGCGTCCTCCCCCCTGACCCCGAACGGTAGCATGTTCTCCGTAGCGCAAAACCTGTATCAGGGGACCAACACCCTGCACTTCAGCGCGCGCTACAAAGCCACGGCAGACACCGCTGAGCCGGGACAGGCGAACGCTGACGCAACGTTCGTCATGAAGTACGAATAAGGCTGACGCCAGATTCAGGATGGTCATTGCCTCAGGGAGGAGGCGCTTTTTAGCCCGAATCGGGGAATGATGATGCTAAGGATACTACCGCTGCTCGTGGGCCTGTACGCTGCCGCGCCGCCTGCCTTCGCCCATCGCGTGGTGGTCGACGGCGGTCGTGTACAGATGCGCGGCGAGCTGGTTAACGGCGCGTGCGCCGTGGCGCCGGAGAGCCAGGATCTGCGAATTGAGATGGGACAGTATCGCACCAACACCTTTGCCGGAGTGGGGAGTTTTTCAACGGTCACCGTTCCTTTTACGCTGAAGCTGGTGGATTGCCGGACGGACATTTCGCGTCTGGTGGGGGTCACCTTTCAGGGGTTAAGCCCGGCGGAAGATCCGCAGGTATTTCTTGCCGCCACGCAGGTGAGCGGTGTGCCTGCCGGGAGCGGGTTAGGCCTGGCGTTATTTGATAATAAACAACAGATGATTATTCCCAACGCGTCGCCGGTAAATTATTTCCCGGTCCCCACCGGGGAAATGGCGCTGCATTTTAGCGCGCGTTACCGGGTTATTTCTCTGCCGCTGACGCCTGGCGCTATCACATCGGATGTCTGGTTCACCCTCATTTATCCATAAGCGTGTTGAGTCTGACCAGAAAATATAAAATTACAGGGTTTACGGTTATGAATCGTTTATTCAACGGGGTTATTGCGTTGTCGCTATTGTTGCTAACGTTTGCGCTACCGGCGCAGGCGGCGGGCGGTATCGCGCTGGGGGCAACCCGCGTTATCTATCCGGCGGATGCAAAACAGAGCGCGCTGTCGCTGAGCAACAGCAATCCTCAGGAGCGTTATCTGATCAACGCCTGGATTGAAAACGCCAGCGGTCAGAAGGAGAAGACCTTCGTTATCACGCCGCCGCTGTTCGTTAGCGAGCCGAAAAGTGAAAACACGCTGCGGATTATCTACGCTGGACCTGCGCTGCCGAGCGATCGCGAATCCCTGTTCTGGATGAACGTGAAGGCGATCCCCTCCGTCAATAAAGCGGATGCCGACGGCAAAAACGTACTGCAACTGGCGATTCTGTCGCGCATTAAGCTCTTCGTTCGTCCGAAAAACCTGCCGCTACAGCCGACGCAGGCGCTCGACCAGCTGAAATTTACCCGGGCGGGCAACGCGGTCAGCGTCAGCAATCCGTCGCCGTATTACATCACGCTGGTGAATCTGCAAATCGCCGGACGCAAGCTTGATAACGTGATGGTGGCGCCGAAAAGTAGCGCCAGCGTGGCGGTTCCCGGCGACCTTCAGGGAGCGCTGAGCTGGCAGAGCGTGAATGACTATGGGGCGATTACGCCTGCACGCCGCGTGAGCCTGTAATGCCAGCCGGGAAAACGAACATGACAGCCCATCACTGGCCTGCGCTTCGGCTACTGGCGCTGGCGCTTTCCGGCGCCTGGTTCTCTTCGTCCGTGTGGGCCGAGAGCTACTTTAATCCGGCATTTCTGTCCGACGATGAAGCTGGCGTGGCCGATCTTTCCCGTTTTGAGAAAGGCAACCAGCAGCCTGCGGGCGTGTACCGGGTGGATATCTGGCGTAACGAGGAGTTTATCGGCGCGCAGGATCTGGCGTTTACCGCCGCAGAGGTCAAGCATCCGGCGGCAGGCGGTCTGGCGCCGTGTATTACCCGCGCGCAACTGACGCGTCTTGGGGTGAATCGCGCGGTGTTTCCGGCGCTCGCCGACTACGCCGCCGACGCCTGTGTTCCGCTGGAAACGGTGATTCCGGGTAGTGAAGTGGCGTTTGATTTTGCGGCGATGAAGCTCAGCATCAGCCTGCCGCAGGCAGCGATGTTTAACAGCGCCCGTGGCTATATTCCGCCGGAAGAGTGGGATGAAGGGATAGCGGCTGCGTTGGTGAACTACAGCTTTAGCGGCAGCAAGGGCACGAACGACGACAGCTATTTTCTCAGCCTGCAAAGCGGGCTCAACTATGGTCCCTGGCGGCTGCGCAACAGCGGTACCTGGAACTACTCCCGTAACGATGGTCAGTATCAGAACAGCTGGAACAATGTGGCGACCTGGCTGCAGCGCGCCATCATTCCATGGAAAAGCGAGCTGGTGCTTGGCGACAGCAATACCGGCAGCGACGTGTTTGACAGCGTCGGCTTTCGCGGTGGGCGTCTCTACTCGTCTGACAGCATGTACCCCGACAGTATGCAGGGGTTCGCGCCGACGGTGCGCGGTATCGCCCGAACGCCTGCCAAAGTGACCATCCGGCAGAACGGGTTCGTGGTGTATCAAAGCTACGTACAAAGCGGCGCGTTCGCCATCAGCGATCTTAACCCGACCTCCTCCAGCGGCGACCTTGAGGTGACCGTCGATGAAAAAGACGGCAGCCAGCAGCGCTATACCGTGCCGTACTCCTCTGTACCGCTGCTGCAGCGCGAGGGCCGAATGAAATACGATCTGGTGGCGGGCGACTACCGCTCAGGGAACAGCGACCAGTCCACACCGTTCTTCGCCCAGGGGACGCTGATTGCCGGCCTCAACGGCGGGTTTACGCTTTACGGCGGCACGCAGTTGTCGGAGCGCTACACGGCAGTCGCCATTGGCGCGGGGAAAAACTTCGGCGACTGGGGGGCGATATCGCTGGATGTCACTCATGCCCGCAGTCAGCTGGCGGACGACAGTCGCCACCAGGGGCAGTCCTTACGCTTTCTGTATGCCAAATCTCTGAACAGCGTTGGCACCAACTTCCAGTTGCTGGGGTATCGCTATTCCACCGAAGGGTTCTTCACCCTGGATGACACCACGTGGAAAACCATGAGCGGCTACCAGTACAGCGATAACAAAAACGATAAAGACGGCGTGCCGGATATCATCAGCTACCACAACCTGACGATGAACAAAAGAGGGCGTTTTCAGGTCAACGTGTCGCAGTCGTTGGGGAGCATCGGCTCGCTGTATGTCTCCGGGAGCGAGCAGAGCTACTGGGGCACCAGCGATACCAATACCTGGTATCAGCTCGGGTATTCCGGCGGCTGGCGCGGCGTCAGCTATTCGCTGTCGTGGTCATGGAATCGCTCGGTCGGCATTCCGGGGACCGAGCGCATCGTCGCATTTAACCTGTCGGTTCCGTTCAGTATTTTCAGTCCGGGGGAAGGGGCGCTGAACCGCGCCTACGCGACCTTTGCCGCCAGCCGCAACAGCAACGGCGATGACAGCTGGCAGAGCGGCGTGAGCGGAACGCTACTGGAGGGTAATAACCTCAACTACAGCGTGACCCAGGGCAACGCCAGCGGCCGTGGAGCGACAGGCAGCGCCAGCGCGAACTGGCAGGCGACCTATGGCACCCTCGGCGCGGCCTATAACTACGACCGCGACCAGCATGATTTCAACTGGCAGGCGGCGGGCGGCATTCTGGCTCACGCTGACGGCGTGACCTTCAGCCAGCCGCTGGGCGATACCAATGTGCTGATTAAAGCCCCGGGGGCCACCGGCGTTAGCGTGGAAAATCAGACGGGAGTGAAAACCGATTGGCGCGGATACGCGGTGATGCCGTACGCCACGGTCTACCGCTACAACCGCGTGGCGCTGGATCCGAACTCCATGGGCAACAATACCGATATTGAAAACAACGTCAGCAGCGTCGTGCCGACCGAAGGGGCCGTCGTGCGCGCCGCGTTTGATACCCGTATTGGCGTGCGGGCGCTTATCACCGTCCGCCGTGGCGCGCAGCCGGTGCCGTTTGGCGCCATCGTGCGCGAAACCAGCCGGGGGATAACCAGTATGGTTGGCGATGATGGGCAAATCTACCTGAGCGGTTTGCCGCTGCGCGGCGAGCTGTTAATCCAGTGGGGCGAGGGGGCCGGGGAGCAATGCCGCGCGCCGTACACGTTGCCCGAAAAGAGCCTGCAACAGGCCATTACCCTGACGGAGGTTCGTTGTGATCGCTAATGCAACCACTTTATTCTTGCGCCTGTCGGCCTTGTTGCTGGCGCTTTCGTCGACCCAGGTCTGGGCCACCGTGTGCTACAACGAAAAAGGGGTTGCTACGGATGTGTTCTATGACTTAACCGACACCTTTACCAGCGCGAACAATCAGGTGGGACAGATAGTCACCCTGAGCAATAAATCCGGCTGGGTCGGTGTGAACGCCGTTTGCCCGAGCGGTACCCACGGAAGTTCGACAATGCGCAGCTACGTGACGGATTTTCAGGTCACCAGCACGGACGGTAAGTTTCAGTATTTAAAGTTAAATGACTACCTCGATGGCGCGATGCAGATAACCGACAGCTATGCCGGAACTTTCTGGCCGCCAAGAAATTATATCCAGATGGGTAACGACGCGAATGTGCCGCTGCAAAAACCGTTTGGGGTTCAGGATTCCAATCTGGTGTTTCGCCTGAAGGTGACTAAGCGTTTTATCAATATGGTGGTGATTCCCCGGCAAACGATGTTCCGCGTGTATGTCACCACCACCAGGGGCGACCCGCTGACCACGCCGGTTTACACCATCAGCTACAGCGGAACCATTAACGTTCCGCAAAACTGTGAAATTGATGCCGGTACCGTCGTACGCTTTGATTTTGGCGACATTGGCGCGTCGCTGTTTAGCGAAGCCGGGGCGGGCAATCGCCCGCAGGGCGTGGCGGTGCAGCAAAAAACGGTGGGCATCAAATGTACCAACGTGGAGGCCCAGGCTTACCTGAGCATGCGCCTTGAAACCAGCAGTGTGCAGGGGAACGCGATGGTCTCTGATAACCCGGATCTTGGGTTTATCGTTGCCGACAGCAGCGGCAACCCGCTCACGCCGAATACCATCAGCAGTAAAATTCCGTTCCGTCTGGATGCCAGCGCTCAGGCGCGGGTCGGCATTCGAGCCTGGCCGGTCAGCATCACCGGTAAGAAACCGGCGGAAGGGCCGTTCACGGCCCGCGGCTATCTGCGTGTTGATTATGATTAAAGAAAGGATGAAGGTGATGTGGATAGCGAGGGGCATCATGCTGGTAGGAATAGCCGCCGCGCTGCCCGCACTGGCGGACACACCGCTAGGACAGGTGAATATTGAGCTCACCGGCAACGTGGTGGATTTCACCTGCGTTGTGGAGGGCGGCGACAGCGATAAGTCAGTACCGCTGGGGCGCTGGCCGACGAAACAGCTGCGGCAGGCCGGAAGCACCACGAATGTCGTGCCTTTCACACTTCGGCTTACCGGATGCCCGCCGGGTGCAGCGTCGATTACCTTTGCCGGTAAAGCGGATGGCGCAGATCCGACGCTGTTGGCGCTCAACGCCAGCAGCAGCGCCAGCCGGGTTGCCGTTGAGCTCCGCGATAACGATCGCAGCCGCCTGCCGTTACAGCAGGCAAGCCGCGACGTAGCGGTGGATGCGCAGGGGAATGTCACGCTGCAGTTTTATGCCAACTATATTGCTACCGCAGACGATCCACAGGCAGGGAGCGCTGATGCGGATGCCACCTTCATGATTAATTATAATTGAGCCGTATTTTCCACCGGGCGCGTACCGACGTCGAGGGCCGAGGGTTAAAGTAATTCATGCGCTTTCGCATAATCGATAAGCTCAACGATCGTGCGCACGCCCAGTTTGGAAAATATATTAGACTTATGCGCGCTAATGGTTTTGTTACTTAATAATAATTTGTCCGCAATTTCTTTGTTGGTTAAGCCATTGGCCAGATAGCGTAATACCATCACTTCCCGGTTGGAAAGTGGAAGTTCCGATTTTTCGCCACGGCGAATGTGGCTACGGCTCAGTGCGCTAAGCGTATCTGTGGGAAAAAAAGAATATCCTGATAACAACATTTCAACGGCTTTATATATATCGTTTTGATCTTTCCGCTTACTGACAAAACCATTCGCCCCAGCGCGGATTGCGCGGCCTGCATAGAAATTTTCCGATTTAGATGAGAGAAAAAGAACCTTGGTTCTTCTGTTTATCTCATTGATTCTTTTGAGTAAAGAGAATCCATCTGTACCAGGGAGTTCAACATCAAGGATGACCAGGTCGGTCGGATGCTTGCGAACATGCTCAAGGACTTCGCGACCATTACCCGATTTAAGTACCACCTGAATATTTTTATTTTTCTGCAAAAGAATCTCTATCGACATTCTGACGATGGGTTGTTCGTCCATAATAATGACGGAAGATGGTTTCATAATCTGTTCCTCAGATTTTATATAACGCCATGCTGAGTCTTGAAGAAGTCACGTTCGGCAGAAGAGCTTCCGGAGCGCGAAGCGTGTTTCCCTGGATATTGTAAGTGTATCCCTGGTTAAGCGTGTGTTGGTCGATGAACGTAAAGGTAATCAATGAGCAATTATTTGAGTATTAAACGTTTAACGGCGTTGATTATACCGTCTAACGTTTTGCGTAAAAGCCTGTAAAGTTCACAAAGCGCTTTACTAATTATGATGTTCTGAGTAAGACAATTTAGGAAATTTCGTATGGATACTCTTTCTGGTTATTTTTAATATGACGGTATTTAATTCTTATTTAATTATTAAAAACAAAATTAACAACCATGTGTTTATCATTTGTTAATTATATTACCAAATATAGTTTTTCCTGACTAACAGACAGTTATCATCAGAAAATCCTTCTCTATCGCACGTTTTGAGGGGGGAAACTCGGTCTTTTCCTGGCGTAACGACGTTGAAATCAATTTAGAATAATATTCTGTTGGTAAGAGAAATGCGCCGGGGGAAATGGCGTGCTGCTCATCTTCCATTTGGGTCAATGACCGACGATCCTCGCGGGTAAACCGGTTATGAGTGGAACATACCAGTCGCAGGTCGCTGTGTGGTTGTTTATCACGGCGGGATTGCCTTTTTAGGAATAGTTGTAATTGTTTTTTAAATGTTGCAAATTTACCATTTTTTAACATAAAAATAAGTAATTTCCTAAATTCAAGTAAGAATTAACAAGTTAGTACGGTGTATTTTCACAAGCGTGATTATTCACTTGTTGCAAAAGACGCAGCAACTGTTGACGTTGATTATATTTTAGCCGCGTTAAAATGCAGCTGAGTCGATAAATGATTCGGTGGTACGGTCGCTGCTGCTCGCGGGCAATTTCCCGTAACGTTCGCCCTTGCGCCAGTTGCAGCAAAATGCCCCATTCGCGGGCATTAAAATCACCTCTGGCCGTCGGTGTGTCTGAGGCTGTTGGCGTCTGGCGTATGGCATCAATCACCGCATGACGCCTGAAAATTATGCAGCGGCAGGCGGATTTGACGAAATGCTGAACGTCCTGCTGTGATGTAGAAAGCAGCAGTGTGACGACGAGGCCTGGCGTATATTTTTGCTGTTGCCGAATGAGATCAAGCGTGGTTAATAGTGGCTGCGCCAGGCCCTCCGGGTCGACAATCAGGCTGACGGGAGCGGTATGCTTTACATTGGCAAAGGCGTCCGCGAGCGTGTCGTAGATGCGACAGAGGCTTAACGGCGCCGCACTATGGCGCATTCCGTATATAAGATAGCGGTCGTGTGTGACCAGCACCGGGTCGGCGGTGTGCTTCGTCAGGCCAGCGGCAGGGTTGAAGAGGTCGGCGCTTTCAATCAACGCAAAGTGAGGTAAGGGGAGCTGGTAGCCCTGTTCCTCCGCTATGTTTCGTCTTCGCCTTTCCCTGCGTCTCACCGTGCGCATTCCTTCCCTCACAGCACACCCGGTAAATTCTCCCGGGCCTGGGATGGTGCTCCGCCAGGAGGGATAAATCTTACCTGATTTTTCTGCAGTTAGCGGAAAACTCGCCGCTATTCTTCCCAATAAAACACGGGTTTAGTCATTGTTGATGAGAGCCTGCCACGAGGGTACCAGGCGGAGCTTAAACTGGGGGGAGATATTTCTTAGTCATTGGAAGGGAAAAGTGACTAACGTTTAAGCAGTTGATGTTGTTCAAACCCAAAGTACGACGGGATGCCGGGAAAAGGCATTGACTCGCCAGTGTGGGACCGTATAATTCCTCGCGCTTCACCCCGTGAAGTTCTCTTCTGTGTGCGCCCTTAGCTCAGTTGGATAGAGCAACGGCCTTCTAAGCCGTGGGTCACAGGTTCGAATCCTGTAGGGCGTGCCAAATTCACTTCTTCCAACCTCCAGTGAAGTCTGCTAAATCCAGTAATCATGCGTCTTTTGACCGATTCAGTGTCTCATATGCTCTACTTGCGTTGATCTCTATTCTCGAATGGGGGCGTTATTGGGGGCATTCTCAGGTTCAATAAAGTCGATGCCCCCAAATGAAATTGACAGCTACAGGAATTAAAGCGGCAAAACCGAAGGAAAAAGCCTACAAACTGTCAGACGGCGGGGAATGTATCTTGAGGTTTTCCCCAATGGCACCAAAAGCTGGCGCATGAAATACCTGGTCGGCGGTAAAGAAAAGCGGGTTGTTTTCGGTGTATATCCCCCGTCACCCAAGCTGAGACCAGAACAAAGCGTGATGAAGCGAAAAGGTTGCTTGCTACTGGTGGCGATCCTTTACCTATGCAGTAATTACAGGAAGGGCGGAGCATAACCCGTGGTCGCTCGCTAAGGTTCACGCTAACCCGCGATGAACCTTTTTTAATGGTTAATTATGGCGCTGGGGCTGTCATTTCCTGCAATGCCTGATTGGCAGCGCTTTCAATTTTTTTGCAGAAATTATTACTATTGGCTGGGCATTCATTCCTTGCATTTTTGATAATAAGGTCTAAATCATCATAGTTAACGCTGGTATCGATATGATTAAGTACCCACGTTTTAAAATTTTTATCTTGGTTGGTTATTTTCTCCAGTTGCGCTGTATCTCCCCATTTGTGGGCGAGCAAGTTAACCACGGTAGCTGACATTCCTTCTGAAATATAGCCATCATCACATTGCCTGAAGTGGCTGTAAAATGAATTAACGCCCGTCCAGTTATGTATTTTACTGGCTGCGGTGTCGGCAGTGTCCATTTCCTCCACAGTGGAGCAATCAGTCGCAAATACACTGCCAGATAAAAATAATATAGCTATGAATGCCGAAATTATTTTCATATCAGGTTCATTCCCGGTGGGATGTACATATTCTCATATTTCTACGTTGTGCTTATGGCTGCACTACCGCTGTTGTTTGATACGGCTTTCGTTGAAAGCGAAGAGGTCGCTATGTGTTCTTTGATTTTCTCACTGGTACGGATACCACTTCACATTTTCAAGCAGCATGGGCTTTGTTGAATAAATCGAACTTTTGGCAAACGGCAGGATCAGATCACGGATTATCCTGATAATACAGGCAGTGCCGTGGCAAAGCAGAAGTACAAAATCACCAACTGGAAGACCTACAACAAAGCCCTCATTCATCGAGGCTCCGTCACTTTCTGGCTGGACGACGAAGCCATTCAGGCGTGGTACGAGTCAGCAACGCCCTCATCACGAGGCAGACCTCTGCGTTATTCAGACCTTGCCATCACGACCGTTCTGGTCGTTAAGCGCGTTTTCCGGCTGACCCTGCGGGCCGCACAGGGCTTTATTGATTCCATTTTTGCCCTGATGGGCATTCCTTTGCGCTGCCCGGATTACACCAGTGTCAACAAACGAGCGAAGTCGGTTGATGTCAGTTTTAAAACACCCACCCGGGGTGAAATAGCGCATCTGGTGATTGATTCCACAGGGCTGAAAGTCTTCGGTGAAGGTGAGTGGAAAGTGAAAAAGCACGGCAAGGAGCTGCGTCGTATCTGGCGAAAGCTGCATCTGGCCGTTGATGCACAAACACATGAAATTATCTGCGCAGACCTGTTGCTGAACAACGTGACCGATGCAGAAGCCTTCCCGGGGCTTATCCGACAGACGCACCGGAAAATAAAGGCTGCGGCGGCAGACGGGGCTTACGATACACGGTTATGCCACGACGAACTGCGTCGCAAGAAAATCAGTGCCCTTATCTCTCCCCGGAAAGGTGCGGGATACTGGTCAGGTGAATATGCAGACCGAAACCGTGCAGTGGCGAATCAACGGCTGAGCGGGAGCAATGCCCGGTGGAGATGGACGACAGATTATAATCGTCGCTCAATAGCCGAAACGGCAATGTACAGGGTAAAGCAGTTGTTCGGC